>JANNXN010000106.1:0-4160 GCA_031409595.1 Rhodobiaceae bacterium
TCAATGAGTGCTACATGAGGGCTGGCTTCGCGGGGGAGGAAGCCAGCGAGCCTTGGGTCATCGTGGAATTCCACCATGAGGGCGTAGGGATTGAACCCTGAGCGGCGATAGAAGCCCAGTGCATTCGGGTGATCGAAATGGCAGGTATGGACCCAGAGGCGGTTGATGGGTTTGGACCAGGCTTTGTCGATTGCAGCATCCATCAGCGCGCGGCCCAATCCTTGGCCAATCGCTGCTTTTGCAAGACCGAAGAATGCCAGCTCGCAATTAGGCATGTCTTTGAAGTCAAGCTCCAGAATGCCGAGAGGGGTATCGCCCTGATTGAGAGTGTAGGATTCAGTTTGCGGGTGCCCGAGAATGCCTGCGAGTTTTTCGCCGGGCATGATGAGCCTGGAAAACCACATCAGATCTTGACCCACTTGGCGAAAAATGGCGCGGTAGCTGTCAAGGTCCGTTGGATCAACACGCTGCAAGCCGTAGCCAGTTGGCAAGGGTTTTGTAGCGCGTGGTGGTTTGGCCATCATCTCCAGACAGGTCACCACATTGGCAAGCTTGCCCGGCGGCAATTCATAAAAGCCCAGTGGCAAATCCAGCTTGTTCACCGAGGTCTACCGCATTGTCGGTATGGAGAACTGCGCGCCTTCCTTGGTGCCGGAGGGCCAGCGGGAGGTTACGGTTTTCGTCTTGGTGTAGAAGCGGATGGAATCGGGTCCGTGTTGATTCAAATCGCCGAAGCTTGAGGATTTCCAACCCCCAAACGTGTGATAAGCCAGCGGCACGGGAATTGGCACGTTGATACCCACCATGCCCACTTGTACCTTTGAGGCGAAGTCGCGGGCGGCATCGCCATCGCGGGTATAAATCGCAACGCCATTGCCATATTCGTGATCGTTGCACAGGCCCAGGGCCTCATCGTAGGTTTTGGCGCGCACCACGCCGAGCACGGGTCCGAAGATTTCTTCCTTGTAGATCCGCATGTCCTTGGTGACGTTGTCGAACAATGTGCCGCCGAGGAAATAGCCGTTTTCGTAGCCTTGCATTTTGAAACCACGGCCATCGACCTTGAGGCTCGCACCTTCTTTTACGCCGATGTCGATGTAACCCTTGACGCGATCCAGCGCCATTTTGGTGACGAGCGGGCCGTAGTCGGCTTCGCGATCAGTTGAAAGACCGATCTTCAGTTTTTCGACCCGGGGGATGAGCTTTTCAATCAATGTATTGGCGGTGGCTTCACCCACTGGAACAGCCACGGAAATTGCCATGCAGCGTTCGCCGGCCGAGCCATAGCCAGCCCCGACCAGGGCATCCACGGCCTGATCCATATCGGCATCGGGCATGATCACCATGTGATTTTTGGCGCCGCCGAAACACTGGGCGCGTTTTCCTGTGGCGGTAGCGCCTGCATAGACATATTGGGCGATGGCGGTTGAGCCTACAAAGCCCACAGCCTTGATGTCAGCATCATTCAAAATTGCATCGACGGATTCCTTGTCGCCATTGACGACATTCAGAATTCCGGGTGGCAGGCCAGCCTCAAGGAACAATTCGGCCAAGCGCATGGGGCATGATGGATCACGCTCGGAAGGCTTTAGAATGAAAGCGTTGCCCACGGCAATGGCCGGCGCGCATTTCCACAGGGGGATCATGGCGGGGAAATTGAATGGCGTAATGCCTGCAACGACGCCCAGCGCCTGGCGCATGGAATACATGTCAATGCCGGGGCCTGCGCCATCGGTGAATTCGCCTTTGAGAAGATGGGGAACACCGCAGGCAAATTCAGCAACTTCAATGCCCCGCTGCAAATCTCCCAGCGCATCGGGAACGGTTTTCCCATGTTCCATGGAAATGAGGGTTGCCAATTCTTCCTTGTGCCTGGCGGCGAGTTCCAAAAACTTCATCATGATGCGGGCGCGAAATTGCGGGTTTTTGGCGGCCCAGGCGGGCTGTGCTGCCTTGGCATTTTCAACTGCCGCGCGCATTTCAGCGGTGGAGGCGAGCGCCACTTTGGCCTGCACTTCGCCGGTGTTGGGGTTGAAGACATCAGCAAACCGGCCCGATTGACCCTTGACCTGTTTGCCGCCGATGAAATGCCCGATTTCCTTGACCATTTTTTGCTCTCTGAATGACTGTATCTGGGGGTTGCTTAGACCATATAGGCCCGACAGATCAATTGTGGATTGAATAATAACGCCCTATTTTGGCAAATGAACGGAGGGAATCCAGATGTAACCCTCATCATCCATGATCATGCACTCACGGAGACCGTGGGGCTTGTCGAGGCTGTCGGCCAAAATGGTCCAGCCGCCGGCACGGGCGCGCTTTTCTACTTCGTCGGGATCGCAGCCATAGACCCGGAGTTCAACGCCTGCACCTCTGGCGTCGACAGCTTTCACGATGCCTGACAGGGGATTGGCATGATAGGTGTGATCGGCGTGAAACATGAAATCACCGCCCACCAGCTTCATGGCGGCAAAACTTTCGTTATCGAAAAAGCTTGTGGCGCCCAGAACTTCGGCGGCAAATTTTACGGCGCGGGGCACGTCTGCCACAATCAGGTTAAAACCCAGCCCCCTGAGGGAGCGGCCGTAGTCGGGGGCGGAGACCGGTGGTTCGCTGGCTTTCATGCCAGCATTTGAACGCTTTCAACGGCCTCTTGTCCATTCCACTTTACAGTGCATGCAGGAATCCGGTGGGGCTCGGAAATGCCGAAGCGGCGCATGGCGAGCAGGAAAAGCACGGCTGCATCGGCTACCACATCGGTCAGGTATTCGGTTTCGAGGTTGTCGCTCAACATGAGGCTCAAGCGCTGGCCGGCGAGGGTGGTCATGGCGTTGAGTTCGGCCAGCGGCAGGGAAATGGCGGTTTCCCAACTCTCAACCAAATCTTCATAATTTATTTCAGCCAGAACATTGGCGCCAATCATCAGGGGAAGATTGCCACGGTTCTGGATGTCCTGGACCTGCGGGTCGGATGATTCCTCGCCCGGACAGGTGAGAGTAAAGGTTGAGAGTTCGTTGTTACGCATAGCACACCTACACCAATAGCTGCAGTGTGCACCGGGAATATTGCTGATCGGTTAACTCAGCAGCGATGGGCAAGGCTGAGCCAGGTGGATGCATATTCCTGCAAGCCTGCAAGTTTCTTCGGAAGCACGTGCGTGAGCGAAAGCGGGACATGGGGCAATTTGCCGTCAGGCATGAGGGCAAGGCAGGCGGCGCCTGCGGTGGTGCCGTCACGCAAATCGGACGCGAAAAGCTTTTGGGCGGGGCGAAGCTCTGCCAACACTTTGAGGAACACCAGATTCTCGGAAAACGGGCCGTCGACGATAATGTCGTAACGCGAACCAATTGAGGTGAGGGACTCGGATACCATGAGTGCGCAGTAGAGCGAGGCGAGGGAGGCTTTTTGTTCTGGTGACGTTGGCGCTGGCCCCATGACACTGCCCCGGCTGCCGCTGCGGTGGGGGACGGGTCCGTCAACGCTGTCAGAAAAATAGGGCAGGGCAAATGTGTTTTGGGCGATCAGGCTTTGAACGGCGTTGAGAGTTGCCGCGTCGCCTGGAACTCCGTCACCCAAAATCTCGAATTCCTTGCCGCCAAAAAACCTGCAGCAAACCACATGGTTTCCCAGAACATCAGTATTGGAAACCATGCCCCGGCTTTCATCGAGGGATTGCAATTTGGCTTCCGTGTCAAAAGCGATAATCCAGGTTCCGGTTGAGAGCAGGGTGAATTTTTTCCGGCCAGCGGCGAGGTATCGTAAATAATTTCCGTTGGAGTCATGGACGCCCGCCAGGACTTTGCCGGCCCCGCGAAACGCCTTGCCGCGGAATTTTTCGTGCAGACATCCGATGGGTTCCCAGGCTTTGGCAAAGGGCGGGAAATATTTCTCCCAGCCCATCGCCCGAACCAACGATGAGAGCTTGCCGGTGTTTACATCCATCAAATGGGTCTGGCATGACATGCTGGAAATTTCAGAAACGGCAACGCCACTCAGGCAGAATCCGACATATTGAATCCAGGTCATCATGGTTTGCGTCTTTGCAAACTCTGGGCGGAAGGCTTGCTGCTGCCAGAAGAGCTGCAAGGCATGGGTGAGCGCCATGGGCAGCAGCGGGCTGTAAACTTCACGAAATGGCGGCTGTATCCCGCGGTAGGCCG
>JANNXN010000107.1:0-10391 GCA_031409595.1 Rhodobiaceae bacterium
GATTCGCTCGAACGAAACCACTTGAGCCCTCTGGTCTCGATCATTTTAAGATTGGCGTCTTGAACCCGCGTAGAAGCCCAATAGTTTCCGGTCTGTTTTCGGCACTGTTCGCAGTGGCAGGCAGTGACATCACTTAAATCCTTTGCCTCATATTTGACCGCCCCACACAGGCATGATCCGGTTTTCATCGCTTGAACTCCTTTGCCAGCGCTGCGATGTGGGCGGGGCCAAGTCCACAACAGCCGCCGAAAATACTTACCCCTAATTTCTGCCAATCCAGCGCCTTCGAAACCAGGTCATCCGGCTCAATCACGTCAACAAATTGCCAATCCGGACTTTTGAAATAACCGCATTCCGGATAGGCCCCAAGCGGCCCATCCCAATATTTCCGCAAAACCTGCAACGCCTCATTGGTGTCATTGGGAGAGGTGTGCATGATGCTCATGGCGGCTGGCCTGGTTGCTGCCAGCCGTCGCGCCACATCATCCAGCAATTGATCGTTCCGTCCGAAACCTGAAAGCTCGCCGTCTTCGCGCCGCTCAACGGAGATGCCCACCCAGACAGGAAGCCCCGTCTCCATCGCGGTCTCAGTGGCATAGACCGAGTAGTCCACGTCCCGCATCATTTCCATCATGATGAGATCCACGCCAGCGGCAGCGAGGTTTGCAGCCTTCCGCCGGAACAAGCTGCGCGCATCGACTTCCGACCACTCCACATCTTTAAGCGTGCGGTCCGAGCCAGCAGCCACGGGGCGCATGGTTGATATGGAACCGGCAACTGCAACCTGCGTTCCAGCAACCGCTCGTTTTGCGATGGCCACCGCCTCGGCATCAATTTTCAGCAACTCATCACCTCGCCCATAAACATCAAAGGAGAGGGCGCTCGTTGCAAATGTATTTGCACAGATGATCTCGGCGCCAGCACGAACATAATCATCATGAACCAACCCGACAATTTCAGGATGCGTGAGATTGACATCAGCGCACCAGGTTTCACCGCTCATCGGCGCCCCGCGCCGCTGAATATCCGTGCCCGTTCCGCCATCGAGAATGATGGCGTGGCCCGCCTGCAATTTGTTCTGAATAGCCTTATACATTGCGGCGGGATTCAATAAACGCGCGCATGAAGAATTGCGCTTGATAAGGGTGATAGGTAAAGTTCCTGCCAACAGGACAGGCACGCCTCGCGAGGCAACCGCCGTCCAAGCAATCAGAGCCCACGGGCGAACCCACATGCGAAGCGCAAGTTTCAACAGCATAGGATGTTCCGCTGAAAGCATTCACCGGGCAGGCAGCAAGGCAAGGTTTGTCGGCGCATGACTCACATGGATGTGCGCCTGCCGAAAGCGGTGGAATATCGAAGGCCACATCAAACAGAAGTGCTGCGCGGTAGGCATGCCACAGCCCATAAGTGGAATGGATATTGAGGCCGAGCGGAGACACGTGGCCCGCCCCAGCGCGCCTGGCCCAGCTCAGAAACGGCAGCGCCGGCTTGTCAAATGGAAACACAACTTGTGCTGAGAGTTCCGTTGCCAGGCCTCCGAGCACATCGCGCGTCCAGTCATCAAGGGTATCAGTTGCCGGTTCTCTCTCTCGCGCAAATCGCCGAAACATATCAGCTCCCGCATTGCCAACAAGGATCATAAACTTTGCATTGTGCGGAACCCTGTCATCAGCGGAAACTTCAAACCATCCCATCGGCGTAAAGCTTGAACGGCGAATACTGGTGAGTATAGGGTGTTCCATTACTTCATCCAGCGGGGGTCACCCATCTCCATAACTTCGCGTGGCAGTTTGATGTCGTGCTTGGCCCGGATAACATCATCCATCGCGCGCGGCAAATAATCCGGATAGTAGGTCGAGAGAATTTCACGCTTGCGGATAGCGGCTCTCACAATCAGATCAGGCTTTCCAGCCTCGTTCCATTCCTTGGGGCTCATGCGATTGGCAATCGCCGGGTAGACATATTCCTTCTGCATGAGATTGAGTGTCTGCTCACTGCCAAGGAAATGGCCCGGCCCGTTGAGGCAAACTTCGCGGATCACTTCAACTGACAGTGTATCCTCATTCACTTCAATGCCGCGGACGTTCCGGTTGATCGAACCCAGCATGTCATTGTCAATGAGCAGGCTCTCGAGGCAGAAGCCGAGAAGCGAGGCGTGCATGCCCGCACTTTCATAAAGCAGGTTCACGCCCGTCATCGCCGAGATGCCAGCAGTCACGCCCTTTTCGTAACCTGCCTGCATGTCCGGCATTTTGGAATCGCACATGCCAGCAGCAGAACCCACGGTGAGATTATAGAAATGCCCCATCTGGGCGCAGCCGGATGTGATGAGTGCTTGCTCGCCTGATCCGCCTGACATGGCGCCGGTACGAAGATCAGATACAAATGGCCAAGGCCCCCAGATTGCAACAGCGCCTGGCACTACACAATTGATATAGACCAGCCCGAACAGGCATTCCGCTACAGCTTGAACCAGGGTGCCGGCAAGGGCTGCTGGTGATGTGGCGCCCGCCTGTGCCGCAGAAAGCAGCAACACCGGCATGCCGCCGCGCGCCGCCGTTTCAAGACACCGGCAGGCATCCTCAGCAAATTTCATCGGCGGCACAACAAAGCAGTTGGACTGCGAAACGAACGGGCGTTCGCGCCATTTCTCTTCGCTGCCCGCCACAAAGTGCAACATCTGCAGGCATTCATCCACATGCGCAGGATCCACCATCGAAGTGCCCACATGTTTTTGCGTTGATGCAAGGCAGGCATAGAGCGTGTTGATATCGAGATCATGGCCGGTAATCATGTCACGCGCGGTCAGGCAACGTTGGAAGAAATGAATATGCTCGCAGGTATCAACAATGCGGCCCGCGTCATAGAGATCAACCAGCAGGGATTCGCGGTAGGTGCGTGTCTCCGGCTCCACCACATGCACAGCAGCGCCCGCCGTGCCGAAATAGACCTTGTTGCCGCTGGGCAGCATGTCGTGCTGCGGATCACGCCCATGCAGCAGGAAGTTTCGCGCACAGCTTGCCAATATATCCTCGGTGAGCGAGCGCGGAATCAGCATCCGCCCCTTGTCAGTCATGGTGCAGCCCCGCGCCGTCATGGCTTCAACACAGGTGGGAATGGCCTGGGCGAATCCGACCGTCTCCAAAAGCGTTAGGGCTGCCTGATGGATGCGCTCCATGTCGTGCGGCGTCAGGGGCTTGTATTGGCCGCCCTCCATGCCCGGGCGAACAGCCGCCTCGCTCATGGGGATGGCCCGGGCCCGCAGTGCACGTCTGGCATCTCGCCCGCCGCGGCGCTTTGAAAGGTCTTCGACTGCGCTCATGTCCTGACTCCCAATTGTTGGCCATAATGTGCCAATAATGCCCCGCCTTGCAAAGGCTTCAAATTCCGTTGCAACGGTGAGATATTTTCACCATATTGAGCAAATAATTGCTGCTATTGCTACTCTAAACATCCCATTGGTGAAGTATTTTGCCTAAACGTGATCTGCCACCGCTCCGTGCATTGACTGCCTTTGAGGCTGCCGCCCGCTTGGGCAGCTTCCGCCTCGCAGCTGGCGAACTCGGAATAACCCGCTCTGCCGTCAGCCATCAGGTCAAAGCTTTGGAGCAAAGATTGGGCGTGCAGTTCTTCCGCCGCGATGCCAGGCGCGCCGAACTCACCCAGGTTGGCCATGTCTACTATCCGGCTATCCGCGAAGCCTTTGACCAGATCGAATCGCAAACCCGCGCCCTTCGCCCGGCACCCAATGACAATGAGCTCACCATTCAAGTCTATGTGACAGTTGCTCTCAAATGGCTCATTCCCCGCCTCCATGATTTCGAGAAGCGCTACCCCGACATGAAGGTGCGGCTTTCCACGTCCTACTACGATTGGGATTTTGATGAAAAGAATGTGGATGCCGGCCTCGTTCTTGCGCGCAACAAATCGCCCCACCATTATTACAGGCCATTGTTCAGATCCTTGCTCACGCCCGTATGTGCGCCAGCACTGCTGCAGGGGCCGAACGCCATCAAGACTCCGCAGGATTTGAAAAAGCACAAGCTGCTCTATGTCTATACCGCCGAGGAAGACTGGCAGATTTGGCTCGAGGCTGCAGGCGTGAAGGGCATTAAATTATCAGATCGTCTGGCCGTTGATAGTTACGTGCTGGCCCAGGAAGCTGCAATCGAGGGACGCGGCGTGGCCATGACGATTGGCCCCTTTGCCACTGAAGAAATCAAGACGGGCCGACTGGTGCAACCCTTTCCACTTCTAGCACCTCACAAGCACCAGTGGCACTTTGCCTGCAACGGCGAACACCGCATGAAATCAAAAGTAAAACGTTTTGAAGATTGGTTGGTGAAGCAAGTGACCAACGATCCATCGCTTGAAGCTTATCGGGATAAAGGAAAAATAAAATGAGCGAAGAAGCTCTGAGTGCAGAAAATTCCCGCCGGGGCAGGCGCGAGGCCGCAAATCGCCGGGGCGCCGGTGCTGGCGTCAAAGGCGCTATTCCGCAGTTGCCACGCCGCAAAATTGCGCGCGCCTTTCCGCCCATGGAAATTATTTCCGCTGATGAAGTTGAAGCCATTCATCACGCTTCCCTGAAAGTGCTTTCCGAAATCGGCATGGACTTCGCCTTGCCGGAGGCCCGCGAACTTCTCAAACAGGCAGGCGCAAATATCTCCGGCGAACGTGTGCGTTTCGATCCCGCATTGATCGACGAGTTGATGAAGTCGGCGCCATCCAAGTTTACCTTCCATGCGCGCAATCCCGAAAACAACGCTGAAATCGGTGGCTCCAATATGCTGTTCGGCACCGTTGGAAGCCCACCCAATTGCTCTGATCTCGAAGGCGGCCGCCGAACCGGCAATCAGGCGGACTATCGCAAATTCCTGAAGCTCGCCCAGTATTTCAATTGCATCGGCTTCATCGCGGGCTATCCGGTGGAGCCAGTGGACGTGCACGCCTCGGTTCGTCACCTTGATGCCTTGCGTGACATGGTTGTGCTGACCGACAAACCATTCCACGCTTACTCGCTTGGCAGCGAAAGAATTCTCGATGGTATTGAGATTGCAAGAATTGGCCGCGGCATTTCCATGGAGCAGATGGAGCGCGAGCCTTCGCTGTTCACCATCGTCAACACAAACTCACCGTTGAAACTTGACTTGCCCATGCTGCGCGGCATTATCGAAATGTCGTCTCGCAACCAGATTGTCTGCATCACGCCGTTCACGCTGGCCGGCGCCATGGCGCCTGTCACAGTTGCCGGAGCCATTGTCGAACAAAACGCCGAGGCTCTCGCAGGCCTTGCGTTCACGCAAGTGGTGCGCAAAGGTGCCCCCGTTATCTATGGCGGCTTCACCTCCAATGTGGACATGAAATCAGGCGCACCGGCATTTGGCACGCCGGAATACATGAAGGCCTGCATCGTGGGCGGGCAAATGGCGAGGCGTTACAATTTGCCCTACCGCACATCAAACACCTGTGCTGCCAACACGGTTGACGCGCAAGCCGCTTACGAAAGCGTTTTCTCCATGTGGGGCCTCACCATGGGCGGTGGCAATTTTATCATGCATGGGGCGGGATGGCTGGAGGGCGGACTGGTCGCCAGCTTCGAGAAATTTGTCCTCGATTGCGACCTCATTCAAATGGTCTCAGAATTCTTGCAACCCCTCGATACCAGTGAAGATGCGCTGGGCGTTGAAGCCATCCGCGAAGTTGGGCCAGGGGGCCATTTTTTCGGCGCCCAACATACGCTCGCTCGTTACTCCAATGCGTTCTATGCGCCGATCATTTCAGACTGGCGCAACAACCAGCAATGGGAAGCCGCAGGAAAACCTGAGGCGGCACAGCGAACCAACACGGTCTACAAACAGGCATTGGCGGAATATGTTGAACCAACCCTTGACCCGGCAATTCGCGAAGAGCTTGATACATTCGTGGAAAAGCGCAAACGTGAAGGTGGCGCACCAACTGATTTCTGAGGGCTAACGTGTTTGATATCATCGTCATTGGGGGAACCAACATTGATATCAAGGCCAAGGCTTCAGCCACCCATTTGGCGGGAACGTCCAATCCCGGTGAAATCACGTTCACGCCGGGTGGCGTGGCCAGGAACATCGCCCACAATCTGGCAGCTCTCAACGTCAACACAGCGCTCATCTCGCTGATTGGAAATGACGCGACGGGCGAGATTGCCTTTGCTGCAACCAGTGCGGCAGGCGTTGATCTTTCGATGACAGCCCGCAGCACCATTGCAACGGGTGCCTATGTGGCCCTGCTTGATGAAAAGGGGGAACTGGTTTCCGCCGTCAATGACATGCGAATATTGGATGACCTGAAGCCAGATATGCTTCGGCCCTATGCTATCAATTTGGCCGCCACAAAATTCATCGTCGTCGATTGCAATGTGCCGATTGAGTTGCTCGAATGGCTGGCGCAGCACTACGGAGCCAAACTTGTTGTCGAACCCGTATCGGTCATAAAATCCCAGAAGCTGCAACAGGTTCTCCAAAACCATACAGTGTATCTCGCAACACCAAATCGGGATCAGCTTGTGGCGCTGGGAACTGACCTGCATGGCCGCGGATTACAAAACATGGTCCTGCATATGGGTGAGGAAGGGGCATTGATTTCGACGTCAAGCACCTCTCACCGAATTCCGAGCCTTGCGACCGCCAAAATAAAGGACGTGACCGGGGCAGGGGATGCAGCTGTTGCGGGTCTCGTTTATGGGCTATTGAAGGGCTTTTCGCTCATTGAGTCCGCTCGCCTCGGCCAAGCCGCAGCAAGCCTGGTCGTCAATTCAACATCATCCACAGCGGTCGGGCTCAGCGAAGCTCAACTCCTGACACTTGTTGAGGCAAGCCATGAATAAGCACCTAAAGGTAACGAGCGAGATTTCCAGGGCGCTGGCTGAAGGAAAGCCCATCGTGGCGCTCGAGTCGACAATCATCGCCCATGGAATGCCCTATCCAGCCAACTTCGAAATGGCACAGGAAGTTGAAGACATCATTCGAGCAGCCGGAGCCATCCCCGCCACGATCGCCGTTATTGGCGGCGAACTGAAAGTTGGTCTGACGCTTTCAGAGTTGAAAAACCTGGCCGTCGATGGCCAGGGAATTGCGAAAGTTTCAACCCGCGATCTGCCATATGTCGTAGCGCGGAAAATGGCTGGCGCCACCACTGTTGCCTCCACCATGCGAATTGCGGCGATGGCTGGCATTCAGGTTTTCGCAACGGGCGGCATCGGCGGCGTGCACCGGGGAGCCGAAAGCAGTTTTGACATTTCAGCTGACCTGATGGAGTTCGCCGAAAGCAGCGTGTTGGTGGTAACTGCAGGCGCCAAAGCCATTCTGGATTTGGCCCTCTCTCTCGAAACTTTGGAAACTCTCGGCGTTCCTGTTGTGGGTTTCGGCACGGATGAGTTCCCGGCGTTTTATTCGCGCGCATCAGGCCTCAGAGTCCCCTTGCGGTGTGACAGCGCTGAAGAAGTAGCAAATCTGGCGCGCACCAAATGGGATATGGATATGCGAGGCGGCATTGTGGTTGCCAATCCAATTCCGGCAGCCAACGAAATTCCTGCCGCAGAAATTGCACCTGTGATTGACAAAGCCATAGCTGAAGCCTCTCGCCTCAGGATATCAGGAAAAGATGTAACCCCATTCCTTCTGGCCAAACTTGCTGAAGTTACCGGTGGCCGCTCGCTCAAAGCCAATATAGCACTTGTCAAGAATAACGCAGTGGTTGCGGCCGAAATTGCCAAAGCGCTGGCTCCATGACCTCGCTCCGCCGCGGTCGCCGGACCGAAAGTTCCAAGCAGCCCATCAATCAGCTGTCCTGGGGGCAGCCGCAACTCACGCTGGAACCTTCACGCATTCTGAGCGATGATCAACTCGAAGCCATCCATCTGGAATCTCTGCGCGTGCTGCAAGAGATCGGCATGGATATGACTTATCCGGAAGCCCGTGAAATTCTGGGCCGCGCCGGAGCAAGCATAACAGGCGACCGCGTTCGCATCGGCCGCGAAATTGTCGAGCAGGCGTTGACGACACCGCCAGCCGAGTTCACGTTTCACGCCAGAAACCCCGCGCATGATATTCGTGTCGGCGGCAAGTGGATTGCGTTTGCCCCTGTTGGTGGTCCCCCCAATTGTTCAGATCTTGATCGGGGCCGCAGACCCGGCACGCTGGAGGATTGCGGAAATTTTGTGAAGCTGTCGCAGTTTTTTAATGCCGTTCACACAGCGGGCGGCGCTTCCGTGGATGCGCTCGATGTTCATGCCTCAATCCGCCATTTGCAAATCACGCGCAACAAGATGGTCTATTCCGACAAGGCGCCTTTCGCCAGTTCAACCGGCCGTCACCGGCTGTTTGATGCAATCGAAATCGTCAGGCTCGCCCACGGCATTTCCCAGGAGCAACTCCTGAAGCAACCCTGCACCTATACGGTCATCAACACCAACTCACCGTTGAAACTCGACGCCCCCATGGCCATGGGCATCATCGAAATGGCCCGCATGAACCAAATCTGCGTGGTGACCCCGTTCACGCTTGCAGGCGCCATGGCCCCCATAACGCTGGCTGGCGCACTGGTGCAGCAGAATGCGGAAGCTCTGGCCGGCCTTGCATTGTCGCAACTCACCAACCCCGGCGCCCCCTTTGTCTATGGTGCATTCACCTCAAACGTGGATATGAAATCCGGCGCACCCGCCTTCGGAACGCCCGAATACATGAAAGCTACCGTCGCCGCAGGCCAGCTGGCCAGGCGCTACAAACTGCCATACCGCACCAGCAACACCAACGCCGCAAACAGCGTTGACGCACAGGCAGCCTACGAAAGCGTGTTCTCGCTCTGGGCCGCCATCATGGGCGGCGGCAACATCATTCAACATGCGGCGGGCTGGATGGAAGGCGGCCTTGTGGCGTCCTACGAAAAATTCGTGCTCGATGTTGATCTCCTGCAAATGGTAACGGAATTTCTGAAGCCGCTTGAAGTTTCAAAAGACACCATGGGCTTTGACGCAATAATGGAAGTTGGACCCGGCGGACATTTCTTCGGCGCAGCGCAAACCATGGAAAGATATTCATCTGCCTTCTACGCGCCGCTGATTTCTGACTGGCGGAATTTTCCGCAATGGCAGGCGGCAGGTTCCCCACAAGCCCACCAGAAAGCCAACGCATTGTGGAAACAGGCCCTTGCGGAATATGAAACGCCCTATCTCGAACCATCGCGCCTTGAGGCCATCGATGCCTTCGTTGCCAAGCGCACGCAAGAAGGCGGCGAGCCAACAGACTTCTGACATAATTCGCAACATTAATTTTCTTGCATGTTGCAACATTGGTCGATAATTTTGATCGAATCACTTTGGTCGCGGCGACACGGAGTGAAAATGAAACGTTGCACAACACGTGAGGCCGCGCATGACTGATGAACCCTTCGATCGAGACAACGACATCGATGCTCCGACATCAGTTGTTCCGCGCGCCATGGAGCGAACGCCGCCGCGGTCCAGCGGTTTCGCGTTTGTGAGACCCCAGGCCAACAAGAAGCCAAAGGTCGCAAAGGCCAAGGCCGCGCCGCAGGCCAGAAACCCCATGACCACTTACGCCCAAGTCGTGCGCTGGTCATTCTGCTTGACCGTGATCCTCATTGGCCTGCTGGCGGCCCTCATCTATGCGTCAACGAGTTCAGGCCAGCCACCGTTCTATGCCTTCGCGGTTCTGGCAGGCGCACTCGGCGCATTCATGAGCTCGCTCATTCGCATTTACAAGGACGCGCAGTTTTCCAAATTTCTGAACAGCCCGGATTTTCCCGGATTGAAGAAATGGGATCTGACAGTCTACGCGCTGGTTCCACCTGTTGTCGGCATTATTTCAGCCGGCATCCTGTTTGTCATTTTCGCCGCCGGAATTCTGCAAGGCGGCGCATTGTTTCCAATCTTTGCCTGTGAGCTGGGCGACGGAAAATGCGGCACGTTCGAAAACTTCATCTACGACTTCGGCCCCCGTGACGCCACAGACTATGCCCGAACCCTGATCTGGTGTTTCGCCGCCGGCATCGCCGAGCGCCTGGTGCCGGACAAGCTGAAGGGATTGGCTGCGGGCGCAGAGACAGCAAAACCTGCCAAATGATGACAGGAAAATAGTCCTTGACACCGAACGGTGTTTGTCCTATAAACGGCTAGAGTCTTTCTGAGTTAAGTTGAAGCATACCCTGAGTTTCTGAGATAGTTGGCGCATTCCTGTGGAGTGAAGCATTGGAGGAGTTTTCCGATGCGTTGCCAGAGGCCATCGACGGTTCGCTCTTCGGCTTTACGCAACAGGGTTTTGAGTTTGGCAAACACCTGCTCGATAGGGTTGAGATCAGGTGAGTAGGCTGGCAGGAACAGGAGATGGGCCCCA
>JANNXN010000108.1:0-4293 GCA_031409595.1 Rhodobiaceae bacterium
ATTTATCGGCCAAGGATTTGTTCCCGCTGGCTATTCGCTCGGCAAGGCACAATCGGCAAACTTCCCGAAAGACGGTCCGATCAAAGTGCTGGTGGGCGTGTCTGCGCCCGGTCAGAACTGGTCCGAGGCCCGCGCCAAAGGTGTGATGAACTTCATGGATGACTACATCAAAGCCAATCCCGGCCGTGACATCAGCTATGAGCGCATCGATTCAGGCACCGATCTCGCCATTGTTAGCGACCGTGTTGGCGCATACCTGTCTGTCCATCCTGAAACCAACGCCTACTTTGACACAGGATTCTGGCATGCAGGAGTTGCACGCGTGCTGGCCGATCGCAAAATTGCACCGGGCAAAGTGCTGCTGGGCGGTTTTGACCTTGTGCCTGAAGTGTTGGAGCAAATGAAAGCGGGCTATGTTCAGGTCCAAGTCGATCAACAACCTTATATGCAAGGCTTCATGCCGGTGATGGAGGTCTACCTCGCCAAGACCGCCGGACTGGCACCGTCTGATATCGATACCGGACAAGGTATCGTGACGCCTGACATGGTCGATGGCATCATGGAAAAATCGGCGATGGGTCTTCGCTAATCGCGTAAACACGATTGCCCCGGCGCGCTCGGTGCGCGCTGGGGATTTCTAACTGGAAACCAATGCATCATGCGCAGATTATTGAAACTCGCCCTTCAAAAACCCGAACTGGCGGCGACCTTGCTGCTGATGCTGTTGGTTCTGTTCTTCCAGATCAAATCCAACATGATCTTTCTGACCTATGACAACTTGCGAGGCATGCTTGGCTTTCTGCCAGAGGTGGGGTTGGTCGCCATCGGGGTTACGCTTTTGATGATCTGCGGGGAATTCGACCTGTCGGTGGGATCAGTGTTTGCCCTCATGCCAATGACCATGGCGGTGTTGATGGTTGCAGGCTGGGGGTTTTGGCCAGCCACTTGCGTGGGCCTCCTGCTCAGTGCATTTATTGGCTTCCTGAACGGCTGGATTACAATCAAATTCGAGATACCGTCTTTCATCACGACCTTGGGCATGCTGTTCATGGCGCGCTCGCTAACAGTTGTCGTGTCCGGTGGTTTTCCGCCCCGGCTGAATATGGACAATATCCCTGAGCATCTCTTCATCAGTTACGTTGGCCCTTACGATATGTTCCGGGCATCGTTTCTGTGGTTCGTCGGCATTGCCCTATTGATCGGATTTCTGTTGGCCAAGACCAATTTCGGCAACTGGGTCCGCGCCACCGGAGGGTTCTTGCCTGCTGCAGAAGCGATGGGCATTCCAACCAACAAAGTCAAGATCATCTGTTTCATGATCTGCTCGGTGCTGGCGGGATTTGCTGGCCTCATTCAAGTTCTGCGGCTTGGCTCTCCACTGCCGTCAATTGGCGAAGGCATGGAATTGCAAGCCGTAGCAGCCGCAGTGATTGGCGGCACTGCGCTTTCCGGCGGTATTGGGTCAATTTTGGGCGGCATCATCGGCGCGATGTTAATCCGTGTCATCGACAATGGCATGGTGATGGCACAGGTCAATAGCAACTGGTTCAAGTTTGCGGTTGGTGCACTGACGATATTGGCCGTCGTCGGCAATTCTTGGTTGCGCAAGCGCGGTCGCTCGATGAAAGTGGAGACCAAGCAATGACACCAATCATTTCGGTCAAGAATTTGCACAAGTGGTATTCCGGTGTGCATGCACTGAAAGGTGTTTCGCTGGACGTTCAGCCGGGGCAAGCACTGGGACTTGTCGGCGACAATGGTGCCGGAAAGTCGACCTTGATCAATATCCTGTCGGGTCTGCATCGGCACGACGACGGCGAGATATTGATAGAAGGTAAGCTGGCGGAAATTCGCAATCCCAAAGACGCGATGCGGCTGGGGCTCGAGACGATCTATCAATACAACTCGATGGTACCGATCATGACGATCGCGCGTAACATGTTCATTGGTCGCGAGCCTTTGAAATGGTCAATGGGTGGCTTTGGCATTCTGGATGAGCGCAAAATGCGTGAAGATTCCGTTGCCGCGATCGCTGATGTAGACTTGCATCTGCGATCTCCCGATGCTCTTGTCGGTGAACTGTCTGGCGGCCAGCGGCAAGGTGTTGCGATTGCACGCGCCATGCATTTCAAATCCAAAGTGATGATCCTTGATGAACCAACCAACCACCTGTCGGTCAAGGAAACTGCCAAAGTGATCGGCTTCGTGCAAGGCTTGAAGAAGCAAGGCATAACCAGTATTTTCATCAGCCATAACATGCATCATGTTTTTGCCTGCTGTGACCGTATTGTGGCCATGGCCTTGGGGCAAATCGTTTTGGACAAACCCACCGCCGACACTTCAATCGAAGAAGTGTCGGAGAAGCTTTGAGTTCATGACCCCGATTGATCTTAACAGCAGGCATGCGTTGATCACTGGCGGGCTTGGGTCCATCGGACAATCTTTGGTGCAGTCCTTTTTGGCTGCTGGTGCAAGCGTCACCGTGCTTGATCGGCCCGGAGCGACCGCCCCGACTGGATGCGGCTGGATTGGAGCTGATCTGAACGATTTGGCAGCAACGCACGCCCACACAACTGCGGCTGGCCCATTCGATATCCTTGTCAACAATGCGGCAATAATCGTCAACAAGCCCTTCGAGGCCTTCACTCTGGAGGAATACGAAGAACAAATTCGGGTGAACTCTTCTGCAGCCTTTGCACTGGCCCGTGCCTGCGCACCCGCCATGAAAGCCAAGGGTTGGGGGCGGATTATCAATTTGACGACTTTGGCGATGAATGGGCAATGGGACGGTTTTGTGCCCTATGTCGCTTCGAAAAGCGCAATGCTGGGGTTGACCAAAGGGCTTGCACGTGAGCTCGGTTCATATGGCATCACCGTTAATGCCATCGCACCCGGTGCAGTGATATCAGATGCTGAAAACCGGGTCTTTGCAGATCGACTGGAGCAATACAACAAAACGACTCTGGAGCGGCAATGCCTCAAGTCGCGCATTCAACCGCAAGACGTGGCCAATCTCGCAATCTTCCTCGCCTCTGACGCGGCCCGGATGATTACGGCCCAGAATATATGCATCGATGGTGGGTGGTGAATAACCGTGCTTCATAAAAGCTCAGTGAAAACGACAGCAATCCCAGTAGGACAGCGCGATTATAGTCTAGTCGGTGCCGACGGCCGCCGGGCTGTCGAAATAGGACTGGCCTCGGCTGAATGGTACCATTCAGAGGTATCACGCAGCGTGATGAAAGGCCTGATGCAACGCAGCGATGGGCCTGCCCTGCGCGACACGGTTTTGTGGTTCATTTTGCTGTTCGGGTCTGCTGCTGGCGGCATTTATTTCTGGGGATCATGGAGTGCTGTACCATTTTTTTTCGTCTACGGCGTAATCTACGGATCCTCTTGCGACAGCCGTTGGCACGAATGCGGTCATGGCACGGCCTTTCGAACCGCTTGGATGAACAACGTGATCTACCAGATCGCCAGTTTCATGGTCATCCGCAATCCGGTGACCTGGCGCTGGAGCCACGCGCGCCATCACACCGATACCTACATTGTCGGGCGTGACGCAGAGATCGCCTGGATGCGTCCACCGAAAACCTTAATGGCGATCCTTGCATTTTTCGATGTGCTTGGAACCATTCGTTCACTCGAGATATTGGCGAAGAATGCTGTGGGAACTCTATCTCCTGATGAGAAGAACTTTATCCCCGAAAACAAATGGTCAGAGACTGTTTTGGCAGCAAGGGTTCATATGACAATTTATGCCGCGACGGTCATCGCGGCTTTGGCTATGTGGTCATGGCTGCCCTTGATGCTGATCGGTCTGCCGCGGATCTATGGCTGCTGGCATATGGTGATGTGCGGACATTTGCAACATGCAGGCCTTGCCGACAATGTGCTGGACCATCGGTTGAACAGTCGCACGTTTTATATGAACCCCATCAGTTGCTTCATCTACTGGAACATGAACTACCATGTTGAACATCACATGTTCCCGATGGTGCCCTATCATGCGTTGCCGCGCCTGCACGCGCTGATCAAGAACGACCTGCCACCCGCCAACATGTCGATCATGGATGCCTACCGCGAGGTCTTCGCGTCGCTCCGTCAACAGAAAATAAATCCGGAGTACGCCTTCCGCAAAGAGCTTCCACCATCCGCCAGGCCCTACCGCGATGAATTTCATAATCTGGACGTCACTCAACGCGTAGACTGAACAGGGAAATAAAAATGGCAACATGGAAACGTGATCACAGTCTTGCTTGTGAAGGCACGCAATTTGCCTTCGAACACGCC
>JANNXN010000109.1:0-4141 GCA_031409595.1 Rhodobiaceae bacterium
GGCGCGGAGACCATGCCTTGCCCGAAAGCGGCGTCAGCCGCGCTGAACATGATGCCCAAAGAAAGAGCAAGCTTCACGGTTAGGGAAACATTATGATTCATTTTACGTTCTCCATGTTTTTGGCATAAAATATCAAGGCAGTGACCGAACAACGCGGAATCCGATGGAATTGGTTTTCCGGCTGGATTTTTCCCATGCGGCGACTTGTCCGTTCACGTCACTGCGACCGGTGGACCATGCGCCGCCGAGAACAACGCGCTTGTCACAGGTATTGGAGCTTGCGTTTGGCGCGTAGGTGAACGGTTGCCAGCAGTCCGCCGACCACTTCCACACATTGCCTGTCATGTCGTTGAGGCCAAGCGCGCTCGGCGGGAACGAGCCAACTGGTGCTGTGCCATTGTAGGTGTCCGGGCAGTTTTCGGCAGACGTTCCGCTGGCGTTGAAGCAGTCTTGCGGCGCACCTCCACTTTGTCCTTTCGTTTCTGCCGCGCCTGCTCCACCAAGCGCTGCATATTGCCATTCATCCTTGGTGGGCAGACGGTACTCTTTGCCGCTGAGCCTGGAAAGCCATGGCAAATACTGCGTGGTCACATCATCAAAGGACACGAAGATCAACGGTCTGCTGCCTCGGCCCCAACCTGAATCATCCGCAATAGCCTTGCACGCACTGTCATCTACGCACCTGTCCCAATCATCAAACGTGATGTCATTGCGCCCGATGGCGAAGTCGTGATCGATATTGGTAGCTATCGAACTAGCTTCATCCACTTTCGTGAAGTTCCCGGCCGAAACGACAACAAGCTCAGGGCAATCGGCGCAATCGCGAATAACATCGCCTTGTTGGTGTGGAGCCACGACAGACGTGGACGGCGCATCCTGTTCCGCCGTATCGGCCGGCTTCTCTGTTGCCGGCGCAGTTTCCGGCAAAGGGCTTGGCGCCAGTTCTGCAAGTTTGGCGGCATCGACGGTCACCTGTGGTGGTTCTTGAGGCGGATTTGGAAGTTGAACTTCCGGCTGCGCAACGGCTTCAACTTCCGATGGCAATTCGGGAGAAAATGTCAAATCGGTCACATTTGGAATTTCAGGCGCAGAGAGTTCTTTGCCCGCTTCAGCGCTTGGGGGGGGCATCAGTTTTGACTGGATGAAGTGCCGTATTTTCCCATCGCTCGCCAAATCAAATACGATGCCAAAACTCGCCAAGCCGATCAATGCGACGATAACGACAGTCGATCGCCAGCCGCCGGGTTGCCTGGGTTCTCGCGTGTGTTTGACGATCTTTGCGCGTTTCTGCATGGGTGCTGGCTCATGTCCCTGATGGTGATATTCATCAGTTGATTGTGCGCCGATGCCTTGCCCTCCGAGCGCCGCACTGCTGCTACGATCTTGAAATCGCCAGTCTGGCCAGGAATTGTCGGAAAGCGGCCGATCAAAATCAAAGCGGCTACCGGTGCGAATTCGCTTCTTGTCGTCCAGGGAACGGCTCCTCGCAAATGTTCCAAAAGCAGTTGCTTTTGCAGGTCATCGGCGGCGTGAACTCACGACGTCGGTGACCTGCAAAATTCCACCCATGCTCTGTCAAGCGCAGGCAGAATTCCGAATTGCAGCTAACATTAATTACGGCTAAGATTAAGGCGCTTGGTGAAGACTAAATCAATGTGTGTTCGTCTTAGTTTTGCCGGAATGGCTAACGGGCCTTCAGTCAACCAGGTGCGAAAAGCGCTCAGCTCACGTTATCCGGCAGCACTTCTTTGCGCTTGGCCGTGAAGGCTTGCAACGCTTCATCAATGCCGGGGTCAACGGCAGGGGCCTGATAGTCTTTCAACATCTGCTTCCACTTAGGGCGTGAACTCATAAACGGGCATAGTTAGTCATGCACGCATGTCTGCTTAGGGTCCAGGCTGTGTAAAAACGTCATTCAAATCGGAATTTGCACCAAATCTAATTGATTTCCGCAAATTACAATTTGCTAAGGCGTTGATTTCATTGATGCTGAAATTTTAGTGGCTGGGCCAAGATCATAATTCGAGCGGTTCTCCGACGTTTTTACACAACCTCGGTCCAGACTGTGTGAAAACGCGTTTCATGCTATGATTCTTCTGTCACTTGCGGGAGGATTTGATGAAGCGTTTTGTTGAAGGCGTTGATCGCTTGCAAGGCACTCTGTTTCCAGATGCACTTGAGGATTGGGTTGGTGACGACAATCCGGTTCGGGTGATTGATGTCTTTGTTGACGAGCTTGATCTTGGCGGTCTTGGATTTGACCGCGTGGACCCGCTGGCAACGGGAAGGCCTGGCTATCATCCTGCGGTTCTGCTGAAGCTCTATGTCTATGGCTATCTGAATAGGGTTCAATCGAGCCGGCGCCTTGAGCGTGAAGCCTGCCGTAACGTTGAAGTGATGTGGCTGACTGGCCGACTTGTGCCGGATCACAAGACCATTGCCGACTTCCGCAAAGACAATGGCCGTGCGATCCGTAATGTCTGCAGCAGGTTCATTGTCCTGTGCCGCAAGCTTGACCTGTTCGCCGATGCGTGCGTTGCGATTGATGGGTCCAAGTTCAAGGCGGTCAATACGCGCGACAAGAACTTCACTCGTGCCAAGGTGAAGCGTCGCATGGAGCAGATTGAGGAAAGTGTTGATCGTTATCTGCACCAGTTGGACAGCGCCGACAGGCAAGAGCCATCACAGGCGCGCACCACCAAGACCACCCGGTTGAAGGACAAAGTTGTGATACTGAAGCAGGAGATGCGGCGCCTGGAAATACTTGAAACCCGGATGCTTGCAACACCGGACCAGCAGATATCACTCACCGATCCCGATGCCCGGTCCATGGCAACGAGTGGTCGAGGCTCCGGCATGGTGGGCTACAATGTTCAGGTTGCGGTGGATACCACGCATCATCTGATTGTTGCCCACGACGTGACCAATGTCGGCACGGACCGGTCGCAACTCTTTCAAATGGCGCAGAAAACCCAAGCCATTCTCGAAACCGATGCGCTGGATGTGGTAGCCGACCGGGGCTACTTCAGCGGCACGGAAATCCTGGCCTGTGATGAGGCGGGTATCACGGTCACGCTGCCCAAACCGCAGACCTCAGGCAATAAAGGCAAAGGCCTGTTCGTCAAGCAGGACTTTCGCTATCTGCCGGGCGAAGATGTCTATCTTTGCCCTGCCGGCGAACGCTTGGTCCACCACTTCACCAATGAAGAAAAGGGGCTGACGCTGCACCGCTATTGGACCAATGCCTGCCAGAGCTGCGCCATGAGGGATCGCTGCACGACCGGCAAGGAGCGCCGGATTACACGCTGGGAGCACGAGCATGTTCTTGAAGCTGTCCAGCAACGTCTCGACGAGCACCCGGAGAAGATGCGTCAGCGGCGCGAAACAGTCGAGCATACGTTTGGAACAATCAAGTCATGGATGGGTGCGACCCACTTCCAAATGAAAACACTGAAACGGGTCGCCACCGAGATGGCGCTGCATGTGCTGGCCTACAATCTCAAACGCGTTATCAACATCCTTGGCATCAACCAGTTGATGGCGGCAATGAGAGTGTGAGCACCTGTTGGGCGTAATTTATCTCCCCATACGGCCAAGTCACCGCCCAGAGCCCCATGTCCCGCCCATAAGATGACACCAGACGCCGAAATAGAGAAATTAACCCGCGAATGCCGGTCTTGCAAAAAATACGAAGCTATAAAAAAATAACTGCGCGTTTTTACACAGCCTGGGTCAAACTGAGAAGAATCGCAAGCAGCGGGCCATTTCCGCTTTGTTAGATAGCCGGAAATGAGGCCAAAAGACTTACGCATAAACTTACACATTTTCACATTTATTTATAAATAACATAATAAAATAAATTATTTAATATGATGCGCAGCAAACTTAAAATCCGTTTTCCGTAAGGGAGTGCCGGTTCGAGTCCGGCCGCCCACACCAGGTTTCGGGCTCTGCGCAGACAGTGGTTGAGGGGACCGTGACGTTGAAGGCGGTGGGCCACCAAGCGCACGGGCTTCAAATGGCGTTAAACTGCGATTTATGGTGATTTTGGATCTTGGCTGAAGGGTCGCATTTTTCTTTTTTGAAAGAAACACAAAGCTGATAGCGTAATACGTACGGACGCGCGTGATGCTGGTGCAGA
>JANNXN010000110.1:0-3471 GCA_031409595.1 Rhodobiaceae bacterium
TCACCGTAATTCAGATGACTTATGCGAGACGCGTAGGGAAGTGGTTGGCGGAAGCGTTTTGACCACGAGAGCGGATGGCTGAGAAGTCAAAAGGGAAGCGTCCCCTTATCCTTCTTTTCGGTCAACCCCATCCATGCAGAATAAGAGCCGCCCCATGCATTATGCACTCACGTTTTCTCGGACCGCGATTCGATATGCCGAATGATGATTTCCGCAATTGTCAGATTGATCACCCAAGACAAAACAAAAAGGCTGTCGGCCAAATATCCCTCCAGGGCTTTGCCTCTGATCAGAAAAATCGGCAACATGATAAATGATATGGCGGCTGGTCCCATGCCCAAAGCATAGGTACGGATCATCCAAGCCCGGTGCTTTGCAAAGTTGCGATTCCACACAGCACTTAGCGCAAGAGTTATGGCGAGAATCATGCCCAAGGCCGCCACCGCTCGTGCAGAAACCAAAACCCAGGTGGAATCATGCGGAAACTCGAACAGCAGGCGCACGGCTGACAATGCCAAGAACAATCCCGCAATCACAAAAATGCGGCCCATGATTTTATGCAACCAGCCAAAACGAAATTTGAGCGCTCCCGCAAATTGCAGAGGTCCCGCAAGACCAAAAGCCATGCCTCCCAATGAATGAAAAAACAAAGTCCACGGCACGGTCGTAAACTTGATGGCATCAGCAGGCAGCTGATCTGTGAGAATTTGAAACATGCGCAAGGGCGCAGATGCAATTGGAATGAAGGTAGCGACGAACAGAATAAAGGCAAGCGACAGCGGTCGCTGAAGAAAGCGGGTCATGGGAGTTTCCTGGGTTGGTGAAAGGCGTTAGTCAGCAGGCGGTTCGCACTGGAAGACCTCTATCAGCGGGAACTTGGCTATGAACTGAGCGTTTCATCTCCGGGTTCAAACACCAGGATATCCGCGGGTTGGCAGTCGAGGGCTTTGCAGAGGGCAGCAAGTGTCGAAAACCGGATGGCGCGCGCTTTCCCTGTCTTGAGAATTGACAGGTTTTGGATGGAGATGCCAATTTCGTCCGCAACATCACCTAACCGGCGTTTGCGGCGCGCAAGCATCACGTCCAAATTCACAACGATCGTCATCCGCCCCTCCGCCCCTTTATATGGTTAGATCATTCTCTGATTTGATAACAAGGCCATGTTGCAAAACCTGACGCAGGGCCAGCACAAAAAGCCCGAACGCCGTTGTTCCCACATCAATGACAGAGCCCGTAGATGTGAGTTTCGCACCTTCATAACGTTCCAGAAAATCCAATACGCCCAGTTCCAGCAGGCACTGCACAAAGGGAAATGCAACGAGCACGATTCCCAGCCACTTCAAACTGTTCAGCGTGCGGTGATCAAAGACGTGGCCTGCCCGGAAAGTTCGAATGGCCCTATGCAGTATGGCGAAACATACACTGTAGAAGATGAAGGACGACGCGATCAGAATTGCGTAAATAGTCTTTCCAAACGCGGAAAGACTGGACGGGAGAGTCATGTTGGCAAGGCAGGCCAGGTCAGCAGTTGAAAGACCTTCTGTTGAGGCTCTTGGATCAAAAACAAACCATAACACCAGACCTAACACCAGCAGCAGCACAATCCAAAACATCCAGAACAGCCAAAACAGCCGATCAAGCGTGCGAAATTGGTTCTTGTCCTGTGGGGGGGTACTCAGGATGGCTTGCACGAATTATCTCCTTTGAGTTTTGAACTGTGTTTTATCGTTTAACATGAAAATTGAGTTGACACAACTCGAATTGTAGAATATTTAATGTTTATCGTTTAATTTTCAATTCTGAAAACGATGCCTGAGGCGGAATCTTCGGGCCAATTCATAACTTAACACGTGCAAAACGGCCTGTTTGAGCTGAGCGGCAGAGCTTTGTTTCTTCAGACCCATGAACTTGCCCGATCGGAGAATTTATATGCCTAAAAATATGACCCATGTCTTGGTTGCCGCTGCCAGCTTTTGCGCTTTGGCATCTATGCCGGCTTTTGCCGCCGACGATGACGATCTGCAACAGGAGGCGCTGCGAGATTGGAGTGGCTTTTATGCAGGCGTGGCGCTTGGAAGCTCCATCGGCGGCGCTGATTTTGAAGATGTTGGGAAGAAGGACGAGCTTGATATTGATGACAGTGGCTACACTGCATCGGCCATCGCCGGCTACAATTTTACATCCAACGGCTGGATGCTGGGTGTTGAAGCGGATTTGACCCGGCTTGATTTAGCCAAAACCTCAGTGGTTGCTGGTCTTGGTTCCATCACACAGGATGCTGATTGGCTGGGAAGTGTTGCTTTGCGCGGAGGCTACGCATGGGACAGTGTCATGATTTATGGAACGGCCGGCCTGGCCGCCAGTGACTACGAAGTTTCATCATCACTTGGAGGCAAGGCCGATAAGCTGAAAGCAGGTCTTGTGCTTGGCATCGGAACGGAATTTGCCATCCAGGAAGACTGGACTGCCCGCGCTGAAATGCTCGGATATGGCTTCGGCGGAGAAGGAACCTTTGGCGGCAGCGATCATGACTTTGCAGCAGTTTTCGGAGTCGCGCGCGTCGGTCTTACACGTAAGTTCTGATGGCAGCCCTGTCATTCGCTCGCTGTAAAGCCGTGCAAATGACTGTTTGGCCCCTCTCTTCGTCCTCATGTCGCTAGAGAGGGGCCGCAAGTTTATGCTTCGCGCCAATGGAAAGAAAGGGAACGCTTCCACTACTGTCCGGCTGTTATTCGAACAAATTCAATTGGTTGATTTTTGATGGCTTCTGGGCGCTGTAATTGTCGTCAAAAAAGGCCTTGTCCATGGGCTTTTTCTCGAACGGCGTGAGGCTGAGGACCTGTAACATCGTGTAAAGGCTGGTTTTGACTGCAAGTCGTTTCTTGACGATGGCGATGAGGACATAGGCTGAGACGGCGACCCAGATTTGTGAGCGCACAGCGTTCTCTGACGTGCCGTAGAAGGCCTTGATGCGCAGGTGTTGCTTGATCCATTTGAAAAACAATTCAACCTGCCAGCGGCAACGATAAAGTTGGGCGAGGCTCAGCGCAGGCAGTGCGAAGTTGTTGGTCAGGATGGCCAAGTCCCAGTCCATGGTGTTTCCTTATACAGAACAAAACAAGAACATGAACTGATAGAGATACTTTGTCAAGGCGGGTCTTTGCGGGATTACCGAAGCTGTGCACAAAAGCGCTGCCACGAACAAGGCAAACGGAAACAAGGCCACAGCCTAATTCAACAAGGATCATTCTTACGTGATGGCAAGATCACCTTCAAACGCAGACCAGAGGCGGCGGCAAAGAAGAATTAAGTGGAGCGTCACCGTAATTCTCACCGTAATTCAGATGACTTATGCGAGACGCGTAGGGAAGTGGTTGGCGGAAGCGTTTTGACCACGAGAGCGGATGGCTGAGAAGTCAAAAGGGAAGCGTCCCCTTATCCTTCTTTTCGGTCAACCCCATCCATGCAGAA
>JANNXN010000111.1:0-12038 GCA_031409595.1 Rhodobiaceae bacterium
GGGCGTCATCGCATCCCTGCAGCCCATTGTGGGCCTGGGCGTCCCCGGCAACCCGCTCGAACCCTGCCTCACCCGCATTGGAGAAAAACTCCCGCAATCCTACGCCTGGCAAACGCTCCGTGAGACGGGAGCCAAAATCGCCTTCTCGTCCGACTGGCCCGTGTCGCCGCTCGATCCCTTCCTCGGCATGCAATCCGCCATGACCGCCGTTCCCCTGTCACCCGCCTGCAAACCCCAAGCCCAATCCCTGATGGACACGCTGGAAAGCTTTACCGCCACCGGCGCTTACACCGAATTCACCGAACACAAAAAAGGCAAACTCATGGCCGGCATGCTGGCAGACGTAATCCTCCTCAACGGCAACATTGAAGCCACCTCAACAGAACAGCTCTCCACAATAAAACCCATCCTCACCATCTGCGATGGGCGGGTAACTTTCGAGGTCTAACTGATGCCCCTTGTGTTCCTATTATGTTCCATGGTAGGCACACCCGATGGCCAAATCAAATTCAACCTTCCTCTGCCAGTCCTGTGGCGCTGCTTCCTCCAAATGGGCGGGGCGCTGCGATAATTGCGGTGAGTGGAACAGCATCATTGAAGAAAAGGGCATGGCTCCGGTTTCGGGCGCCAAGGGTGCCGCCATGCCCAAAGGCAAAGCCTCCCGCCTCGTGGGGCTTCGCGGTGAAAACCCGGCCCCTCCCCGCATTCAAACCGGCATAACCGAACTGGACCGCGTGGCAGGCGGCGGCTTCGTTCCGGGCTCTGGCGTTTTGATCGGCGGCGACCCCGGCATCGGCAAATCCACCCTGCTGTTGCAAGGCCTCGCCTCGCTCGCCCGCAAAGGCGAGCGCGTCATCTATATTTCTGGCGAAGAAGCCATCGCCCAGGTCCGGCTCCGCGCCCAGCGCCTGGGGTTGGATGATGCCGCCGTGCTGCTGGCCACAGAAACCAATGTCTCGGATATTCTGGCAACGCTCGACGAAGGCGCTCCTCCCGTTGTGGCCGTGATCGACTCCATTCAAACGCTCTGGTCGCCCGTCATCGAGTCAGCCCCTGGCACGGTGTCGCAGCTCAAAGCGGGCTCCGAAGCCCTCGTGCGCTATGCCAAACAAAAAGGCACGGCCATGTTGTTGGTGGGCCACGTCACCAAGGATGGCCAGATCGCAGGCCCCAAAGTCATCGAACACATGGTGGATACGGTTCTCTATTTCGAGGGCGACCGTGGCCACCAATACAGAATCCTTCGCGCCGTCAAAAACCGCTTCGGCCCAACCGATGAAATCGGCGTTTTCGAAATGTCCGACGGCGGCCTCAAGGAGGTCACCAACCCTTCCAAGCTCTTCATGGGTTCAAGCGACCGGCCAACCCCCGGCACCGCGGTGTTCGCCGGCATGGAGGGCACAAGACCCTTGCTCATCGAGGTGCAAGCCCTGGTTTCACCCTCGCCCCTGGGAACGCCGCGCCGCACCACCGTAGGCTGGGACTCAAATCGCCTCTCCATGATTTTGGCCGTGCTGGAGGCCCGCGCAGGCGTGGTGATCGGACCAAACGACGTTTATCTGAATGTGGCAGGCGGCCTCAAAGTGCGCGAACCTGCGGCCGATTTGGCCGTGGCTGCGGCCCTGCTCTCGTCCCTCACCGGCACCGTCATTCCCCACGGAACTGCTGTATTTGGCGAGGTCGCATTGTCTGGTGCCATCAGGCCCGTTGGCCAAACCGAGGCACGCCTTAAAGAAGCTCAAAAGTTGGGATTGAAAGAAGCCGTAATCGCTGGAAACACGGAACCATCAAGTTTCAAGGGCTTGAAAGTAAAGCAGATCGAGACAATTGCCGATTTGGTGGCCTGGACCGCTTCGCAGGGCAAGGGCCTCAGACGAATCGTCTAGAACTGAATGCAAAAGCTGCCTATAAGGTGGCACGTTCAACGGCCATGGGAAATATTCATGCCCTTCCAATTGCTTGACATCATTCTTGTCGGCATCATGCTGATATCCGGCTTGCTCGCTTTGATGCGCGGCTTCACCCGGGAGGTCTTATCACTCGTGGCCTGGGGTGCTTCCGCCTTGGTCGCGTATTTCGCCGTAAAACAGCCGGCCCTCATTGATCTCGCCATGCCCTATGTGGACAAGCCCATTCTGGCGCAAATCGCCGTGGGGGCCATAGCTTTTCTGGTAACCCTCATCATCGTCTCGCTGATCAGCGTCAAAATTTCTGACATCGTGGTTGATTCCTCCGTCGGCTCCCTGGATCGCAGCCTCGGCCTGCTGTTCGGATTTGCCCGCGGATTTGTCCTCGTGGCGATTTCCTACCTCTTCTATGGCTGGCTGGTGCCAGCCGACAAACAGGAAACCTGGGTCCGCAATGCTACGTCTCTTCCGGCAATAATCTACGTAGGCGAAGTCCTGCTCAACTTCATGCCACCCGACATTGCCGAAACCCTGGCCAACACGGCCCTGCTGGCGAACCCCGACGCGCCCTCCCTGAAAACCGATCAGGCAGCAGCCAAGGCAGAGCCCGGTTACCAATCCAACGAAGCGCAAGGCCTGAACAATCTCATTGAGGGAACCGGCAGCCAATGATGATTGACCTCGAAACTGAGGGCGACCGCCTTCGCGAAGAATGCGGAGTATTTGGCATATATGGCCACCCGGATGCGGCAGCGCTCACTGCCCTTGGCCTCCACGCCCTGCAACATCGGGGCCAGGAAGCCGCCGGCATCGTAGCCTTTGACGGCGAACGCTTCCACGCCGAGCGCCGCATGGGCCTGGTCGGTGATCACTTCTCCAGCGAAAAAATCATCAACCGGCTGAAAGGCCGGGTGGCGCTCGGCCATGTGCGCTACTCAACAACCGGCGAAACCATCCTTCGCAACGTGCAGCCGCTGTTTGCCGAACTTTCAGCCGGCGGATTGGCAGTTGCCCATAATGGCAACATCACCAATGGCCTGACGCTCCGCCGCGAGCTCATTTCACAAGGCGCCATCTGCCAGTCAACGTCTGACACCGAAGTTATTTTGCATCTCGTCTCGCGCTCCAAAAAGACCCGC
The DNA here is from genome assembly GCA_031409595.1 of Rhodobiaceae bacterium. Taxonomy (GTDB): domain Bacteria; phylum Pseudomonadota; class Alphaproteobacteria; order Rhizobiales; family Aestuariivirgaceae; genus Aestuariivirga. Next base: position 3,047 of record JANNXN010000111.1, read on the forward strand.
ATCGTCGAGCGATATATTGATGCGCTCCGCAGCCTTGAAGGTGCTTATGCGCTGGTCGCTCTCACCAACAAAAAACTCATTGGCGCCAGGGATCCTCTCGGCATTCGCCCGCTTATTCTGGGCGAGCTGAATGGCGCCTATATTCTCTGTTCCGAAACCTGTGCGCTCGACATCATCGGCGCTAAATTTGTCCGCGAAGTTGAAAACGGCGAAGTCATCGTTATTTCGGAAGAAGGTATTGAATCACACCGCCCCTTCCCCAAACAGGCCCCGCGCCCGTGCATATTTGAATACATCTATTTCTCAAGGCCAGATTCAATTCTCGGTGGCCGCTCCGTTTATGATGTTCGAAAGCAGCTCGGCAAACAACTCGCCATTGAAGCACCCGTCGATGCGGATGTGATCGTGCCCATTCCAGATTCAGGTGTGCCTTCGGCCCTTGGCTTTGCCCAGCAAACCGGAATTCCATTCGAACTTGGCATCATCCGCAATCATTATGTTGGCCGCACCTTTATCGAGCCCACCCAATCCATTCGCTCGCTCGGCGTGAAACTCAAGCACAATGCCAACCGCGCCGTCATTGATGGGAAGCGCATCGTGCTGGTAGATGATTCCATTGTAAGGGGAACCACGTCCGTCAAAATCGTTCGCATGATGTATGAGGCCGGAGCCCGCGAAGTTCACATGCGGATTTCCAGTCCGCCGATCAAGTATCCGGATTTCTACGGCATCGATACGCCGGAGCAAAAATCCCTGCTGGCCGCAACTCACACATTGGAAGAAATGCGCCAATTCATCGGCGTCACCTCGCTCTCTTTCATTTCGGTTGATGGCGTTTACAAATCAGCAGGCTTCCCTGGCCGCGATCCGGTCCGTCCGCAATTCACCGATCACTGCTTCACCGGCGATTACCCAACCCACCTCACTGACATGACGGGCGAATCTGCCAAGCAACAACTCTCACTTCTGGCTGAAGCCGGCTAGTTCCATGGCAAGACAACTCGAAAACTGCGTGGCCGTCGTCACCGGCGCATCTCGCGGGCTTGGCCGTGCTATCGCCCTCAAACTCGCCGCTGAAGGTGCTCACATCATTGCAACCGCCAGAACCCAGGGTGGCCTCGAAGAGCTTGACGACGAAATCAAAAGCCTTGGTGGCACGGCAACTTTGGTTCCAGCCGACATCAAGGATTTTGCCGCCATTGACAGGTTGGGTGCCGCAATCTTCGAGCGCTGGAAAAAACTCGACATTTTGATCGGCAATGCTGGCGTTCTGGGCAAGCTCACGCCTCTCGGCCATCTTGATCCAAAGGTTTTTGATGATGCAATGGCCGTCAATCTCACGGCAAATTACCGGCTCATCCGTTCACTTGATCCGCTGCTGCGCGCCTCCGATGCAGGCCGAGCCGTTTTCATAACGTCAGGCCTCGCCTACAAATGCACCGCCTATTGGGGCGCCTACTCGATTTCAAAAGCAGCCCTCGAAGCTCTGGTTAAAACCTACGCCGCAGAATGTGAGGCAACACCGATCCGCGCCAACTGTTTCAGTCCCGGCCCAACGCGCACCAAAATGCGCGCCGCCGCCATGCCCGGCGAAGATCCAAATACCTTGCCCTCTGCTGAAGATGTAGCAACTCAGGTGGTACCCATGTGCCTCGCTTCATTCACCGACAACGGGGCTGTTTACAAGTATGCCCCGAGCGGATTATTCAAGCAGGTATTATGAGCAACCAAGCCACAATTGATGCCCTTCGCGCTGGCCGCCTGTCAGGCAAAAAAATTGCCGCCTACCCGGGTCCAGCACCCGCAGACATGGCCGAAGCCTTCGCAATACAGTCAGCCGTCCGCGACTCGATCGGCTGGAAACACGCCGGCTGGAAAATCGGCTGCACCAGTGAGCGCGCCCAAAAAGCCCTGAAAGCCGATGGCCCCTTCCCCGGTCCCGTCTATGCCGAACAACTGTTCGCCTCTGGAACGCATATCAAGACGCTGCCAACCAACAGCCGCACAACTGAACCAGAAATCGCCTTCACCATGGCGCGAGACCTGCCCCGGAAAGGCAGCCCATGGTTGGTGGAGGAAGTGCTCGCAGCCGTGGATGCCATTCATCCCTCAATCGAAATCGTCAACCCGCGCCTGTCCAAGGGTTTCAGTGATGTTGTCGAATGGTATGTGGCCGATGGCGGATTAAATCACGCCCTCGTTCTTGGCCCCGGAGTAAGATTGCCCCCGCAATCCGAGCTCGCCAAAATCACCAACCGCGTAAGCATCAACGGCCAGCAAAAATATTCCGGCATCGCCGCCAATGCGCTCGGTGGCCCCGAATTGGCCTTGACCTGGCTCGCCAACGATTTGATCAAAAAAGGCCTGCACCTCCGCGCCGGCGACGTCATCTCAACCGGCGTCATCACCGAAGTCTTCGAAACCAACATCGGAGACCTGATCGAGGCAAGCTATGATCTCATCGGAAAAGTTTCGGTTCAACTCTAACGCTGGAACTCACTTATCCTTGTCGAACGGGTTTTTCCCGCCGCGCAGGCTGAACCTGATGGGCACACCTGCCAGGTCGAAATCCTTCCGCAACGTATTCATCAGATAGCGCTTGTAGCTATCCGGCATTTTTGAAAGCTGGTTGCCAAACACCGCAAATGTTGGCGGCCGTGAACTGGCCTGTGTTGCATAGCGAATTTTGATGCGCCTGCCGGAAGGCGCAGGCGGCGGATTTTTTGCCAATGCGTTTTCCAGCCAGCGATTGAGTTGCGATGTCGTAATGCGCGCACTCCAGCGGTCAACCGCCTCAAACACCGCCTTCATCAATTTATCAATGCCGCGTTCTTGTTTCGAGGACAGCGTCACAACTGGAACACCGCGAATTTCCGGCAGCACATCCTCAAGATCGCTATGCACCTCGGCAAGCTTCTTCTGCTTGTCTTCAACCAGATCCCACTTGCTCAAAGCCAGCACAACGGCGCGGCCTTCCGTGGCCACCAAATCAGAAAGCGCCAGATCCTGCCGCTCGATCACCATTGAGGCATCAATCAGAACCACAACGCAGTCGGCAAACCGAATGGCCCGCAACGCATCGGAAACAGCGAGTTTTTCAATCTTGCCCGTCACCCGCGATTTCCGCCTGATGCCCGCCGTGTCCCACAGCTTGACCTCGCGGCCCTGCCAGCTCCAGTCCGTAGCAATCGCATCGCGCGTGATGCCAGCCTCCGGCCCTGTCAACATCCGTTCTTCGCCCAACATGGTATTGACCAAGGTTGATTTGCCCGCGTTGGGCTGGCCAATAATCGCAAGCCGCAACGGCCGCGCCAATTCCTCTTCTTCGGTTTCTTCCGCAACCACGTCCTCTGCTTCGGGAAGCAGTTCAGCCACCGCATCATAGATGCCTTCAATGCCTTCACCGTGTTCAGCCGAAATTGCAATCGGCTCGCCAAATCCAAGAGAATAGGATTCCATCACGCCAGCATCCGCCATCCGCGCTTCCGCCTTGTTTGCGATGAGCCGCACAGGCTTGCCAAACTTCCGGATTTTCTCCGCAAACATCCGGTCAATTGGCGTAATGCCGACGCGCGCATCAATGACAAAGAACACCAGATCAGCCTCGCGCACCGCCGTCACTGACTGCTCGCTCATGCGCGCCTCGAGCGACTCCTTCTTGGCGTCATCAAGGCCTGCCGTATCAAAAATGCGAAACCTCATATCGCCAATTGAAGCAACACCTTCGCGGCGATCACGCGTCACTCCCGGCTGGTCATCCACCAGCGCAATCTTGCGGCCAACCAGGCGGTTGAATAAGGTCGACTTCCCAACGTTGGGACGCCCCAGAATAGTCACGGTGAATGTCATTGAGCCGTACTGGCTTCCTGATCAACAGGGGCAATGCAATCAGGATCATCAGTCTTGCACTCAGCCGCCTTGTCGCCTGTCACTTCCGGGTCGCGCGCCGTCTGGGCTTCCGGCGGCAAAATATCTTCGCGTGCCCCCGGCAGAACCGTATCATCTGTCTGGCCGGTAAGCCGCTTCATCTGTGAACAGGCTGCAACCGAAAGACCCAAAGCAACAACCAAAAATACCGTGGTGAGTTTACGCATCAGTGTTCACTTCCCCAACAGTGGCGTGAGCAACTGGATCATGATTTGTGCCCGCTCGCGCATATCTGGCGGCGTTCCCGCATCGGCAAAATTTGCATTCATATAACGATCCGCCATTGCATAATCGCCAACGCGAAATGCCGAAACACCAAATATCTCCCGCGCTGCGTGCCGCCAAACCTGGCCTTCCTTATCGAAATTCCCGAGCCGCGCCAAAAGCTCATCAGGCTTCAAAGTGTCGGCCAACAGATATCCAGCCCGAATGCGGGCCAAATCTCTGAGCGTCGGATCAGCCGATGGGTCTGCGGCAATGGCATCGAAGCCCGCAACAGCTTCCGTGGTTTTGCCCTGCTCGGCCAAAACAATGGCTTCCTGCAGTTTAGCCAGCTGCCTGTAGCCCGGATGGTTCACTGCAGCCAGCGCCCGCAAGGCATCTTCCGGTTTGCTTTCGGCAGCCCTTTTCACCCCATCGAAATAGACGACAGCAGCAGCCTCCGACTGGGTTTTCTGGTAGTATTGATAGCCCTTCACACCCGCCACCGAAGCTACGACAGCAAGGCACAAAGCAATGAAATAATGGCCGTATTTATCCCAAAGTTTCTTGTATTGTTCTTGACGGACTTCCTCGTCCACCTCACGAAAGAGGGATTCATCGCTCACAGCAGAAGGCTCCTTGAAAACACTGCTGTGGGTAAGCCAGTGAGAGGGCTAAATCAAGGCTTTTTCGAGTTTAAAGCTCGTACACATCCCGAATGGTTTTGCGGGCCTGCTGCGCAATGGTCATCCCCAAGACCGCGCCGCAAGCCACAAAACCGATCACCAAACCCAAAAGTAGCGCTGACATAGCCCTCCTCCCTTCATTGACAAGGGCTAGTTGGACGCCATTATGGTTAATAATCGGTTAAGCCTACTCCTTCACATCATAGGTGTTCTCCGGCAGCGGGAATTTCCGCGCCCGGACATCTTCCGCATATGAACGGATAGCGCTCTCAATCGCCTTGCCCACCTGGCCAAATTCCTTAACGAATTTGGGAACCCGCGGCGACAGCCCAAGCATATCCTCCATCACCAGAATTTGCCCATCGCAGGCTGGCGAGGCTCCAATTCCAATGGTTGGAATTGGCGCCGACTTGGTAATCTTCGCGGCCAGCGGTTCAACAATGGCTTCCAGCACCATCGAAAATGCGCCAGCCTCAGTGACAACTTTCGCATCTTCTTCGATGATCGCCCACTTGTCGCGCGTGCGACCCTGCGTCTTGAAACTGCCAAGCACGTTGATGGATTGTGGTGTCAAACCAATATGCGCCATGATCGGAATGCCGCGCTCTGTTAAAAAGCGAATGGTCTCGGCCATGCGAACGCCCCCCTCCAGCTTGATCGCACCGCATTCCGTTTCCTTCATCACGCGCGCCGCATTGCGAAACGCCTGCGCCGGGCTTTCCTCATAGGAGCCAAACGGCATATCAACGACCACCAGCGCCCGCCTGGCGCCCCGCATAACGGCGCGCCCATGCAAGATCATGAGATCAAGCGGCACAGGCAAGGTTGATTCAAACCCGTGCATCACCATGCCAAGAGAGTCCCCCACCAGGATGAAGTCCACATACTTGTCGGCAATGGCCGCCGTATGGGCATGATAGGAAGTGAGCGCCACAATGGGATCGCCACCTTTGCGAGATGAAATATCAGGGGCGGTTATTCGTTTGCTGGGGTTCTGAACTGACATTTTGAAACCTTATCGTGAAAGCACAAAAATCGGAACACCGATCAATGCAGGGTGAACTTGCGTCATAATTCCATAAAGTGCAGCACCAAATATAAGCGAGAGCCCGTCATGGCCCAATCTCACTTCGGCACTGGGATATATACCGTTGGCCCGCGCCACGCCAACATGGGCAACACTGCCAGCAAGCAGGCCGCCAAACAGGATCAGACTGGCCACATCACCATTGGCAAAACAATGTCCGGCGGCCCAGAAGAGTGTCGCAATCGCCATCGGAAACCGCACCCGTTGACGCAAGCTGCCGCGAAACAGAAATATCCCCAGGAACAGGAAGCCGATGAATGTGAGCCCGTAATTGACATACCAACCCCAAACCGGCGGTTCGTAAACTGGAATAAACGGAGCCGCTTTCCATCCCGCCACAATCACACCCAAAGCAATCACTGAGGCGATGCCAAAGAGAGGGCCATACATGCGCTCGCCCACACGCTGCCTGACCCTGGCCTTCAAGGCCGGAACTGCTGCCACCCCGTGCAGGGCAACAAAAAGCAAAACCCCAAATGCCAGCAGGCTCATCGCACAACCGGCAAGTTCAGCACGTAAGGGTGGAAGCCAAACAGAAACACAACATAAATCACCATGCCAACAATGACAGCAATCACATCCGAGCGCAGCTCCGGCTGGTGCATCGGTCGCTTGCCGCGAAGCGTTGAGAGAAGGATGTCCAGCAAAGCCAGCACCAGAAACGTGCCAAACATCAAAACCGCATAGACCCTCCCATTGGAGAGGAGATGCCCGAATGACCACAACGCAATGCCGATCGACAGGGGATGGCGCAACCAGCTTTTGAGGTATCCCCGGCCATGTGCTGCACTCACGGAGATAAAGCCCAGGAGCACCAGCAGCAGGGTAACGTGCCGCATGCCGCCAGATGGTTCATAGATAAAGTTGCCAGCTTCTGGCCCGGCGCTGAGTTGCCGGTAGCCCCAGATCATGAGAGCCAACCCGACAACTGCCACAATCGAAAACAGGCCTTTGTAGGCGTTCTCGCCCATGTGCGCTTTCAGCGCATCCCGGGGCGTCGGCAGCAGCATCGCATAGAGATGCACAACAGAAAAAATTCCAAGGCCAACAATCAGAAAAGACATGAAAAAACTCTCCGGGATGACATTTGCCACATTCTTGCCGTGCCGCCAACTACCCCGCAAATTATAGGCATTGATTGGGTGTACTCTGGTTAACAGCTATGATAACTAGGGCCCCGATTTCAAGCCAAGTGGAGTTAACAATAATGAAACCAACTCTTATACTCGTGGGCGCCGACAAGGGCGGTGTAGGAAAGACGACAGTATCTCGCGCGCTGCTGGATTTTTTCGCGCGTAAAAACCTGCTCACGCGGGCCTTCGATACTGAGAACCCACGCGGCACCCTGAAGCGCTTCTATCCCGCCAACACGGAAATCATCGACCTCGGCAATGTCGCCCATCAGATGAAGTTGCTGGACACCATGGAAACCGCCAACGTGCCGGTTACAATTGTGGATTTCAAGGCCGGCAACATGTCATACGCGCTCGACATGTTTGATCGCATTGGGGCCCTTGATGCAGCCCGCAACGGCGCCTTCAATCTCGGTCTTTTCCACGTCATCGGGCCATCCATTGCCTCCCTCGACGAGATCGCCGAAATCTCGCGCTACCTCAAAGGCGTTCACTATGTCGTAACCCGGAACTTCATCAACGAAACAAATTTCTTCGAGTGGGACCAGGCAACCCAGCGCAAATATTTCGCGCAAATCCCCAAGGCCCAGGAAATCGCCGTGCCAAAGCTCAATGAAATGGCTTACGAACAGGTTGATCTCGCAGGCGTCACGTTCAAGGACTTCATCGACAACCGGGCCCCCGATGGCGCGCAAGGGAAATACTCTTTTGTCCTGCGCGGCTACGTCAAGAAATGGTGCTCGGAAATTGATGAGCAGTTTGCCCATGTGAAGCTGGTGCAGGACCTGCTCTCAGGCGGACGCAGCGAACCACAACTTGTTGTCGCTGCACAATCCTAAACCAGAACGGTTGGACATTGGCATCGAAGCCAACCATTTACATCGTCTGTTCCGACCGGCACCGCAATGGCAAGACACTGCTGGCGCGCGTGCTGGTCGACTATTTGATGCTGGATGGAAAAGACCCATTCATCATTGATGTAACTTTCCCCGAAGGTCCGCTGCGCGCTGCCTTCCCGGGGCGCACCGCGCTGGTGGACTTTTCGCAAATTCAGGGCCAGATGAAAGTGTTCGACACAATCCTGGCCTCCGCCGGCCGCGACTATGTGATCGACTTGCCAGCCCCCCAAACCGAAAACTTTTTCAAGGCGTTCAAGGAACTCGATTTCCAATCGGAAGCCATCAGGATCGGCTACCAAATTGTCGCGCTCTTCATCGTCGATAAGGAATACGCCTCGCTCAACGCCGCCGAAGATATCCGGACCATCATCAAGCCTTCGCTCCTCGTGAATGTGCGCAACACGTTTGTCGGAAGCATCCTGGATCAGCAATCCTACGGTTTAACCCTTGATGTGCCCATTCTCGATCGCGATATCGTTCCCCTCATCGAAGACCGGCGCTTCTCTCTCCGCGCCTTCGCGCTGGGCGACGTCTCAAACCTCCCCGAACGCCACCACACCAAACTCCGAATTTTCCTCCACGCCATGATGACATCCCTCCGCGAAATCAACCCGGCAATCTCATTGGCAAAGCTGAAGGGGTAGCCCCTCACTCCCACTCCATAGTTTCCTGCTCATGTAAATATCTGAATTCAAATCTATTTTTACGTCGTGAATGCTCACATACCGTCAAAAATACCGTCAAAATTCCGCGCTATCGAACAAGCAGGCTCATAGCCTGAAGGTCGTCAGTTCAATCTGGCTCCCGCAACCAACAAGCCCCCGAAATCGCAAGTCGATTTCGGGAGCCTCGATTGTCACGACTGGCCTGAATCCTCATTTGAGCCAACCGGACGTGAAATCCCGTGCATAACACGATCTAGCAGGCTGCTGAAAAACTATTTTTGAGCCCATTTTAGCGGCATTTGATTCTGTTTCGTTCCCTATCTGATTCACTTACGTTCACGGTGATATGAGTGTATTCATAGGTGAATTGGAGTTTTTCAGCAGCCTGCTAGAG
>JANNXN010000112.1:0-7228 GCA_031409595.1 Rhodobiaceae bacterium
ATATCGGCGTGTTTGGATTCGCCGGGACCGTTGACGATGCAGCCCATGACGGCGAGCTGGAGGTTTTCAAACCCGGGGTAATCCTTGCGCCAGATATCCATGCGGTCGCGCACGTAGAACTGGATGTCCTGGGCAAGTTCCTGAAACGTTGTCGATGTGGTGCGACCGCAGCCGGGACAGGCGATGACCATGGGGGCAAAGGCGCGCAGCCCCATGGTTTGCAGTATCTCCTGGGCGACGATGACTTCGCGGGTGCGGTCGCCGCCGGGTTCCGGGGTGAGCGAAATGCGGATTGTATCACCGATGCCTTCCTGCAGCAGGACACCAATTGCAGCGGTTGAAGCGACGATGCCTTTGGAGCCCATGCCGGCTTCAGTCAGGCCCAGATGCAATGCATGTTCGCTTCGCGTGGCGAGCAATCGATAGACCGCGATCAAGTCCTGCACTTCAGAACACTTGGCGGAGATGATGATCTGCTCGGGCTTCATGCCAAGTTCTTCGGCGCGCGCTGCTGACAAGATGCCGGATTGTACAATAGCTTCGTGCATTACGGCGCGGGCCGGAATTGGCTCAGCGAGCTTGTGATTTTCATCCATCAACTCGGTCAGCAGAGATTGATCAAGCGAACCCCAGTTTACGCCGATGCGAACCGGGCGGTTAAACTTCAAGGCTGCCTCGATCATCATGGAGAAGTTGCGATCTTTCTTTTCCTTGAAGCCCACATTGCCGGGATTGATGCGATATTTGGCCAAGGCTTCGGCACATGCTGGATGATCGTTCAGCAGCGTGTGGCCGTTGTAATGAAAATCACCAATGAGAGGCACTGCAACGCCCATCTGATCCAGGCGGTTTCGAATGCGAGGAACGGCTTTGGCCGACTCTTCGCGGTCCACCGTGATGCGCACCAGTTCCGAGCCTGCTTTGGCAAGTGCTGCGGTTTGTTGGGCTGTGCCTTCAACGTCAGCCGTATCCGTGTTGGTCATGGATTGCACAACGATGGGAGCGCCGCCGCCCACTTGAACATTGCCCACCATCACAGCGTGGGATTTGCGTCTGGTTTGTCTGGCTGAATAGGTCATAGCTGCTTTCTAAGTGGTCTGGGGCACAAGCAACGTCAAGGCGAAACAGGTGCTGGCTGCCAGGACGACACAGGGGCCTGAACCACCGCCGGTGATGGCGGAAACCGTCAACCCCGCCACAACTGATAGGCCAGCGATCGTGGCTGCAATAACTGCCATGCGCTCGGGTGTGCTGGCTAGCCTGCGGGCGGCGGCGGCGGGAATGACCATAAGTGCGGTTATCAGCAGCAGCCCCACAATCTTCATGGCAATTGCTGTCATCACGGCGATCAGCAGGATGAAACCAAACTCCACGCGCTCGACATTCACGCCTTCGGCGCGCGCCAAATCTTCGTGCACCGATGTTGCAATCAGGTCGCGCCACATGAATGACAATGTGACGAGCACTGCTGCGGCACCTGCCCAGACAGCCAGAACATCATAGTTGGAGACCGTCATCACATCGCCGAAAAGTATGTCCATGTGATCGGATGCTTCGCCTGTGGCGATGAAGACGACGATCAATCCCAGCGCCAGAAATGTGTGAGACAGCACGCCGAGCAAGGTATCATTGGTCAGTCCATTCTGGCGGCGCAGGGCCATGAGCAACACTGCCAAGGCAATTGCAGTCGCAATGGCGCCAATTGAAATATCAAAGCTGAACAGCAGGCCGAGGCCCACGCCAAGCAGGCCGGAATGGGCAAGGGATTCCCCGAAGTAGGCCATGCGCCTCCAGACGATGAAACAGCCGACTGGGCCAGAGACCAGCGCCACCGCAATGCCTGCGAGAATTGCGCGCTGAAAAAAGGGATCGGTGAGGAATGGGGTCACAGGGACGCGCCTTCCCTGAGTTCCGTCATTCCGGCGAAAGCTGGAATCTCCCTCGATTGGATTGCAATGAGATTCCGGCTTTCGCCGGAATGACGGACTGTCGGAAGGCTAATGTTCATGGTGATGCTCATGGGGCTCGTGGTCGTGGTCATGGTGATGGGCGTAGGCGGCGATCATCCTGGCAGCTGACGGGCCGAAGAGTTTGGCGAACTCTGGATCATGCTGCACTTTCTCGGGGCCCCCTTCACAACACACATGGCTGTTCAGGCATACCACGTGATCGCTTTCCGCCATTACCATATGCAGGTCATGGCTCACCATCAGAATGCCGCAGCCGTGGGTTTTGCGGATATTTGAAATCAGCTCGTAAAGTTTGACTTCGCCGATAAAATCCACAGCCTGCACCGGTTCATCCAGCACCAGGAGATCAGGCTTTCGCAGCAGCGCCCGCGCCAATAATGCCCGCTGCAATTCGCCGCCCGACAATGAGGCAACACGCTGCTCTTTCAAATGCACAATGCCGGTTTCTTCCAAGGCCTGGTCAATTGCCTTATCGGTCGGCTTCAGGGTTAGCGACAGCAACCGTTTCACACTCATCGGCACAGTCGAGGTATTGGGGAAGCTTTGCGGCACGTAACCCACGCTCAAATTTTCACGCCTGACGATGCGCCCGGACGTCAATGGCTTCAGACCCAACATGACGTGGATCAAGGTTGATTTACCCGCCCCGTTCGGGCCGATCACGGTGACGATTTCACCTTTGCGCACATCGAGGTTGACATGATCAAGAATTTTTCGGCCGTTCACGACAAGCGTCACATCCTTGGCGCTCAACAGCGGATCATTGACCTTCAGCATATCAGTGGTTCCCCGCGCAGGAACCACAGGTTCCGGAAATTTCAATCAGCGTCTGGAGAGAGCGAAATTTTTGCTTGCTGGCACTTGCTTCCAGATTTTTGAAAATTTCAGGGGCGTCAAGTTCAGAAACGGTGCCGCAATCCTCGCAAATCAGAAGTGCAGCCGGGTGATCTTCATGCGAATGCGAGCAGGCCACAAAGGCATTGCGGCTTTCGATCTTGTGCACGAGGCCATGGGCCCGGAGAAATTCCAGAGCGCGATAGACAGTGATCGGTGCGGGTCGCGCGCCCCGCTTGGCCATGAGCTCAATGATATCGTAGGCGCCAACCGCTGAATGGCGCTCCGCCACGCAACTCAGAATTTCGCGGCGCTGCCCGGTCAACCTGCTTCCTCGCCGCTCGCAGGTGCGCTCAGCCCTGGCAATCAGGTCAGATGTACAATGGGTGTGATCGTGGTGGGGATCGGGGAAGGACATGAATGTTATATTATAACATCACATCGCAGCAGGCAAGCGATATGACTGCTATGCCTGCAGAGTTGCTGATGAAGACATAACGTGAAATAGATGGATACGAACACCAGGATACGATCCAGATATTTGCGGAAACTCCTCCATGACCGGCTCAGCTACACCGAAAGTCCATATTGAAAATGATCGCGTCATTGTCACCGAATGGCGCTTTGCTGCTGGCGCCAACACGGGCTGGCACCGGCATGCGCATGACTATGTGATCGTGCCGCTCATGGACGGAAAAGTGAAGCTGGAAACCAAGGATGGCACCAGCTTCGCCGACATGAAAAAAGGCGTCCCATATTTCCGGCCCGTGGGTGTTGAACATGACGTGATCAACGCCAATGAAGGGGAATACGCGTTTATCGAGATTGAGCTGAAGTAGGGGCACTAAAACTGGAAGAATGGGCTTTGGCTATGGTGGATTGACGACAAGCATTGCTCCTTCAGTGTCATCCAGGAACTCCTTGATCATACTGTAGTGATGCCTGATGATCGCTTCGAGTTGTACGACCGAGCTGTTACCGCATCTGAGCCAGATTGTTTTGGGTGGCGCTCCAAAGAGAAAACTCATTTGGTGGAAGTCTGAGTCCTTTGAAATGAGGGCAAAACCGTTCTTGCCAGCATAATCCCAGACCGCCCGGTCATCAGAAGTTGCCAATCCCGCTTATCTCACGTGCTTTGAGCCAGGAAACAAATCAGCCAAGGAGTTCACGAATTTTGATGGCAGGTTTTGGTCAAATAGAAGTTTCAAGTCACGCCGCGCCGACGAGACGGCGTTCACGGTCTGCGGCAAATACCAGACAGGCGCGGATGTCGTCCTGTGTCAATTCAGGAAAATCCGCGATGATTTGGGTTTCGGTCATGCCCGAGGCCAGATACTCCAGCACGTCATAAACCGTAATTCGCGTGTCACGAATGCAGGGCTTGCCAGAACGCCGCGCCGGATCGATTACTATCAGTGGTTGATTTGCCATGGGCCCAATATGCGGCAATTGGATTGGATCGTCAAACGGATGCAGCTTTTTGGGCGAGTGTTTCATCTGCCCTATCCCACTGGACCTGTGACTGGTCCTATCTGGACCTGCCATGGGGCCAGATTTCTGCTAGGTACGGCTTTTCATCCCTCTCTCAGGAGCCATTCCCATGCCTAAAATGTCCGCATCTGAAGCTTTTGTTGAAACGCTGGTGGCCTATGGGGTGACTGATGTGTTTGGCATTGTGGGTTCTGCCTATATGGATGCTCTTGATCTTTTCCCCGCCGCCGGCATCCGCTTTATCCCCACCGCCCATGAGCAAGGCGCTGGCCATATGGCCGATGGCTACGCCCGCGTTTCAGGCCGCCACGGGGTTTGCATTGCGCAGAACGGCCCCGGCATTACCAATTTCGTGACATCAACCGCTGCCGCCTTCTGGGCCCATTCGCCGGTTGTTGTGGTAACGCCTGAGAGCGGCTCGGCGGGCATGGGGCTTGGCGGCTTTCAGGAAACCGAACAGCTTCCCATCTTTTCCAAGATCACCAAATACCAGGCGCATGTTTCAAAACATCCGCGCATGGCAGAGTTGACGGCGCGCTGCTTTGATATGGCGATGAGCGAGCGCGGACCAACGCAACTCAACATTCCGCGCGATAATTTTTATGGCGAGGCGGATTATGAAATCTCAAAGCCCCGCAAGATTTCCCGTGGGCCAGGCGCAGATGAAAGCCTGGATGAGGCGGCTGATCTCTTGGCTAATGCCAAATTCCCGGTGATCGTCGCAGGCGGCGGCGTTTTGTTTTCGGGCGGCACGAAAGAAGCCATCGCATTGGCTGAGCAGCTCAACGCGCCGGTGGTGAATTCGTATCTGCACAATGACTCGTTCCCGGCCGATCATCCGCTGTGGTGCGGGCCTTTGGGTTATCAGGGTTCCAAGGCTGCCATGAAGTTGATCAAGGATGCGGATGTGGTGGTGGCCCTTGGCACGCGGCTTGGGCCCTTCGGTACGCTTCCGCAACACGGCATGGACTACTGGCCGAAGAACGCCAAGATCATTCAGATCGACACGGATCACCGGATGCTTGGATTGGTGAAGCAGATTTCGGTTGGCATTGTGGGCGATGCGAAGGAGGCAGCCAAGGCCATGTCTTACCGCCTGGCCAACCGCAAGCTGGCGTGTGCTGACAATGCGGACGAACGCAAGAAACGCATCGCCTCCGAAAAAGCCGCCTGGGAAAAAGAATTGAACGAGTGGGACCATGAAAAGGATGCCTGGTCCATCGAGATAGCCAAGGGATCGCCTTGCATGCATCCCCGCCAGATGTTGCGCGAGCTTGAAAAGGCCATGCCAAAGAATGCGATGGTCTCAACTGACATTGGCAACATCTGTTCGGTGTCCAATTCCTACCTCCGCTTCAATCAACCCAACTCGATGTTCGCAGCCATGAGTTTCGGCAATTGCGGCTATGCATTCCCATCGATCATTGGAGCGAAGGTGGCGCAACCGGACCGGCCTGCGGTTGCATACGTGGGCGACGGCGCCTGGGGCATGAGTTTCGGAGAAATTTTGACGTGCGTTCGCGAAGATATTCCGGTGACTGCTGTTGTGTTCCACAACAAGCAGTGGGGCGCTGAGAAGAAGAACCAGGTGGATTTCTACGACACCCGGTTTTTAGGCGTGAACCTCAAGAACCCAAGCTGGGCCGAAGTTGCCCGCTCGCTTGGCGCTGATGGCGTGACAGTTGATAATCTCGGCGGCGTTGGCGAAGCGCTGGAGAAAGCCTGCGATGCACAAAAACGCGGCAAGACCACGGTTATCGAAGTCATGGTCACGCAGGAATTGGGCGACCCCTTCCGCCGCGATGCGCTGAAGTATCCGGCGCGGGTTCTGGAAAAATACAAGCATACGGATGTAACAGCTCGGGGCTAAGATAATGCCTCACATTCTGGTGGTGAATGCGGGCTCTTCTTCATTGAAGTTTGCCGTGTTTGATGGCGTCAATCTTGTGCGCAAGGGCCAGGTTTCCGAGCTCACGAATGCCGGACATCAAATTGTCCGCTGGCTGGGTGAAGTTGGATTGGAGATTTCGGGATTTTCCGGAATCGGCCACCGCATCGTTCATGGCGGAAGAACATTTGTCAAGCCAACTCTGGTTGACGAAAAAGCACAGGCTGAATTGCAGAGCCTGTGTTCACTTGCCCCATTGCACATGCCCTTTGGACTCGAGGTGCTTGATGAATTGAGGCGTCTTGCGCCGGGCGTTCCTCAGGTTGCATGTTTCGATACGGCCTTTCACACAACGCAGCCGGACGTGGCCAAGCGACTGCCATTGCCGGGCGAATATCATGAGCGAGGTTATCAGCGTTATGGCTTTCATGGGTTGAGCTATGAACATGTCATTGCAAGTTTCGGCGAGAACATACCAAAGCGCTTGCTGATTGCGCACCTTGGCAATGGCTCAAGCATGTGCGCCGTTGTCGATGGCCGAAGCATTGCCACCACAATGGGATTTTCCACGGCTGACGGTTTGGTCATGGGCACCCGAAGTGGCGCAATTGATCCCGGCGTGTTGATTGCCCTGCTGCGGGATGAAAAACTGAGCGTCGATGAGCTTGAAGAATTACTCTACCGGCGCAGCGGCTTGCTTGGCGTTTCGGGCATCACGTCAGATATGCGCGAATTGCTCATAAGCCAGGATCCTGCTGCCATGGCGGCTGTGGGCTATTATTGCTACCACGCAGCCCGCCATGCCGGTTCGCTTGCTGTTGCGATGGGGGGCGTTGATGCAGTTGCCTTCACGGGCGGGATTGGCGAAAATTCGGAAATAGTCCGAACGAAAATAATGAACCATCTAGGGTGGCTCGGTGTTAAAGCTCATACTGTGGCCACCAACGAAGAACTGGTCATCGCCAAGCAGGTGGCTGCCCTACTCAGCACGTGACATGGCCAGCAGAAGGCAGGCTGTATCAACAATATCGTCCACGGTTGCGCC
>JANNXN010000113.1:0-14129 GCA_031409595.1 Rhodobiaceae bacterium
CGGTGCCCAACTCTGTATCTCCTTGATTTGGAAGCCTGTAACCATCATGACCGATAAGCCCGCGACACTTGACTATCGCGAGACTGTATTTCTGCCAAAGACCGACTTTTCCATGAAAGCCGGGCTGCCGCAACTGGAACCTGAATTGCTCAAGCGCTGGGAGAGCATGGGGCTATACGGAAAACTGCGCGAACAGAGCAAGGGCAAGCCCAAATACGTGCTGCATGACGGCCCGCCCTATGCCAACGGCAATTTGCACATCGGCCATGCGCTGAACAAGATCCTCAAAGACATCGTCACCCGCTCGCGCCAGATGGCGGGCTTTGATTCAAACTACGTGCCCGGCTGGGATTGCCACGGCCTTCCCATCGAATGGAAAATCGAAGAGGAATACCGCGCGGCGGGCAAGAACAAGGACGCCATCCCCATCAACGAATTCCGTGCCGAATGCCGGAACTTTGCCGCCAAATGGGTTGGTATCCAGAGGGATGAATTCCAGCGTTTAGGAGTGACTGGTGATTGGTACAATCCCTATCTCACCATGGCCTTCGAAGCCGAAGCCATCATCGCCAAAGAACTTCTGAAATTCGCCGAGTCAGGCCAGCTCTATCGCGGCTCCAAGCCTGTGATGTGGTCCGTCGTTGAAAAAACCGCGCTCGCCGAAGCCGAAATTGAATACGCCGATATCGAAGTTGATACGATTTTTGTGAAGTTTCCGGTGACAAAGCACCAACCCGCTGGAGAGGATTTGTTTGGCGTACATGTGAATGACTTGTCCAAAGCCAGCGTTGTCATTTGGACAACAACTCCTTGGACGATCCCGGGTAACCGAGCAATTTCTTATTCAAAAAATGTGGAGTACGGCCTATTTGAAGTGACAGAGGCGTCCGGAGACAACTGGGCAAAAGTTGGTGACCAATTTATTCTCGGCAGGAAACTTGCTAAAGACGTGATGGATGCAGCTCGTGTGAAAAACTACCGCGAGATATGTGAATTGAGATCCAACGAAATTTTTGGAATCACGTGCTCACACCCGCTTGGTAAATCGGGATATCATTTCAATGTACCACTACTTGAGGGTGATCATGTAACAGATGATGCAGGTACAGGTTTTGTGCATACTGCACCGGGCCATGGTGCAGACGATTACAATATTTGGCAGGAGTACAGCGGGGAACTTCTTGTCAAGGACATCAATCCGGAAATCCCTTCCACCGTCAACGCCGATGGCTTCTACACCAAGGATGCGCCCGGTTTCGAAGGTGGCCGCGTTATCGATCAGTATGGCAAATGGGGCAATGCCAACAGGCTGGTAATGGATGCTTTGAAAGAAGCAGGCATGCTGCTGTCGGCGAAGCGCAAGACCATCAGCTATCCCCATTCCTGGCGCTCGAAGAAGCCGATCATCTTCCGCAACACGCCGCAATGGTTCATCTCCATGTCGAGCCACGGCCTGCGTGACAAGGCGTTGAAGGCTATCGAGGAGACCAAATTCTTCCCGCCCGCCGGGCAAAACCGCCTGCGCGGCATGATTGCTGACCGGCCCGACTGGGTGATTTCTCGGCAGCGTGCCTGGGGCGTTCCCATCGCTGTTTTCGTGAACAAGGAAACTGGCAAGTTATTGAACGATTCCATGGTGAACCAGAGGATTGCGGAATCATTTTCTAAAGAGGGTGCAGACGCCTGGTTTGCCGATGGCGCGGCAGGCCGATTCCTCGGACAAGATTACAATTCACAGGAATGGGAACAGGTGCGCGATATTCTGGATGTGTGGTTCGATTCCGGCTCCACCCATGCCTTTTGCCTGGAACAGCGCCCCGACCTGAAATGGCCAGCCGACTTGTATCTCGAAGGCTCTGACCAGCATCGCGGCTGGTTCCATTCCTCGCTGCTTGAATCCTGCGGAACACGTGGACGCGCGCCCTATGATGCTGTTTTGACCCACGGATTCGTCGTGGGCGAAGACGGCCGCAAGATGTCAAAGTCCCTCGGCAATATCGTCACCCCGCAAGACGTGATCAAGCAATCGGGCGCCGATATCCTCCGCCTCTGGGTGGCATCAGCCGATTATGCGGAAGACCTGCGGCTGGGCAAGGAAATCCTCAAGACCAATGTGGAAGCTTACCGCAAACTGCGTAACACCATGCGCTATATCCTCGGTGCGCTTGATGGCCTGAAGGACTGGGAGCACGTCAATCACAAGGATATGCCAGAGCTTGAGCGCTATATCCTCCACAGGCTCCACGAAATTGATGCCCAAGTGCAGGCGGCCTATGAGGTGTTTGACTACAAGCGCCTGTTTGTGGTTCTCAGCAACTTCATGACGCAGGATTTGAGCGCATTCTATTTCGATATCCGCAAGGACGCGCTCTATTGCGATCCGTGGTCGAGCAACAAGCGCCGCTCCTGCCGCAGCGTTCTGGAGCAATTGTTCCATTGCCTCACGACATGGTGGGCGCCCATCCTGACTTTCACCATGGAAGAGGTTTGGCTCTCACGCTTTGGTGGCGAGGGCAGCTCGGTCCACCTGATGCAATTTGCAAAGACGCCGGACGAATGGCACCAGCCGGAGATTGCTGAGAGATGGGACATGATCCGCAACGTGCGTCGCGTGGTGACGGGTGCTTTGGAATTGGAGCGCGCGGAAAAGCGCATTGGCTCTTCACTTGAGGCAGCACCTACGGTGTATGTGCAAAATGACGCCACTGGAGTGTTGGTTATGGAACTGCTTTTGGATATCGACTTCGCCGAAGTCTGCATCACATCTGACATCACCATAGAAGTGGGCCATGGGCCCGATTCCGCGTTCCGGCTGGATGACCTCAAAAACGTGGCCGTGGTTTCCGCCAAAGCTGAGGGCCAGAAATGTGCCCGCTCATGGAAAATCTCCAAGGAGATCGGCAAGGACGCCGAATTCCCCGACATCACGCCCCGTGATGCTGAGGCTGTGCGTGAATGGCAAAAGCGCTTCGGAAAAACCCTCGCATGAAGCTCCGCATTTGGGGCCCCCTTGCACCCCTCGGGCTGATATTGGCGATCATGGTTTTCGCTGTCGATCAGGCTCACAAATGGTGGATGCTTCAGGTATTCGATATTGACCAGCGGGGCACCGTCAAAATAACTGAGTTTCTTGACCTCATGCTGGTCTGGAACAAGGGCGTTTCCTACGGGCTTCTGAGCACCCAGATGCAGTGGGTTTTCATTGCCGGAAACCTCGCCATCTGCGCTGTTCTATGGGTTTGGATGAACGGGCTAAACCGCCCCATTTCTGCCGCAGCGATCGGCTTGGTTATCGGCGGTGCTTTGGGAAACATCCTGGACCGCTTGCTCTACGGCGCTGTGGCCGATTTCTTCCATCTGCACTGGAATGCCTGGAGTTGGTATGTGTTTAACATAGCAGATTTGGCCATCGTTGCGGGCGTGGCCCTATTGTTGTATGAAGGTCTAGCCCGGCGCTCCGGCGCTGAACAGTAAAGGGAATTGCGTAGCATGAAATATGTCTGGTCTTTAACCGGCCTCGTGGCATTGGGTATTGCCCTGAGTGGCTGCTCCACCTCCAAACTTTTAAACACTTTTGGAGCTGGCGAACCTGCGGCTCAACCCAACGTTACTGTCGCCAACGGCAACACGCTGGCCCTGCCGCCAGACCTGCAATTGCGCGCGCCCGGCACAATTCCAAACCCGCCGCCAGCAGCGCCCGCAGCCACCGAAACGGCCTCCCTTGATGCGCCTGCAACGCCGGTTGTTCCGGCAGCTCCCAAGGACATTTATACCGAATATGGCATATCCAAGTTGAAGCCAGACGGCACTCCAAAGTCCAAGCAAGAGCTCGAAACCGAACTGAAAACAGCCATGCTGGCGCGCCAAAAGCAGCAGAACCCCAACTATGGCACCATCTTCAACCTGGGCAATGTGTTCAAAGACGGTTAATCTCATTAAAAAAATCTAATTGGACGCCGCCAGAGAACACGGGCATCTTCCGTTTTTCTCGTGAAAAACTGGACCAGCACTATATGCGCGCCGCCAAATTTTTAATCCTTCAAGCCATGCTGCTATGTCTGGCAATCCTCCCTGCCAAAGCGTTGGATATCGAGTTTGAAAATTTCAAGCTTGCCAATGGCATGGAAGTGATAGTGATCCCCGATCACCGGGCCCCTGTGGTAACCCATATGGTGTGGTATCGTGTCGGCGCGGCTGACGAGGTTTCCAAAAAATCCGGCCTCGCGCATTTTCTTGAGCATTTGATGTTCAAGGGCACCTCAAAAAATCCATTCGGTGTTTTTGATCGCCAGATTGATATCAACGGCGGCGAAGGCAATGCTTTCACAACGCAAGACTACACAGCTTACTTCCAGCGCATCGCCAGCGACAGGCTTGGTTTGATGATGGAGCTTGAAGCCGATCGCATGCAAAATCTCGTGTTGACGGATGAGAACGTTTTGCCGGAGCTTGAAGTTGTGCGCGAAGAACGCCGCGAACGCACGGAGAATGATCCGTCAGCCCTTCTGGGCGAACAGATTGATGCAGCCATGTACACGGCCCATCCCTATGGCAAGCCGGTGATTGGCTGGATGTCAGAGGTGGCAAAGCTGACGCGCGAAGACGCAATGGCATTCTACAAGGCTCATTATACGCCAGCCAACGCCATTCTCGTTGTGGCAGGCGATGCAACCGTTGAGCAGGTGAGAGCCCTGGCGGAAAAGCACTACGGAGCGCTGAAGAACACCTTTTTTCCGGTGCCCCGCGCCCGCACCCCTGAGCCAACTCCCATTGCCGCGCGCCGTGTTACGCTGTCGGACCCTCGTGCTTCGGTGCCAATCTTCCAAAGAAGCTATCTGGCGCCCTCCGAAGCGACAGCCGAAGGCCGCGATGCAGATGCCCTAAGCCTGCTGGCGGATATATTGGGGTCAGGCACCCAGAGCAGGCTTTATAAAGCGCTGGTTGTTGACCAGAAAATTGCGGCAAGTTCCGCCGCCTGGTACTCAGGCGATGCCTTGGACAGTGGCACATTTGGAGTTTACGCGGCTCCCAACCCAGGCGCTGATCTCGGCAAAGCCGAAGCAGCCGTGGATGCAATTCTCGCTGATATCTTGAAAAATGGCGTAACCCAGGCCGAGCTCGACCGCGTGCGCGACAAGTTAATTGCCGAACAAGTCTATGCCCTCGATGATCAGGCCGTATTGGCGCGCGTGGCCGGAGTTGCCCTTGCAACGGGCCTTGACGTGAAATCCGTCTTTTCCCATGACGCAGAACTGCTGAAAGTCACGCTAGATGACATCAAGCAGGCCGCAGCCAAAGTGATTAAGATAAACCGTTCGGTTACAGGCATTTTGTTGCCTGAAACTTCGCAACTGAATTGAATCAGGAAATGACGATGCGTTCCGCAACTTTCAGAATAATCATGGCCTGCTTCGCACTCCTGTTTTTTATGCAACCCGCCAGCGCCATTGATATCAAGGAAGTCATCAGTCCCGGCGGCATCAAGGCGTGGCTGGTGGAAAGCCGGAATATTCCCTTGATTGCCATGAATTTTTCTTTTGAAGGCGGAACAACTTCTGATCCAGTCGGAAAAGAAGGTACCGTGAACTTCATCACCGGCATGATGGACGAAGGTGCTGCCGACATGGATGGCTCAACCTTCCAGGCCAGGCGCGATGAGCTGGCCGTCAGAATGGGATTTGACGCAGGAACCGACCAGTTCGAGGGTTCGCTGCAAACTCTTTCCAAAAACCGTGACGCGGCATTTGACCTGCTCAGGAAGGCAATAGCCGAACCGCATTTTGAAAAGGCGGCAATGGAGCGTGTGCGCCAGCAATTTGTGCTCGGAGCCCAGAGCGATGAACAGGATCCGGACAAGATTGCCGGTCGCGCCTGGACGGAGGCGGCCTTCGGTGACCAGCTCTATGCCCGCCGGGGTGCTGGATCGCCCGAGTCCATTGTCAGGATCACCCCCGATGACCTGCGCGCCATGCACAAGCTCATATTCAGCCGCAAGGGACTGACAATATCCGTTGTTGGCGACATAGATGCAGCCACTTTGGGTTTGGCCCTGGATAAGATATTTGGCGGTTTGCCCAACACCGATCCGCCGAACCCCGTGAAGGAAGTGAAGGTTGCCAGCGGCCCGCTGATGAAGATTATTGATCGCGACATACCACAAAGCATCATCGTTTTTGGCCATGAAGGCATCTTGCGAAACGATCCGGATTTCATTCCGGCCTTCGTCATGAGCCAAATATTGGGTGGTGGGGGATTTGCCTCGCGCCTGACGACCGAAGTGCGCGAAAAACGGGGGCTCACCTATGGCGTCGGATTTGGCTTGGCCCCGATGGACCATGTGGGCCTCTATATTGGCTCCGTTAACACCCGAAATGAGAAGGCAGCCGAGACCCTTGCAGTGGTGCAGGATGTTTTGAAAAAGATGGCTGACGAGGGCCCGACCCAGGCGGAACTCGATGATATCAAGACCTACCTCACAGGTTCATATCCACTGCGATTTGACAGCAACAGCAAGATTGCGGGTCAACTTCTGGGCATTCAGCAGGAAAACCTTGGGATTGACTACGTGAACACCCGTAATGCCAGGATTGAAGTGCTGACACTTGATCAAGTGAAGGCCCAGGCCAAGCGCCTCATTCACAGCGATCGCCTGATTATCACCATAGTGGGCCATCCCGAGGGCATTAAATCCACAGCCTCAGGCGGCTAGTGCGTTCGGGGCCTGTCATGGGCTAAACTCATCCCCATGCGAATCCACCGGCTTTCCGAAGGCACCATAAACCGCATTGCGGCGGGCGAAGTTATTGAGCGGCCCGCCAGTGTGGTCAAGGAATTGGTCGAGAACGCCCTCGACGCCGGAGCGACGCAAATTGATGTGGCCTTCCGGGGCGGCGGCAAGTCCTTCATTCGGGTCACTGACAATGGGTCCGGCATGGCGCCGGATGATCTCGCACTCTGCACCGAACGCCACGCCACCTCCAAGCTCAATGATGATAACCTCGTCGACATTCGAACTCTCGGGTTCCGGGGTGAGGCGCTGCCTTCCATAGGCTCAGTCAGCCGCATGGGAATTTCATCGCGCTTGAATGGGGCAAGTGAAGCCTTTGCGCTTCGCATTGAAGGTGGCCAGCAACAACCCCTGAAGCCCGCTGCCCTGGCGATGGGCACCGAAATCGAAGTGCGTGACCTGTTCTACGCCACACCTGCGAGGCTGAAGTTTCTCAAGGCCGACCGCACGGAAACAGCAGAAGCCGCAGACATCGTGCGGCGATTGGCACTTGCCCATCCCGCAACCGGGTTTTCGTTTGTAACGGAAGAACGCCGCATGATTGATGCGCCCGCCGGTGAAACCCGCGAAGCCCGCGTAAGCCGGATTATGGGGGCTGAATTCAGGGCCAATGCCGTGACTTTCTTGGGCGAGCGCGACGGCGTTGGCGTTGAAGGCTTTGCTGGCCTTCCAACCTATAGCCGCGCCCAGGGAAACATGCAGTTTGCCTTCGTGAACGGCAGGCCGGTGCGCGATAAGCTGATCACCGGAGCCATTCGCGGTGCCTATGCCGATCTGATGTCACGCGCCCGCTTTCCCGCACTGGTCGTGTATTTGACCTGCCCGCCAGACCGCGTTGACGTGAATGTGCACCCGGCGAAATCCGAAGTGCGCTTCCGGGACAGTGCATTTGTAAGGAGCCTGATCGTTTCAACAATCCGTGCGGCACTCGCAGGCCAAGGCCTGGCCGCAAACACCACCTTGAGCAACGCAACCGTTTCAAGTTTCCGCCCGATGCCGCCTGCAGCCAACCCCTATGGCGGTTTCGCCGAACGCCAGGCCGCATTCGAAATGAACATGCCTCTTCAGGCGGCCATTGATGATGCGCCTGTCACCGAGGATTTTCTGTTGGGTGTTGCGCGGGCACAGTTTCACGACAACTATATCGTGGCCCAGACCAAGACTGGCATCGTGCTGGTGGATCAGCACGCCGCCCACGAACGCCTGGTTTATGAACGCTTGAAGCGCGAGCGCGCTGGGGCGGGAATTGCGACACAGCCACTCTTGGTGCCGCAGGTCGTGGAGCTTGATCCAGCAGACGTTGAGCGCGTGACCGGCGCCCAAGATGTGCTGGCGCAATCGGGCCTCACAGTGGAAGCCTTTGGCGACGGAGCGGTATTGCTCCGCGAAATTCCTATGGCCTTGGTGGGCGCTGATATCGCAGGCATCATCAAGGATGTTGCCGATGAACTTTCAGAGCTGGGCGAAACCACAGCCATCGACGAACGCATCAATCACGTGCTCTCCACCATGGCCTGCCACAACTCAGTGCGCTCCGGCCGCAAACTGAAGCCCGACGAAATGAATGCACTCCTGCGCGAAATGGAAGTCACGCCCAACTCCGGCCAGTGCAATCATGGCAGGCCAACATTTGTGGAATTGAAGCTCTCAGATATTGAGCGCCTATTCGGGCGGAAATAGGCTCTTACCCTCATGCTGAGGTGCGAGCGACGCGAGCCTCGAAGCATCTGGTTCCGCATCCGGCGACCCTTCGAGGCTCCCCCGGCTTTCGCCGGAGTCGCGCCTCAGGGTGAGGGAGTAGTCGCTTCGTAAAACCACACCTTCGTCTCGCCATAGCCCCGCTCATCAATCAGCCTAAGCCCTGCCACATCCGCCACAACGGCCTTGTCCACTTCCTCCAGCACCACGATTGCACCTGCATTCAACCACTCACCAGCAACAAGCGAGGTCAAGGCCTTCTCGCCCAGTTCCTTGCCATAGGGCGGATCGCAGAATACCAGATCGAACTTTGGCAGGGGCGCACAGGGCCCCAAATCCGTGGCATCGCGCTTCCAGATTTTACACTGGCCAATCACACCCAGCTTGTCAGCGTTGGTGCGCACCAAGCCGCGCGCTGCGGCACTCTCATCGACGAACTGACAATAACGCCCGCCGCGCGACAACGCCTCAAAGCCCAGCGCCCCCGTTCCGGCAAACAGGTCCAGCACACGCGCTCCCTCAAGGTCCAACCCTTCGATGCCGTGGGCCAGAATGTTGAAGATCGCCTCGCGCACCCGGTCTGATGTGGGCCGCGTTGCCTGATCGGCGGGGACCGCCAGTTGCAGGCCCTTAAACTTTCCGCCGACGATCCGCATCATTGCCCTTGAATTTTCCGCCCAACTGTTGCTGCCAGAATTTCGTCGGAATTTCCTCAATGCCGCCACGCTTGAGATCGCCCAGTTGAAACGGCCCGAAGTTCGTGCGGATCAGGCGGTTCACCTGCAGGCCCAGGTAATCGCAGATCTTCTTGACCTCGCGGTTCTTGCCTTCCCGGATGGCAACCGTCATCCACACATTATCGCCTTGCGATGTTTCAACCTTGGCTTCCACTGGCCCGTAGCGCACGCCCTCAATTTCCACGCCGCCTTTCAGCCGCTCCAACCCCGCATCGTCCATCTTGCCATAGGCGCGAACCCGGTAGCGCCTGATCCAGCCCGATGACGGCAGCTCCAGCAGCCGCTCGATCTCGCCATCATTGGTGAGCAGCAGCAGGCCTTCGGTATTGATATCCAGGCGTCCGATCGACATCACGCGCGGCAATTGCTGGCGCAGTTTTTCAAACACCGTAGGCCGCCCCTGCGGATCCTTATGGCTGACCACCAGGCCATCCGGCTTGTGATAGCGCCACAGCTTCGAGTCCTCGGCCTGCGGCAACAGCTTGCCATTGATGCGAATTTGATCGGCGTCCGTCACATTGATGGCGGCGGTTTTCAGAATCTTGTGATTGAGCGTCACATGACCATCGGCAATCAATTGCTCGGCCTCGCGCCTGGAACACACCCCCGCCCGCGCAATAACCTTGGCAATCCGCTCACCTTCAAATTCACTCATCTTGACCTGGACCTCGCTTTAGGGCTGATGTCGCACGATGACGCACAAACTACCAGAGCCGATGTTGCAGGCCTTCACCGCAGCCGTTGCCGCAGCCAAATCAGGCGAAGTTCCCGTAGGCGCTGTGGTCGTGGATAAATTAGGTAATATTTTGGCAGTGGCCGCAAATCGCACTTTAACTGACCGCGACCCGACAGCTCACGCTGAAATCATCGCCATTCGTGAAGCAGCACGCATGCTTGGCTCCGAACGCCTCACCGATTGCGATCTCTACGTAACGCTCGAACCCTGCGCCATGTGCGCCGGCGCCATCTCCCACGCCCGCATCAGAAGATTATACTTCGCCGCATCCGACGAGAAAATGGGAGCCATCGACCACGGCCCCAGATTTTTCACCCAACCCACCTGCCATCATAAGCCGGAAGTCTACAGCGGCATCGGCGAGGCGAGGGGGCGGGAATTGCTGCTGGAGTTTTTCAAGAAGAGGCGGCAAGCAAATTTTGGCCCGTTCACGCTGCCCCGATCTCAATAATTGTCATCGCCGAATTCATTCCGGCGGCCCAATCATCAACATGATCTGTGAGCCGAGCATAGTGAACCATTGGCCGCCGCAATAAATGCGGGGATGACGGGGTGGGGGCATTCACTTTTCAATGAGCCTTGGAAACAGATTCGTCCTGGCTAAAACGGCAATGCCATTTTCGGGAAAAGCGTGCAGCAACCCTCTTGTAAGTTAAATTCTGCCGTTTGTGGTATAGTGCCGGAAGCGGTGGCAGGCGAGAGACCGGTCCTCTCTTGGGCTATTAGGCCCGTCATGGAGAGTTGGGTGAACGCGGATGTGCATGCAAGAAAGTATGTGCGTGTTGTCAAACCCGACCATGGAGAATGTTATCGTCAAACCCCCTTCATCCGCAACTCCAGCGCCCGTTTGAGCTTGTCCTTGCTGGCGCTTGCCGCTTCAAAAATTTCGCGCAGTTTGAAGAATTCACCCGAGCCAAAATTGTCAACTTCGGGCATGATGTAAATGTCTGGCGGTGAGTTGATGCGGCGCAGCTCGGCGATTTGATTGAACATGATCAGAATCGAACCGATGGCCAGTTCCATGTTGTTGGGATGTTTGCGGCCTGAGTGCTTGGGCTTGCCGGTCACATCAATGGCCACCACAATATCCATGCCTTCGCGCACATGATCGAAGGGGACGGGATTGGTGACGCCGCCATCCACATGCAGGCGGCCTTCAATTCTGGGCGCCACGATAACGCCCGGTATGGCGATGGAGGCGGCCACCGCCTGCACCATGTTGCCGCTCGAAATCAGGCGCTCTTCCATCAATTCAAAATCGGTGGTGACCACATGAAATGGAATTTTTGTGTCTTCAATGTTTTGCGGCAGATAATCAGGGAGCGCCAGTTCAACAAGTTTCTCTCCGTGCAGATGCAGCGACATCAATCCCTTCAATGACAAGATATCGCCAATGCGCGATCTGCGGGTGCCGAACACATAACGCGCCGCCCCCATGCGGTTGTTGAGAATTTTCTCCGCTTGCTCGCGAATTTCCCTGGCCGACATGCCTGAAGCATAAGCAGCGCCGATAAGCGCACCCATGCTGCAACCCGCAATGATGTCGGGCTTGATGCCCATCTCGTCGAACACTTCGAGCATGGAAACATGCGCCAATCCCCTGGCGCCACCGCCACCGAGCGCCAGACCAATCTTCATGTCCCGATTGCTCTCCATCCAATATCGCGGCGGCAGAAACCTTGCGGCCAGTCTATCTTGTCAACAGCGGCATAGGCTTTGCGTTGCGCCTCTGCTGCAGTTTTGCCAAGGGCCGTTACGTTCAACACGCGTCCGCCATTGGCCAAAAGTTTTCCGTTGCTCAATGTGGTGCCCGCGTGGAAAACTTGCAAGTCCTCGCCAAAATCCTGGTCGAGGCCTTTGATCTCCGTGCCTTTCACATAATCATTCGGATAGCCCTTGGCCGCCATCACAACAGCGAGCGCAAAGTCATCCCGCCAGCGCACTGAAATCTTGTCCAAAGTGCCATCAACAGTTGCGAGCATGAGGGTGAGAATATCATCGCGCAGCCGCGGCATCAAAACCTGGGTTTCCGGATCGCCAAAGCGCGCGTTGTATTCGATGAGCTTGGGTCCATCCTGCGTAAGAATAAGCCCCGCATAAAGCACACCCACATATGGGTGGCCCATGTCGGCCAGGGCGCGAACCGTTGGCTTGACTATTTTTTCCAGCGCCTCGGCGCACAGGGTATCCGTCATGCAAGGGGCAGGCGAGTAGGCGCCCATGCCGCCGGTGTTGGGGCCAGTGTCGCCATCGCCCATGCGCTTGTGATCTTGCGCGGTGGCCAGCGGCAAGGTGTGAACGCCGTCCGACAGCACAAAAAAACTCGCCTCTTCGCCCTCGAGAAATTCCTCGATCACGCATTCGGCTTCGCCAAAGCGGCCAGAAAAAATATCACCCAATGCGGCCTCAGCTTCCGCCAGCGTCATGGCAACGGTAACGCCCTTGCCAGCCGCCAACCCATCAGCCTTGATGACGATGGGAGCACCTTGGCTGGCGAGATAGTCCCTGGCTTTACCGAGATCTCTGAACCGTCCATAGGCGGCGGTCGGGATATTGTATTTGGCGCAGATGTCCTTGGTGAAGCCTTTCGAGCCTTCGAGCTGGGCCGCAAATTTTGAGGGTCCAAAGGCCTTGATGCCGGAGGCCTTGAGATCATCCACCAACCCTGCAACCAGTGGCGCTTCAGGACCAACCACAACAAATGTAATCTTGTTGGCGCGGCAGAATTGGATCATGGCTCCATGGTCAGCAACATCAAGCGCTGCCAGTTCAGCCACCTCGGCAATGCCCGGATTGCCCGGAGCGCAGTAAAGTTTTGTGAGCAACGGACTGGCAGAAATCGCCCACGCCAGCGCATGTTCGCGGCCCCCTGAACCTATCAGCAAAACATTCATTTCAAACTCGATCCTTGCCTTTCGCAGACTTCTGCCATTTGATGGGCGGGAATCAAAGCGAAACTGAGAACATGTCCACCGATTGGCCCTACGACCCCGAAACCGGCGAAATTACCGAAGCGCCGAAACTGAATGTCGCCGAATATTCGGTAACCGAGATTTCCCATGCGCTGAAAAAGACGCTGGAGGATACGTTTGGCCATGTGCGCGTGCGGGGCGAAATTTCAGGCTACCGGGGCCCGCATTCGTCTGGCCATTGCTATTTTTCCATCAAGGACGAGGGCGCCAAGCTTGACGCCGTCATCTGGCGGGGGACTTTCTCCAAGCTGCGCGCCAAAATGCAGGAGGGGCTGGAGGTGATAGCGACCGGCAAGATCACCTCGTATCCCGGCAAATCCAACTACCAGATCGTCATCGAGAATATCGAGCCGGCGGGCGTGGGCGCACTCATGGCCCTGCTGGAGGAGCGCAAGCGCAAGCTGGCAGCAGAAGGCCTGTTCGATGCGGATCGCAAAAAGCCCATACCTTACCTGCCGAAGCTGATCGGTGTGGTGACGTCGCCCACAGGTGCAGTGATCCGCGATATTCTGCACCGGTTGAGTGACCGCTTTCCCAGGCACGTCATCGTCTGGCCCGTGCGCGTGCAGGGTGAAACCTCAGCCGCTGAAGTGGTTGCCGCCATTCGGGGATTTAATGAAATGGCCCATGGGCCGGACTTGCTGATCGTGGCGCGGGGCGGCGGTTCGCTCGAAGACCTTTGGGGCTTCAATGAGGAAATCGTGGTGCGCGCCGTTGCTGAAAGCCGCATTCCGGTTATTTCTGCCGTGGGTCACGAAACCGATACAACGCTTATTGACCTGGTGAGCGACCATAGGGCGCCTACACCCACAGCGGCAGCCGAACGCGCTGTTCCGGTGCGGGCTGACTTGCTGGCAGAACTGGCCTCGCTCAACGCCAGGCAGAGCAGGGGCATGGCCCGCTATTTCGATGAGCGCCGCACCAAGCTGCGCTCGGCAGCGCGGGCACTTCCAAAGCCCGATGAATTTTTGGCTCTGGTGCGCCAGCGCTTTGATACGGTGGCGGCCAGGCTGCCCCAGGCGCTGCGCTCCAATGTGCAGCATCACCGGGTTGATCTAGCAAAAATTTCCGGCCGCCTTTCTGGTGCGCCTATTTTGCAACGGCAAGTTGACCAGCGCCGCAGGCTGGGCGATCTCGGCCTCCGCCATAACCGGGCCATGTCCAGGGCGCTGCAAACATTCAAGGACCGCCTCGCGTCT
>JANNXN010000114.1:0-10793 GCA_031409595.1 Rhodobiaceae bacterium
CCCGCCACTTTCAAGCCAAACGCATAGACAAAGGCCACTTCTTTCAACCGGTCAAAGCGTCCCGATGCGCCGCCGTGGCCCGCACCCATGTTGGTTTTGAACAGCAGGAGATTGTCGTCGGTCTTGAGTTCCCGCAAGCGCGCCACCCATTTTGCCGGTTCCCAATAGGTGACGCGGGGGTCCGTCAATCCGCCCACCGCCAATATATTCGGGTAGTCCTTGGCCTCCACCTTGTCATAAGGCGAATAGCTGGCGATGGCTTCGTAGGCGCGTTTGTCCTCGATAGGGTTTCCCCATTCCGGCCACTCCGGTGGCGTGAGCGGCAGCGTGTCATCAAGCATGGTGGACAGCACATCCACAAACGGCACTTCCGCCACAATGCCTTTGAATAGTTCCGGCGCCATGTTGGCAACAGCCCCCATTAACATGCCGCCAGCGCTGCCGCCCTGGGCAATGATGTTGCCTTTGGTTGTAAAGCCTGCCGCAATCAAATGCTCGGCACAGGAAATGAAATCGCGGAATGAATTGGTCTTGTGCTCAAGCTTGCCTGTCTTGTACCAACGCCGACCTTTTTCCTGCCCGCCGCGAATATGGGCAATGGCATAGATAAAGCCCCGATCTGCGAGTGACAGAATATTGGTATTGAAACCCGCAGGCATGCTGATGCCGTAGGAACCATAGCCATAAAGCCAGAGCGGCGCTGTGCCATCAAGCTTCGTCGTTCTCCGGTAGAGCAGGGTGATCGGAATGAGCTCGCCATCATGGGCGGATGCCTGAACGCGCCGTGTCACATAATTGGAAGGCTCATGCCCGCTCGGCACCTCTTGCGTCTTGCGCAGTACGCGGCTGTGATCACGCATGTTGTAATCGAAGACCTGGTTGGGCGTCGTCATCGAGGAATAACTGAAGCGCAGAATATCCGTGTCGAATTCGCGCATCTCGCCAAAGCCCAGTGAATAGGCCTCTTCGTCAAAGGCGATGGAATGTTCTTCACCAGTGGCCATGTCGCGCACCACAATGCGGGGCAGCGCGTTCTCGCGCTCCATCCGAACCAGCCAGTTTTTCAGGACAATCATGCCGACAAGGAAACAGCCCTCGCGATAGGCAATAAGATCCATCCAGTTCTCGGGTGATGGCTTGTCAACCGAGGTTGTCATGATCTTGTAGTCTTCAGCGCCATCCCGGTTGGTCTTGATGATGAAAGTATCGTTCCAGTGCTCGAGATCATACTCAATGCCAGCCTCGCGCGCCGCAATGAGCCGCGGCGCCTCGAGCGGTTTGGCAGCCTCAATGATCCAGGCTTCAGTGGTGTCATGATCATGGCTGCTGATGACAATGAAGCGTTCTGAATGAGTGAGGCCAACGCCCGTGAATTTCCCCGTATCAGTCTCTTCATAAACCAGCCGATCGGCAGATTGCGGCGTTCCGAGAATATGATGGAAAGTCTTCAGCGGCCGGTGGTTTTCATCCTGCAAAGTGTAGAAAAAGCTTTTCCCGTGGGCAGCCCAGGTCGCATCGCCGGATGTGTTCTGCAGAACATCTCCATGGTCCTTGCCCGTGGCCATATCGCGAACCCGCAACTCATAGAACTCGGAGCCTTTGTCATCGAAGGTCCAGGCCGCCATGGAATGATCAGGCGACATGGCAACATCGCCAAAATGGAAATACTCCGTGCCTTTCGCCAACTCATTGCCATCCAGAAAAATCTGCTCGGGCCCTGACATATCGCGAAGCTTCCGCGCAAACCGCGGGTGCTGCCCGCCAGTGACATAAGATGAGTAGTAGGAATAAGGCCCATCTGGCGCCGGCACCGAAGAGTCGTCTTCCTTGATCCGCCCCTTCAATTCCGCAAACAGCGTGTCCTGCAGGTCCTTCGTATCAGCCATGACAGCTTCATGATAGGCGTTCTCGCCCTCCAGGACGGTGCGAATATCCTGCGGCAGAAGCGAAGGGTCATGCATCACCTCTTGCCAGTTGTCAGCCTTCAGCCAGTGATAGTCATCACGCTTTTCATAGCCATGCCAGGTTTCAACCCGCGGGCGTTTTTCGGCCACGGGCGGCTTGATATTGGGAATGTTCATTTTTTACTTCTGTCAGGGTCAAATTTGAGGGCAACGCCATTCATGCAATAGCGCAGGCCCGTTGGGTTTGGCCCATCGGGAAATACATGGCCCAAATGTCCCTCGCAAGTGGCACAGCGGACTTCAGTCCGCGTTGAAAACCAGGACTTGTCCACGTGCTCGGTTACCACATCCTTGGACAGCGGCGCAAAATAACTGGGCCAGCCCGTGCCAGAATCAAACTTGGTGGCTGAAGCAAACAGGTCCGCTCCACAGCCCGCACATCTATATATGCCCGACGATTTTTCGGCATTGAGCGGACTGGTGAATGCCCGTTCTGTCCCCTGTTCGCGCAAGACCCGGTACTGCTCCGGCGCTAGCTCCGCCCGCCATTCGGCGTCTGATTTGGTAATTTTCTGTGCCATGGCTGAATCCTATGCTGTTTTTAGCGTTTTGCAAACCTATGTGGGGGACACTCCCAACAAATGAAATTCACGTTTGCGCGATAAATTTACCAATGGTTAACCATAATGATATGCAAATACCCCAGGTAAATGCAAAATCACCCACAGTTAAGCAAGTTTACAAAGTCTTTGTCATAACATTGTGCCGGAGTGGGAGTGATCGGAAGACCATGAGTGAAACAGCAGGCCGGCGCCACGACCGCGCAGTCGTAACCGGATGCAGACAGGCCGTCTGATGTCAGGGCAGGAAGCAGCTTTGAGTGAAGTCGGTGGGGCATTGCTCCCGAACCGCCAGGTTTCGGCGGAAAAATTCCGTTCGCTCATGGCGAAGCTCAAATCCGCAAAACCCGACCCAGCAAGCACCGAAGAACAAGTCCGGCGGCCGGCAATAGTCGAGCCTGCGCAAGCACACCTGCCTGAACCCCAAGTTGCTGTGGCCGAATTGGCTGTCGAAATCGAAGAATTTCCTTTGCCCCAGGAAATTGAACCACTCCCGGATCCGCTTGAGGAACCACAAATCACCGCCGTGGTCGAGGCGGACGTTCTCGCACCCGTTGCAACCCCAGAACCGGAACCAGCCGGTTTATCTCCTGACAGTGAGAAGCTCCCAGACTCCAAAATGCTCTCGGAGGAGTTCGAGCAATTAAAACGGGAAGTTTTTTCCAACGCAAGCCAAACTGATCGCGCGGAATTCCTGTTGGAAGTTGTGCGCATGGTTTCGTTGACTTCAGCGTTTGATCCGCAGGACAATTACCAGGTGGACCTGCTGAATTCTGATTTCGTTGCAATTGATTTGTCCGAAGCCGAGCGCATCATGCTGGCGGAAAGTTCAGCACCTGCAGCACCCGCTGCCGAGCCGGTCGAACCAGCGCCCAAGCAAGACGAAAGCCAAGCCGCCGGTGACCTTGCACGCTCCCTGATGGACATGATGCTTTCGAACGCCAATTCAGGCCTGCCGCAGGAACGCGCCCTTGCAGCCGACGCATTGCTGAAGCTGGTTCCGCGCATTCCGCTCAATGACCTCGTGGCAATTGTTGATCGGGTTTCCATAATGGAACAACCACCTCACATGCTGGTGTCCCAACTGATCTTGGACTCGAGAATCGAGGTCGCTGGTCCACTCCTTGAAAACTGCGGTCATATCAATGATCAGATACTGGCGAGAGCGGTTGCTGCCGGAAACGTCGATGCTCAACGCCTTATCGCACGCCGCAGAGTTCTATCGACTGGCTTGACTGATCGGCTTGTCGAGTTTGATGACATCTCGGTAATGCTCACGCTGGTCAGAAACAACGGTGCATCTTTTTCCCATCAGGCATTCCTGCGACTGGCCGACCATGCCCGCAAGCATCATGAAATTCTGGCGCCGCTTGCAACCCGCACCGACCTGCCGCCGCCAGTTGCCTTTGAGCTTTTCTGGTTCGTGCCCGCCCAATTGCGTCGCTATCTCCTCTCCCGCTTTCTGACAGATTCGGAAATGCTCACAAAGATTCTGAAAATCACCCATGCCATAGAGGTTGGTGATGCCGCCGCTGAACCCAAGTCCAGCCAGCGCGAGCGCGCCGAGCAGGTCGTTGAAGCATTGGCAAACGCCAAACTTGCTGAGGCCGCCGCCATTTTGAGCGAGGTTGCCGCCATAAACGGCGCAACCGCTTCGCGCATCATTGCCGACCAGTCGGGAGAGCCCCTGGCCGTGGCGTTCAAGGCAATCGGCGTAAATCGGGCCAGATTTGAAGAGATCATCGAACTCCTGAAGCAGCCGACGTGCGGCATTATCGGAGCAGATCGCGCGACATTCGAATTGCAGAATGTTTTTGATTCCCTATCATTCAACAAAGCCCGGGTGCTGCTAACCTACTGGGATTGGGCCACCCTGAAAACCGGGCCCTATGCACCCGCCGCCTGATTCACTATACAGCAGCCAGAGGTGTGTTCGATGGCTGATGCCCTGGAAACAAAGAAGAACATTGTCGAGCTGACGGCTGAGATCGTAGCGGCCTATGTCGCGAAAAACACCGTGGTCCAGGCTGACTTGCCAAAACTCATCAACGAAGTTCACCGCGCGCTCGTGGGCGTTGCCGGCAATTCACCCGTCAGCGATGAGGGCGCCGAAGCCAAACCAGCTGTTTCAATCAAGAAATCCCTGACGCCCGATTATCTCATTTGCCTGGAGGACGGCAAGAAATTCAAATCCCTCAAGCGCCACCTCCGCAGCCATTATGATCTGTCCCCGGAGCAATACCGGGAAAAATGGGGCCTGCCCGCTGACTATCCCATGGTGGCGCCCAATTACGCTCTGGCCCGTTCTGGTCTGGCCAAGCGTATGGGCCTCGGTCAGCGCAAAACCAAGCGTTAATCTTTTATTTACTTTTTTTGCAAGCCGACTCTTGCGCATCAGATTCCATCGATTCATAAATGACCTACCGAATCGGACGGTGATTCGAGGGTAAGGGGCGGCGGTGAAGTTGAACTCAGCAAGCACGGTTTTCCGGGCGCAGCTAATTGTGCCTGAACAGCGACAGCTGTTTGATTATTGGGCGGAAAAATCCAATGGTCGGGCAATGCCTTGTCGCAATGACATCAATCCGGCCCACATCCCGAGAATACTGTCGGGGTTGAGCCTGGTTGACGTAAGTCCTGACAAATCAAGTTGCCGCATAAGATTGGCGGGCACCAGATTGCGCGAAATCTATGACCGTGAAATCACCGGACTTCAAATCGAGGAATTGGAGTGGGGCGACAAACACGACTACTGGATCGCGGCCTACCGGCGCACCATCGAAGAGGGAAAGCCAACCCAGGGCGTGGTTCGCGGCCCCCGCGTTCACAAGGAGCATTTGGTGCAGTATTGGCTGAAACTGCCTTTGGCGACAGATGGCGAAGGTGTTGGAATGCTGCTGTGCTACGATTATTTTCAGCCGGCTTCTGAAGAACTGAAAATGCAGCTTGCCGCCGCTGTCGGGTGATTTGAATTAAAACATATAATGGGTATTGATTCCTTAGATGATTGCTGATAGGTAGTCCTCCAATAAGGAGTGCTGCCATGAAGAAATCATCCCCCGGCCCAACATTCAATGAAGGCGAAAGCCCGCTCTATCGGCTGTTTTGCAGAAAAGATCCGTCCGGAAAGCCACTGATTTCAGAATTCCAGTTTGCTGCTGGCGAGCGGCTGCGGGTTGATTACGAGCGCGCCAACTTCGAGCGCCGGATTACCTCATCCTGGGAAGGCGCACGCATTGGCGCGTCGAATTATGGTTCAATCAGCGACAATCGCATTGCAACTCTCAGCGACAATGCCATCGATGCGCGTCGTCGCGTTCACCGGGCATTTGACTCAGTTGGGCCAGAACTTTCCGGGGTTCTTTATTATATCTGCTGCCTGGCTGGCGGATTGGAGCAGGCCGAGCGCATGTTGAACCTGCCCCAACGCAGCGGAAAAATTGTCCTGGGGCTGGCGCTGACCCGGTTGGCGCGCCACTATAAACTGCTAAGAGCGCCACTTCGAAGCGAAGACAGCAAGGACTTCGCCCACTGGGCCCTCAGCGATTATCGCCCGCAAATTATGCCCGCAAACCCAGACGCGCATCAGACTTGATGCGTTCGACCATGGAAGCCAGCCCATTGGAGCGCTGCGGCGTCAGATGGTCCTTCAAGCCGAGCTTGCCAAACACTGCGGCCGCATCCTGCGCCAATATCTGTTCAACCGTCTTGCCGGAAAAAATCATGAATGCGATGGCAATGAGCCCCTTGACAATCAGAGCGTCGCTATCGCCGGTAAGATTCACGACCAGCCCCGCCGGCGTCTTTTTGTAATCCGGATGTATCCAGACCTGGCTGGCACAACCACTCACCTTGTAAGTGGACGTCCGCCATTCTTCCTTGAATGCTGGTAGAGACCGGCCCAATTCAATCACATAGCGGTAGCGTTCTTCCCAATCATCGAGAATTTCAAAATCCGCCAAAAGGTCGTCAATTGTGCCAATGCTCATCCCCCAGAGATAGGCGCTAACGCGCACGTTCTCAACTGGTCTTCGGGGTTAAAAACTCCCGGCAAGTCCGGAAGCGCTTATTACAACGTGGTTGGGTCTGGCTCGCCTACCCACCGATAGACCAGTCGAATGCCATATTTGGCCTTCACTTCGAGACCCCGCGCAATGTGCCCGGCAGCTTCGCAGGCTTCAGGCTTCTGCCGACAGAAGGCCGCGAGATCAGTAAATGTGCGAGTGGCAACCTGCACATAAGCGGCGTCAACACCAGCCTGTCGTTCGCCATCAGGCGGCGTCGGCAGAAGAACTGCAACCCCCAGCAAGACGATGGCCGTTTTCAAAATACTCATAAACACACCTGTTATTATGTCGTGTTTTAAGCATTAAGCCCTTAAATTCCTTGAACTAAATAGGTAAAATTTTAGCATATAAGGCCGTGAGCTAGATCATTGGCGGCCTCGATCGCCGTAGCAGTTGCATCACCATTATTGCGACTTCACGTCCCGCCGAATAATTTCGCGCGTCAAGAATCTATTAACCAGCGTCGGGCAAGTTAGGGCCATCTCGGGACAGTGTGGGTGTGGGTAAGAATTGATGAGAGACGTGCTGGAAGAAGGCGGGGGGAGTTTGAAGCCGCTGTCCGTTCTGGCCTTGGCTGCGACCATAATTATGGGTGTTGCCATTCTCTATAATGCTGTGTTGGGCCAGGATCCGGCAACCGGTCGCCCAAGATTTGTTGCATCCCAAATCACCGCATCGGGAGCATCAACGCGCGTGGATGTTATCGCCTCGGAAATCAAACAACCGACAGTTATCCTGAAATACGATCCCCGCATTGAGGAAATTCAGCGCGGCCTCCTGATGACGGGGGATTACAAAGGCCTGGTTGATGGCGTAGCTGGCAACCGGACACGCCTTGCAATCGAGTCCTATCAGCGGAAATCCGGCATGGCTGTTGATGGCAAGATCACGCCAGAGCTGGTGGAGCACATTCGCTACACCCAGCAGTTGTCCGATGCGTCTCAATTTACCGGAAGCGTTGCATCAAATGAGAGTGGGGCGGACGCCGCTCAAATCAGGCAAATTCAAACGGCACTGGACGAGCTGGGCTATGCGCCGGGTGAAATTACTGGCGATGTGACGATTGCAACCAAGCAGGCTATCCTGCAGTTCCAGCGGGATCGCCGCATGCCTCAGGACGGCGCGGTGTCTGATGCTTTGGTGGCCGAGCTCGCAAAATTAAGTGGCGATTCATCTGTCACTACGCAATAGTTTCCGAAACCATGCGTTTGAAATCCGAAATCTGGGTGCAAGCCTTCACCAGGCGCTGCAACGGTGAAGGCAAATACTGCACCATTGTTGCCAAAGGTGCGGCAGAGGCGGGCGCTGTCTTTGTCATGGTCAATCGCCTCGATGGGCGCTTCCATCTCCTTGGACCAGCGCCAGGCCCGGCCTTTGATG
Source organism: Rhodobiaceae bacterium (assembly GCA_031409595.1). Taxonomy (GTDB): domain Bacteria; phylum Pseudomonadota; class Alphaproteobacteria; order Rhizobiales; family Aestuariivirgaceae; genus Aestuariivirga. Next base: position 7,972 of record JANNXN010000114.1, read on the forward strand.
AGCAGGGAGACCGCCGTTTCATTGAGGAGTTGCCTTTTCCTGCAACAGAATCTGAAGTAAATGCACTCCTCAATCGCCGAAAGAAATTTGATTCGGATATTTGGATTGTCGAAGTTGAGGATCGCAACGGCACGGCCGGCCTGACACCGGCACAGGTGTAGTTTCCTTAGTAAATTTTTAACCATGTTTCGCCTTAAGTGGGAACAGCCGCGAAGCGGCGTACGAACAAGTTTAGGCCTGCGAGGAATGAAACCATGAGTGTCGTTTTGCAGTTTCCAAAAGTCAGCCCGGTTCAAAGAGAAACCAGTGACGCACTGTTGACTGCAGAGGTCATCATATTCCCCGGCGTCAGGTTGGAACGCAGAGGCTTTGAGATGCCGCCGCCGCCATCCCCAAATCGCCACCGCCGCAGCTCACAAGCCGCTATCGACGAAGAGTTGGCGTAACCTGATCACGCCCTAAATGATAAAACTCCTGTTGGTTTTTGGCAGCCCACTATCAGCAAGGCTTGATATTTTAAAATCGAAGGCTCGTCAGGAAGCCTGAGAAGCTCTAAGAAGGCTTGAAATTTGAGTCTTTCTGGGGCGGTTGATGGTTGAGCTTTTTACGATTGAGAATCTGGTTACGCTGGTCATTCTGACTGCACTTGAGACCGTGCTGGGTTTTGACAACCTGCTTTATATTTCAATCGAAGCAAAGCGGGTGGCTCCCGCCAGACAGAAATATGTTCGTCAGATCGGCACAATATTGGCCATCGGGCTCCGTATTGTGCTGCTGTTTGTGGTTCTGCAACTCATCAGCCTGTTTCAAGATCCGTTCTTTGGCTTTCAAAACTCAATTCTTGCAGGCTCCGTCAATGGCCACAGCCTGATTGTCATGGCGGGTGGTGCGTTCCTTATCCACACCGCTCTCAAGGAAATTTCCCACATGCTGGTGGTTGAAGACCTTGAGCATGAAGTGGGGGAGGGGCCGAAACACCGCAGCGTGCGCGCGGCGCTGTTCTGGATTGTCGTCATGAACATCGTGTTCTCGTTCGACACGGTGCTTTCTGCCGTGGCGCTTACTGACAATTTCATTGTGATGTCGACTGCAATTGTTCTGTCGGGCATTCTCATGGTGGTGCTGTCTGAGCACGTGGCGGGCTTTTTGCAGCGCAACCGCATGTATGAAGTGCTGGGGCTGTTTGTCCTGTTGCTGGTTGGCGTCATGCTGATCGCGGAGGGCGGATCCATCGCCCATCTGGCATTCTTCGGGTATACGGTGGAGCCACTGGCCAAGACAACTTTCTATTTTGTTGTCGCAGCGCTGGTAATTGTTGATGTCATTCAGGGCCGCTACCAGAAGAAAATCAGCATTGAAGAGAAAAAGGGCAAGGCTTCGCGCTAGCATTGCCCTTTTGAGGCTCGTCGGCTAAACCCCGCTCATCAAATTTCCCCTTCAGTTCAGGCAGGCTTATCCATGGCGAGGCAATTCATCTATCATATGCAGGGTCTTTCGAAGTCCTACGCGGGGGGCAAGAAGGTTCTGGATAACGTCCACTTGTCGTTTTACCCCGATGCCAAGATCGGCATTCTGGGGCCCAACGGCTCGGGCAAGTCGACATTGCTGCGCATCATGGCTGGCATTGACAAGGAATGGAATGGCGAGGCCTGGCTCGCTGATGGGGCGACGAGCGGTTATCTCATGCAGGAGCCTGAGCTTGATCCGGCGCTCAATGTCATGGGCAATGTGATGGAGGGTGTGGCCGCCAAGAAGGCCATTCTTGACCAGTACAATGCCCTGATGGCAGACTATAGTGACGAGAATGCGGAAAAGGCCGGCAAGCTTCAGGACGTTATCGATGCGCAAAACCTGTGGGATTTGGAAGCGCAGGTGGAGCAGGCGATGGACGCCATGCGCTGCCCGCCAGGCGATGTTTCGATTGATAATCTGTCAGGCGGTGAAAAGCGCCGCGTGGCCTTGACCCAGCTGCTGCTCCGCAAGCCCGATCTTCTGCTGCTCGATGAACCCACCAACCATCTTGACGCTGAATCAGTGAACTGGCTTGAGCATCACTTGCGTGATTATCCGGGCTCTATCCTGATCGTAACCCACGACCGTTATTTTCTCGACAATGTCACGGGCTGGATTCTTGAACTGGACCGGGGCAGGGGCATTCCCTACGAAGGCAACTATTCCGCCTATCTCAAGCAGAAGTCCAAGCGCTTCGCTCAGGAAAAGAGCGAGGATCAGGCCCGCCAGAAGGTCATTGAGCGCGAGCAGGAATGGATATCGTCATCGCCCAAAGCGCGGCAGGCCAAATCCAAGGCCCGCTTCAAGGCCTATGATGAGTTGATCAAGGCCAATGACGAGCGGATGAAATCCACAACCGCCCAGATCATCATTCCTCCGGGTGAGCGATTGGGCGACAATGTCATCACCATTGAAGGCCTCAGCAAAGCCTATGGCGACCGGCTGCTGATTGACGATCTTTCGTTCAAATTGCCGCCAGGCGGCATTGTTGGCATCATCGGTCCCAACGGCGCGGGCAAGACTACATTGTTCCGTATGCTGACGGGCCAGGAAAAACCGGACGCCGGCAAAATCGAGATCGGCGAAAGTGTGCAAATGGGTTATGTCGACCAGAGCCGCGACACGCTCAATCCGGAGAAAACCGTGTGGCAGGAAATCTCCGGCGGCAACGACGTGCTCTATCTGGGAAAGCGCGAAATGAATTCCCGCGCCTATACGGGGGCCTTCAATTTCAAGGGCGCCGACCAGCAGCAGAAGGTGGGAACGCTTTCAGGCGGCCAGCGCAACCGGGTGCATCTGGCCAAGATGCT
>JANNXN010000115.1:0-14870 GCA_031409595.1 Rhodobiaceae bacterium
AGGGTTGGGTGCCGTGCGCCTGATGCGCAACTCATCGCTTATGATCCACGGGATACCACCGACTAACGCGATGGCAAGCCACCCTATAGGGAGCCATGCCACCGAGAAGCTCAACCATCTCAGCCAAGTTGCAAATTATGACACGCTGGAGCGCAAAGACTTCGCTTCAAGACGCTTTCTCAAGGCGGTATCAGAGGAGCTCGCACAGCGGACGGTTGGGCGTGAGAGCCTGCACAAAATTCATCATCGCTTGAAAAACAGCACGAACCCATGAATTCCTCTGGCCTTTGGCCAGAAACTTGGTACAACTTATCTACTGTTCAAAGTGAAGCACTCGCTAACCCTTTGGAAAACCTAGCGTCGCCAGATGGAGGAGGGACTCCCGTAGGGCGCGCCATTTCTCCATTTCCCACCTGCCTGTTCAGCACGGTATTCCTCAGCCTCAGCATTCCAACGCGTGTTTCGAAGGCTGATGATTTGAGCGGATTGGCGGCTGTTAACGAATAATTTTCCATCCCCGCATTGGCTGAATTCGCATTAACGTTTCTGGCAGTGGTTACCCCTAATGTCCGACAATTGGGGATAATGGTCACGCTTGCCTCGGGGGAAGTTGAGATAATGAACGATAGCCACGAGGTCGTGCCGTTGAATATGACAGTCCCAGCCGGCCTTGACCCGACTATCACCGCTTTGTTGGCTGTGGCAGCTAGCGGCGCCAGTCACGAAGCGCTTGCCACCGTCCAATACGGTGTCGCACAGTTCAGCGCAAACGGTGAGGTCACGGTGCTGAATGAATTCGCGCTGAAAATTCTCGGCCTGCCTGCCAACGCCATCAACCATCCCTTTAAGACAGCGGAAATTTCACCACAGTTTGCGCGGCTCAGAATTCTGCAATCCAATGACAGTGAAGATGTCGAACTGATTGAGATTTCCAGCCGTCGTTTCGCCAAGCTGCATTCAAAACGCTCAGCCAGTGGCGATATCGCCATTGTCATTGAAGACATCAATTTCGATAGCGAGCATAATGAAGCCCAGTTGATGGCGGAAGCCGAATACCGCAGCCTGTTTCAAAATGCCGTATGCGGCATTTATCGCGACCATCTGGATAGCAGGCCAGTGCGCTGCAATCCCGCGCTCGCAGCGTTCAATGGCTATCAGACCGAAGCCGAATATATCGAGGCAGTGACGGGTTCTCACGGCACCTGGTATGTCGACCCCAGTCGCCCGGACGAGTTCAAGCGCCTGTTGCGCGAAGAGGGACGCGTCAAGGATTTTGTATCCGAAGTCTATCGCCATCGTACCCGTGAGAGGGTATGGATAACGGAGAACGCCTGGTTTGTTTGCGATGCTTACGGCATTCCTATCTTCATTGAAGGAACCATTCAGGACGCATCCGAGCGCGTTGCAACCATGGCCATCATTGAACGCGAGGCAAACCTTGATGCGCTCACAGGTGCGGCGAGCCGTTTCCGCTTCCTGAAGGAAATCGAGGCGGCGACCAAACCCCGCAAGGTGCCGTGCACACTTTACAGCGTTGACCTTGACCGGTTCAAGGAGGTCAATGATCTGTTTGGTCATGCAACTGGAGATTCTGTCTTGGCGATCACGGCAGAGCGGTTGCAATCATGTGTCGGCCAAGATGCTGTGGTGGCCCGTCTCGGCGGGGATGAGTTTGCAATTCTCCAACCAGGAGAGAACGCTCCCGATGAGGTGAGCGCACTCAGCAGGAAAATTGTCGAGATCATGCGCCAACCCATGACGGTTAACGGTCAGAATCTCATTGTCGGCGCAAGCATTGGTGTCGCGACGTTTCCTGAGCATGCCGCAGGCTTTGAGGAACTCCTGACAAATGCCGACATGGCGCTGTATCAAGTGAAAACAAAGGAACGCGGCGGTTTTCGGATATTTGACGCTGAGTTGAAGTCAAGCAACTTGCTGCGCAAGGAAGTGGAACGCGAACTGGGAGTTGCCATCGAAAACGGCGAATTGGAATTGTATTATCAGCCCATCGCCGATCGTACGACAGGCGCAACAGTAAGTTTTGAGGCATTGATGCGGTGGAACCACCCAAGGCGTGGCCTGCTTCTGCCTGCCCATTTCATTTCCATCGCTGAAGATGCCGGTCTGATGACTGAACTCGGCAATTGGGCAATTGCCTCTGCCTGCAAGCATGCGGCAATTCTGCCACCAAATATCAGGATGGCCGTAAACGTTTCAGCCAACCAGTTTCGCTCATCCAACATACTGTCGGAGCTGCGGCGGGTTCTTGATGAAACAAAACTGGATCCAAAACGCCTTGTTCTCGAAATCACCGAATCTGTCATTCTCTCCAGCGAATTGATTGCAGAGGAAATTCTTGGTGAATTGGAGAGCATGGGCGTCTTGCTTGCCCTCGACGATTTCGGCACCGGGTATTCCTCGCTAAGTTATCTCCGGCGGTTTGCTTTCAAAGAGGTGAAAATTGACCGGTCCTTCGTGGCTGGCATGTTGGAACTTCCTGCCAATCTGGCCATTATCCGGGCTGTCTTGGGTATGGGGCGTGATTTGGGCATAGATGTTGTGGCCGAGGGCGTTGAAACCACGGCTCAGGCCGATGCGCTATCCAGCGAGGGCTGCGTTCTAATGCAAGGTTATCTCTTCGGGAAGGCCAAACCTTACCAGGAAATAGTGAGTGACTTGGGAGTGCAGCAATTGTCCCAATTCTTGTCCGTCGCGGACCAAGGCCCCAGTGCCGCCCGGGCCAAGCAGGCCTAACCCAAACCTGCCGCCCACTTCTCACCACAATTGCCGTTAAACTCCACTCTGCGGCGCAATTACTTCACTTTGAGAGGTAAATATCATGCAAAACAACAAAATAGTTTGGGCAGTGGTCGTAGTCGTTGTGGTGGCCATCATCGCTTGGGCAAGTGGAATATTTGGTGGCGGCGCAGTGGCCCCTGAAGCTACGGCTCCAGCAGCTACTGATGCCCCCGCAGCTACTGAAGCCCCGGCGGCAACCCCCGAGGCGCCCGCGGCTACACCCGAGGCGCCAGCAACAACTACAACCCAGTAGGGTTGCAATCTGGGCATAGAAGTCCGCTTCCATTTGGGGCATTGTAGCCCGAAATGGGAGCGAGAGATTTATGTTTGCTGATCTAAAGGGCAAGGCCGTGGTTGTTACCGGCGGGGTGACTGGTATTGGCGGCGCGGCTTCGCTCGCCTTTGCCGCTTCAGGCGCCAAAGTTCTGGCACAATATCTGGGAGGCGGGCCAGAAATGAAGGCGATCGAGGCTGCTGGAATTTCAACCATGAAGCTTGACCTCACCGAGGCAGGCGCCCCGCAAAAACTGCTTGATGAAGCAGTCCGCCGCCTTGGCCGCGTTGACATACTGGTCAACAACGCTGGAAGCCTGGTGGCCAGAACCAATCTGGAGGACGTGGACGACAATCTCATTGACCGCATCTTCAACCTGAATTGCCGCCAGCTCATCCATTGCTGCCGTATCGCTGCTGATATCATGAAAAAACAGGGTGGCGGCAACATCATTAACGTAAGTTCGATTGCCGCGCGCAACGGCGGTGGCCCCGGCGCCTCTGTCTATGGGGCGGCGAAGGCATTTGTGTCGGCCTTCTCCAAAACCTGCGCCCGCGAACTTGTTGATCACAACATCCGCGTCAATTGCGTGTCGCCTGGAACCATCCACACCTCATTTCACGACCGGTTCTCGAACGCTGAAAGACGCGAAGCCATGCGCAAGACAATTCCCATGGGAAAATTGGGCGCGGCCGATGATTGTTCGGGAACCTTCCTCTACCTCGCCAGTGACCAGGCATCAGGCTATGTCACAGGACAAGTCATAGAGGTCAACGGCGGCCAGTTGATGCCGTGAGCAAAAATTTCATTACCCGCGAACTCGGCGGCGAACCCGATGCGATAGCGCCCGATGGTTCGGAAGTCCGCATCCTGGCAGCAACATCACGGGGATCCATGGCTCACTTCGAATTGCCACCGGGCCACATTTCCAAAGCCGTCGCTCATCACACTGTGGAAGAGGTTTGGTTCATAACCTGCGGGCAGGGAAGCTTCTGGCGCAAAAACGAAACCGCCGAGGAGACTGTTGATGTTCACCCCGGCGTATCCATTTCAATTCCAGTCGGAACCCATTTTCAATTCCGCTCCGAAGGCGATGAACCCCTCGAAGCCATAGGCGTCACCATGCCGCCGTGGCCGGGCGACGATGAAGCCTATGAGGTTGAGGGGATTTGGAAAGCCATGGTTTAGCTGGTTTCCCCAGCAAGCCAGGCCGCACATTCAACGCCCAGTTCCTTCACCGCCCGCTGCTCGTAGGCTTTCACTTCCACCTCTGTAAGCGTGTCCTTCCAGCGACCATTGGTGCCTTTGTGGATAAAAGTCTTGGCACCACCTTCCCATAGCATGCCTCCAAGTGGTGTAACGGTTTCCGCATGGGCCTTCATATAATCAAAGGTGCAGTGTTGCACGATTGCGGGAAATGACTTCTCGTCTATGGCGATGTCGAGAAAGTCCGCGATGCCACGGATTGAACCTGCAAGATCGTGCTTCATGTCATTGAAATGCACCAGCTTCACATTCGGTAAGTGGCGAATTTCCCACCAGGAGCGCACATTCTCCCAGTAGGACCAGAAGGGATAGCCATCGCCAGAAAACCATTGGCGATAATATTCGTGAACCGATGCAGGTGGCGGTTCAATGGCGGGGCCAACCCGGCCCGGCGTATTGTTAAGAGCGCCATACCAGTGTTCATTGGCGTTCACATGATGGTTGTACAAGCTCCACAGCATGTCGCGCCCGTCGCGACCCACGTAAAGATATTTGGCATTTGGCGAAAAAACCAATGCGTCAACCGGAAGATGGGTTTTCAGGAAACGGCGGTGGGGCAGGTGTTCCAATCCGGCGATTGCTTCAGGCGGCATGATGCGCAGATCAACCCATGGCGAAAGCTTGCTCGTCTCGATGCCCTCGGCGCCATCGAAAATGAGTTGGGCCAATATTTGCTGGGTCGATGTGGTGCCCGACTTGGCATAGGTTGCAAGCACAATGTCGTCCTTGCGAAACTTGAAATCATCCCACACGGTTGAGTTCATGTGATGATTGTGAATATCACGTATCTTCCGGGGCCAATTGATATGAGCGGTGGTCATTGTCTCCTCCATCGAATTTTACTGATCAAACCGCGACGGCCAGAACCACTGTCGGCGGTGCCGTGACGCCACCCTTCATCATCGCGTCCATGAGGGAAGGATCGCCCAGGAAGCCTCGCGCTGCTTCGGTAGTTGGAAAGCGGTTTATGATAACCATCATGTTGGGATCATTAGAGCAACCGACGGTCAATTGACCGTCGATAAGTTGCTCTAACACTTTGAATCTGGCGCATCTTTCACTTCGCAAATGACTCCATTTGCTCGTCCGATGCGCTAGGATCGCGAAAAACTTCGGCACCAGTGACGCCGGCTTTCTGGCGAATTGGTTCCGCACTGTCATACACCACGCGCCAGGCGGCATAGTCCGTGACGGGGTGGCTGACCACAGCCAGCACCGGACCCATCTCGCCGGCATTGGCCGTGGTTGCGATGAATGCCGCTGGCACAGCAGCAACAGCGGCCTTGAGAAAATTGCGTTTCTTCATGGCCGTCCTCCTCATGTTGTTTAAGGCAAAGTTCTTCCGTTCAGACTGAGGTGCCTTTTCCCCAATCTGTGGTTCAGTTTCAAAGTAAGTGACGCAGCTTACTTGCTGAGGTCTTTGAAGGCCGCAGGTACGTTGAGGCCGGAGTGGACCCAGTCAAAAAGCGCATAACCTTTGAACTCGGGCAGCTTCACGGCGGCCACCGTCTGTTCAAGATTCATGCCCTTGTCGATTGCCTCTCCCACATTCTGTTTGACGGCAGCGAGATAGTCGATGTGCCATTTCAGTTCCTCGCGCCCGATCTCCACGCCATGACCAGGGACGATGCGGGCATCCGGCGGAAGAAAGTCGTAAACCTTGGTCAGTGTTGCCAGTGTTTCCACGAGATGGCCGTCGAGCAGCCATGGCAACGCCGGCTTTGCAGCGATGATGGCGTTACCGGTCCACATCACTTTGGCATTTGGATCCCAAACGAAAAGATCGCCGCCAGTCTGCGCAAATCCGAAGTCGATGATTTCAACCAGCCTGCCGCCAAGATCGAGCGTCACCCGCCCGCCCGCCGGTACCAAAACCTCACCTGTGCGCGGTTTGATTACTTCGATTCCACGGCCTTCACCGAAATTCTGGATCATGAAGGCTTTGTCGTCATCGAGATGTTGGTCGATATAGTTTTTGGCGTTGACGTGTTGGATGATCGTGGTGTCCTGCGGCAAATACATGTTGCCATAGGAATGATCGCCATGTGCACTGGTGTTCACCGCATAAGTAAGGGGGGCTGCACCCGCCAGCGTTTTGATTTGCTTGTTTAAGCGCTCGTTGAGCATTGTTTCGATCAACAGACTGGCATTTGTGCCAACAATCAATCCGCCGCTGGTGGCAGCAGGCCCGCCCTTGGCATTGAGTTCCTTGGCATCCCTAGGATAGAAGGCGAAAACACCGGGTGCCAATTGTTCGCTGGTCATTTCCACCTTGTTGCCATCCCAAATAGGTTCTGCAGCAAAAGCGAGCGAGGTGAAGGTGGCACTGCTCAACACGAGCAATGACGCCAGTGTCGATACACTGGCAAGAGACTTGAACGAGAATTGTTTTTTCATGACTGAACTCCTGATCTAGATTAAGGCAAATCTTCCCCGATCAATCCGAGGCGCCTTTTCCCCAGACTGTGTGTGGTGTTCTGTTGTTTGTTCCGATCATGTTGAAGCTAATGGCAATCCGCGCACCCGTCGATGCCCGCCACCGCAATCGTCGCTTGCAAATATGCGGCATGGCCCATACGCTTCCACCTTGATTGATCAGTTTGCGGGAATGACTGTGGCAGTGACGGACTGGGGTGACTTCAAGGTTTTGCTGGCGCTCTCGCAAGGAGGGTCGGTCGCAGGCGCTGCGCGAATTCTGGGTGTGGACAGCTCAACCGTCAGCCGCAAACTTGCGGCTATCGAAGAAGCGCTTGGCGCTGTCCTGGTGTTGCGGGCGGGGCGAGAATTTTCATTGACGCCGGAGGGGAAAACAGCCGTTCAGGCGGCGGAACTGATGCAGGCCGCGGTTGCGTCAGCAACCACCTGTATCCTTGCTGCCAAGCAAAATGTAGAGGGGACTGTGCGCGTGTCCTGCCCCGGAGCCTTGGTTCAAAGCCTGCTGCAAATGGTGCCCCCGCTGCGCGCGAAATATCCTGCCCTCAGCATTGAGTTCAATGCCGACAACCGCTTTGTTGACATCGCCAAAGGGGAGGCTGACATCGCCTTGCGCGGCGCAATGCCAACATCTATCGATCTGATTGCACGCCGCACCGTTGATATGGGTTGGGTCGCCTATGCCTCAAAAAACTATATCGCAGCCCGTGGACAGCCCGCCAACCCGGATGAATTGCGCAAACACCAACTCATACTCTACGTCACTTCCTTGCATTCACAGCCGGGTTGCCGATGGCTGGAAGATTTCCGACATGAAACCGATCAGGTAATGCGCATGAGCAGCACCGACAGCGTGACCAGAATGATCAGTCTCGGCGATGGCATCGGAGTTGTCCCATGCGCACTGGCCGAAGGCCTGGATGTTTTGCAACGGGTTTTCCCCGCACCCGTTGTGTCAAGCCCGTTCTGGCTTGTCTATCATGAGTCATCGCGCAACACCGCCAAGATCCGTGCCGTGGTTGATGCAATGGCGGACTATCTGGAAGCAAATTCTGGCATCTTTACGGGCATGCCAAAATTGTAACTACCAGATTCCCACATTCGCCATGCTGGCCCAAGGCTCGGCTATCGGCAGCGCGCCATCCTTCTGCAATATCTCAATCGAAATTCCATCCGGTGTCTTGATGAATGCCATGCGGCCCTCGCGCGGTGGGCGGTTGATGGTGATGCCCGCAGCCTGCAGCTTTGCGCAGTAGTCATAAACATTTTCAACTTCAATTGCGAGATGGCCAAAATTTCGCCCGCCCGCATAGGCTTCCGGATCCCAGTTGTAAGTGAGCTCAACTGGCGCATCGGGGCTATCCGGTGCAGCGACGAACACCAGGGTGAAACGCCCTTTTTCATTTTCGTATCGGCGCTGCTCAACAAAACCAAGCTTGTTGATGAAAAAATCCAGAGAGGCATCCAGATCGGACACGCGGATCATTGTGTGCAGATATTTCATAAGCTCCTCGCAGGCTGTTAGGTGTTCTTAAATACGTTAGCGCACCATTGCTTGTATGTCCGCACCGAATCACTTTGACAAGTTTTTCATTTGCTACGGCGGTTTTGGCCCAAAGAAATGCGGCTGTAGTGTGGAACCTGTATCAAAATCAGACACCACGGGTTTTTGTCACCGCTAGAGTCACTTGTAGTTATGTGCGCATAACTAAAGACTAAACTCTATTTTTGTCAGCCAACACGCGATTGGACCAGATGCAACAAAACCACACTTCCAGTTTTCCGCATCGGTTATTTGAAATCCCACTGTACAAATGTTTAAGATTTGATCAAAACTATGGAGGTTGGACGGTGGAGGCAAAGCCACCAACAGAAGATGGGGTGGGTAAAGATCATGACGGCGAGTATCTCCGCAAATAGTGATGCAGTAGTAGGGCAAGACTTCAACGCGGAACCAAATGTTCAAATCATTCAGATTGATGGTTTGGTAAAATGGTTTGATGTAGGGCGCGGTTATGGCTTCGTCATACCAAGCAACGGTCTTCCAGATATTCTGCTGCACCTGAGTTGTTTGAAGCGCGATGGCTTCGAAGCGCCGCTTGAGGGCGCGCGCGTCACCTGTGAAGTTGTGGCCCGCCAAAAGGGCTACCAGTGTCTTCGTGTTCTTTCAGTTGATCTTTCAACTGCTATTCATCCGGTTGAGCGCAAGGCTCGCACTCATAACAGTGTGGTGCCTTCAACGGGCTGGGTGAAAGCCAAGGTCAAGTGGTTCAATCGTGCGCGCGGCTTCGGCTTTGTCTCCGAAGGCGAAGGCAAGCCAGACGTTTTCGTTCACATGGAAACCCTGCGGAAAACCGCAATTGCCGAATTGATTCCCGAACAGTGGGTGTATGTAAGATTTGGCGAGGGTCCAAAAGGCAATATGGCGGCTGAAATCAGGTTGAGTCTTGAGGGTGGCCCTGCCCACACAAACTGAGTATAATATCAAGTTGCTGAGTTGCGTAGAAAGGATGGCGTATGGGACGGCTAATGCTGAGTTTTCTGGCATGTTGTTTCATGTTCGCCGCATCAGCGCAGGCCCAGGACGCGCAAATCTCGAAAATTGAACCGGTAACTGTCGTAGGCAGCCAAACTACAACCATGTTCACCGCCGAAATCGCCGATACGCCGGAACTCCGCGAGCGTGGTTTGATGTTCCGTCACCTTCTGCCGGAGGACAAGGCAATGCTGTTCAACTTCGAGCAGCCAAGACCCGTCGCCATGTGGATGAAAAACACCAATATCTCGCTGGACATGCTGTTTATCCGGGCAGACGGCACAATCGCGGCCATTGCCGAGAACACAGTTCCCCAGTCGCTGGATATCGTGAGCGTTCAGGAGCCGGTCTTGGGCGTTCTGGAAATTGCCGCTGGAACGGTTAAGAAGCTCGGTTTGCGGCAAAATGACAAGGTTTTTCACCGTATTTTCAATACCAGCGAGGAGTAGCTTGCTCTCGCCAAAGTTTTCTCTATAAGCAGCGCTTCAAAGTCTGAAATGTCGGGGCGTAGCGCAGTCTGGTAGCGCACCTGCCTTGGGCGCAGGGGGTCGCGAGTTCGAATCCCGCCGCCCCGACCATTCAGTTTTGGAGTACTGGAAGGGCTGGAAATCCATGGTTGCACGTATCTACAAGCCTTCTCGCAACGCCATGCAATCCGGCAAGGGTCAGTCCGACCGATGGCTCCTAGAATATGAATCCGAGGCGCCGCGCACCCAGGATCCGCTCATGGGCTGGACATCTTCAAATGACACCCGCCAGCAACTCAAACTGGAATTCACCACCAAGGATCTGGCGATAGCCTACGCCCAGCGCAAAGGTCTGGCTTATGTCGTGGCGGTGGAACCACCAGTCCGCACCCACAAAAAGTCCTACTCCGACAACTTCAAATGGGGCCGGACAGAGAATTGGACCCATTAGTTTGTGTACCTCAAGACCCCGTAGCTCAGCTGGACTAGAGCAAATGCCTTCTAAGCATTAGGTCGCACGTTCGAATCGTGCCGGGGTCGCCAACTTCAGGTTCTGCCAAGCACCCTGTGCAAGGAACCAAACCGCCGACGATATTGTGCCGGCGTCAATCCCACCTTGCGCCGGAATAGGCGGCCAAAGAAACTGGTGTCTTCATAGCCCACTTCATTGGCAATTGCCTCAATCGCCAGATCGCCTGTCTCCAGCATCTGTTTGGCTTCCTCCAGCCGCAAGGCATGAATGTAGTCCAGCGCCGTCATGCCGGTTGCTTTTGCAAATCGCCGCGCAAATGAGCGATCCTGGAGGCCTGAAACTTGCGTCAACGCCGCCACTGGTGATTGCGTTTTGTAGTTGTCGGCAGCCCATTGCTGGCATCGATTGATCATGGCATCATCCGTTTGCTTGAATCGCAAAAGTGCCGAAAATGGTTGTTGGCCCATGTCGTGCCATTGCAGCATGTAGACCTTCGCCACCTCCATGGCGTCCCTGAGACTTACAAAGCGCGCGATCAAATACAGGGCCAAATCCTGCCAGCTTGAACCGCCACCTGCCATGATGATGCGTTGCGCTTCGCCACTCAAGACAAGAGATTGATGTGGCCTCACCCTTACATTTGGGTAATTGTTTGTGAGCGTTGATACGTAACCCCAGTGAATTGTCGCTTCGCGGTTATCCAGGAATCCAGCCTCGCCAAGCAACACAGCACCCGAACAGGCGCTTGCCAGCATTGCTCCGTCATCGTGCGCTTTCTTCAACCAGAGCGCCTCCGTTTCATAGTGCCCTGCAACGCTATCCCCCGGGTTAACGAAAAAGTCCGGGATGCAAACGATGTCGGGTCGAGGGCAATTGGCGAAGCTATAGTCTGGTTGAATTCTAATTCCGTTGGCGGCTTCGAAGACCTCAATGCTTTTAGCTACAACATATGGATGCATGCGCTGCTCTCCCGCAGCACCGTGCGTTATGAACTTGTAATCGCGGCCCGGCGAAGAAAAGAGATCAAACATGCCGTAAAGCGATGAAGCTGTAACCTCAGGCACGGCAAGAACCGCAACATTTAATCTGGTATTCGACCCAGCCATGACAGAAATGACCGCCTTTCAGTGTTTTTGACTTTAGTGCATTGCCAACAGTCAAGCTAGCCTCTGTAAATGTCAAAGGAGCACAACATGGCAAATACGTCAGCAATCGAAAACCTCCGCTCAAGCCTGCGGGGCGAGGTGTTGGAACCGGCAAATCCAGCTTACGATTCGACACGGGTGATCTGGAACGCCATGATTGACCGCAGGCCAGCCCTCATCGCGCGCTGCAAAAACGCTGCAGATGTTGCGGCCTCCATAAAATTTGCGCGTGATAATTCAATGGGTATCGCCGTTCGCTCTGGTGGCCACAATGTTGCAGGTTACGCCGTTTGTGAAGGGGGCCTCATGGTGGACTTGTCACTCATGAATGCCGTCCGGGTGTTGCCTGGTCTGGACCGCGCCACTGTTGAAGGCGGCTCCACATGGGCCGATGTGGATGCCGCTACCGCGCCATTTGGAAGGGCCACGCCCGGCGGGCTCATTTCAAACACCGGTGTTGCGGGTCTTACACTTTCGGGCGGCATTGGTTGGTTGCGTGGAACCCATGGTTTGAGCTGCGACAATTTGATGGCAGCAGACATTGTAACCGCAGACGGGATGTTAATCCGCGCCAGCGAGACGGAAAATCCGGAGCTGCTGTGGGCGCTGCGTGGCGGCGGCGGAAATTTCGGCATTGTCACAAGTTTTGAATTCAAACTGCACCCAGTTGAACCGGAACTCTTCTTCTGTGGACCAGCCTATCCCGAAGAACGCGCCAACGAGATATTGCCTCTGTGGCGGGATTTCATGAAAACTGCGCCGGACAGATTGAGCGGGCTGGCGGAGTTCTCAACAGTGCAACCGGATCCGTCAATCCCGGAACAGGCTTGGGGTCGCCGGGTTGTGGCGCTGGCCCACGTCTATGATGGTCCAGCCGATGAAGGCGAACGGATAACACAACCGCTGCGCGGTTTTGGTGAGTCTTTGGTTGATTTCAGTGGCCGCATGCCCTACCGCACGCTTCAATCGATCTATGATCCGCTTTTCCCGAAGGGCAGGGATCGCTGCTATTGGAAATCGACCTATCTTTCCAATCTTGATGATGCAGTTGTGCATGATATTACGTCCAGATTGAAGTTGCGCCCGTCCGAAATGACATTCGCTTCAATCTGGAAATTCGGCGGCGCTGTGCAGAATATCGAGGCCGACGCAACAGCCTTCGGTGATCGCTCAATGCCCTTCATGTTAAGCCTCGATGCGATTTGGTCTGACGCTGCTGATGATGACAAGAACATCGGCTGGGTGCGAAACTTCTGGAATGATATGCAACGCCATTCAACGGGCCGCATGTATTTGAATTTTCCGGGACATGGAGAAGGTGAGAAACTCGTTCAAAATGCCTTTGGAGCCGATATCTATGCAAGGCTGCAAAAGGTCAAACGGAAATATGACCCAGACAATATCTTCCGAATGAACCAGAACATTTTGCCAAACTAGGGGTTTGCCCTAATTGGTCAAAAAATCCCCGCACTTCGGCGCGGGTAGCGTGCCCCACGGCATGATTGGAACGGTTGAAGTTGAGTTCTGGGGAGAGCCGTCGATGAGTTTGTCGGTGTAGCTCAGATACACCAGCACATTGCGCTTGGCGTCGCAGCCGCGGACGATTTGCATTTTCTTGAAGAACAGAGAGCGGCGCTGGCGATAGACTTCAGCACCCTGTTGGAATTTGGTTTTGAATTTGACCGGACCAATCTGGCGGCAGGCCAGCGATGTTTCCGACCGTTCTTCCGCAAAGCCTGCCCAGCCGCTCCAGCCACCAACTTCCGGCACAGTGAAGTGGCAGGCAACACCTTCGATATCAGGATCATCAAGGGCGTAGGTTGCGAGCTTTGCATCCGGTGACAACAGGCGCCAGACCGTTGTTTTCTTGAACACCAGTTCTGGGTCGTCCGACTCCTGCGCCAGCGCGGCAGTGGCCAGCCCAACAGCCAGGGTAAGAGATAACAAAAGTCCAGAGTCCAATTTCATCAACATCTCCATGTCTGAGTGCTAAGTGGGAAATGTGGCAGGAATTTCAAGGCGTCTTCGCCATCCGGTCGAAACCATTTTTGAGATCATCAATGAGGTCATCGGTGTTTTCCAGCCCAATGTGAAAGCGCAGGCATGGGCCTTCCGGTGTCCAGTTCGTGGCGCTGCGATGTGGTTTGAATGGAACCACCAGGCTCTCAAATCCACCCCAGCTGTAACCCATGCCAAACAGCGTGAGATCATCCAACATTGCAGCGACCGCTGCTTCCGATGTGGGCTTCAACACAATCGAAAACAAACCGGATGACCCCGTGAAATCCCGTTTCCAGATTTCGTGGCCGGACGAATTGCTGAGCGCGGGATAAAGAACCGTTTCAACTTCGATTCGCCCCCGCAACCATTCCGCAACTTTGATGGCATTGCGCATATGCCGCTCCAGCCGCACGTCCAGTGTCTTCAAACCACGCAACGCCAGATACATGTCATCAGGCCCCGCAAATTGTCCCATGGTCTCGTAGGTGTCTTTGAATTGCGGCCAGGTCTCCTTGTTGCATACTGTTGAACCCAGCATCGCATCCGAATGCCCAACGATATATTTCGTGGCCGCTTGCACTGATATGTCGCAGCCATGCTCGAAGGCTTTGAAATAGTGTCCGCCAGCCCACGTGTTGTCGAGCAACACATAGCAGCCGTGCTTGTGGGCCGCTTCGACAATCGCTGGAATGTCCTGAACTTCCATCGTCTGTGAGCCGGGGCTTTCGCAATAGACCAGCCGGGTGTTAGGGCGAAGCAGTGAGGCAATGGTCTTGCCAGCCAGCGGATCATAATAGGTTGTCTCAATGCCCAATCGCATCAAAATTGAATCACAAAACTGACGCGCCGGATGATAGACCGCATCTGTCACCAGCAAATGGTCGCCCGTTTTCAAGAACGCCAGAAGTGTCGTGGAAATCGCGGCCAGTCCGGAAGGAGAGACCTTGCAGTCATGCCCACCCTCAAGTGCGGCAATCGCTGTTTCAACTGCCCTGGAAGTGGGGGTTCCCCGCCTTCCATAGATATAGTCCTGGTCGCGATCATGCAGCGCCTTGACGGTTGGAAACATGATTGTTGAGGCGTGATAAACTGCTGGATTGACGATGCCATGTTCGGCATATTCGCGCCCGCTGGCCACAATGCGGGTTTCAGGCTTTAGGGTGGAAAGATCCGGCGTCTTTTTTGACATTTTCAATCCTGAGCTTATGAAGCACTCAGCTTACATGTTCAAAATAGCGATAGGAAGCAAATGAGTGAAATGTCCCCATTGAGCCGCCTGATACTGAAAATCATGCGGATTGGAACGCTTTCCGCGGCGGTTCTCATCGGCATTTTTCTCGGCGTAGCCCTGTGGCAGAACCAGCAGCATTATGGTTTCATGGGCGTTATGGTTGTGATGTTGGTGGGCGCACTCTGGCTGTCGCGGGCAATCGCCAAGGAATTGAAAGATCCCGGGGCTTGAACCTGAAAGCTCAAA
>JANNXN010000116.1:0-4421 GCA_031409595.1 Rhodobiaceae bacterium
TTGGTTTTCAAATGCCAGCGCAAATAGCCAATCCACAACACCAGCTCGGCAATGGCGGCGGCGCGGGGGTTGAGTTCGATCCCCAGGAACTGGTGCGGGTCCACCGTGAAGCGTTCCAGCCGCAAGGCGTCTTGCCCACCAAGCGTTTCAATCATGTCCAGCACTTCGCCCTCAAGGCGCTTCATCAATTCGAGGGTCACATACAAAAAATTTCCCGTGCCGCAGGCGGGATCCAGCACGCGGACCTCGCAGAGTTTTTGGTGGTATGCTTTCACCCGGGTGAGCGCCTCTGCGGGCTCTACCTCAAGCGAGCCCTGCACATTGTTCCACTCCTCGCGCAGGGGTTCAATCACGGTGGCAATCACCAGGCGCTCGACATAGGCGCGGGGCGTGTAATGCGCGCCAAGGCTGGAACGATCCGCCGGACTTAGCGCCTGTTCAAGAAGCGTTCCGAAAATTGAAGGATCAACTTCTGTCCAGTCTTTCGTGGCCGCCGCTTTCAACACGCCAATATCTTCACGCCCCATGGGAAACACGCGGGGTTCGATAAAAAGCTTGCCATTGAATTTCTTGACGACCGATTCAATTGCGATGGAAAACCCGCCGCCATTCATCTGCTTCCAAAGTTCCGTGACCATGGGCATGAATTTATTGGGGTCGCCGGCGCAGCGGGTCAGCAGGTCCGTGAACGAATCCTTCGGAATGAGTTCTGAATCTTCGGCAAACATGGTGAACAGGCAGCGCATGAGAAACAGCGCCACTTCTTCCGGCGGATGGTTTTGTTTTTCCAACCGTTTTGAGACTTCCGCCAAGGCGCCCGCAATTTCGCGGGTGGCTTTGGCGGCGCGTTTGGCAGGGTCCAGCGAATGCGGGTTCTCCCACATCTGCCTGAACTGTTCGCGGATTTTATCATCGCGGAAATCATCGATGAAAACCCGAAAGCCCTGGCGATCCGGAAACTGGGTGTAGTTGCGCCCCTTGCCGGTGAAGTCCGCGTAAACCTCAAAGCAGTGGCCCACATCGCACACCACAATGAAGGGCGGCCATTCATGGGAAGCGGGCAGGTGCCGCGCGTAATTTTCCGCCTGTTGCCGCGCGTTCAGCATCAACACGTCCCACGCCCGGCTTGATGGTCCGCGCTGGTTGGGCTGTTCTGTCGCTGTCAGCAAATCGTCCTGGCCCTCGACCGCCTTCTTCTGGCCTCTCACGCGGGACTGTTTTGATTCCAGCACGAAACTCCCGCGCTTGTAGAGATCGACAAAATCCGTCGCCTTGTCGCCGCGCAGGGCATATTCAAATTTGTAATCATTGTCTTTGGGCCTGGCGACTTCCAGCAGGTCGCAAAGGTCATTCAGAAAAGACTGCGATTGCGCCCGCTCGCCGCCCTTGGCATCCTTCCAGTGTGTGATGAACTTTTCGACCGACTGCGGCATGGCTGCAACCCTAGGCGATTCACCGCTTGACGGGAAGCCGCTTACGCAGCGTCCGCTTTCGGCTTCCTGATATTCGCCGATGCCTCGATGACCAGCGGGTCCAGCCCTTCGCCGCCCTTGGCCAAATAGGCAAACAGGTGGGCCCGCATGCGCGGATCCCAGTAGTTGTTGATATGGTTCGCCGCCTCCTTCACAGCCTCGTCATGGCCATAGCCTTTGAAAAAACTGGCGATCTGGTTGGCCATGCGAACCATGTCATGCACTTCCATGAATATTACTCCTGATCAAATATCATGACGCCGCCCTTGGAGAGCGCCGCAAGCTTCAAGCCCGCCTGCTTGGCAAGCTGCAGCGCCAGTGCGGTGGGGGCGGAAATCGTGGCGAGTGCCCCAATGCCAGCGAGCGCACATTTCTGCACCAGTTCGAAACTGCAGCGGCTCGACATCAAAACGAAGCCATAGCGTGGATCCATTTTTGCCTTGGCCAGAGCGCCGATCAATTTGTCCAGCGCATTGTGGCGGCCCACATCCTCGCGCGACAGCAGAATATCTCCGTGAACGGAACACCACGCCGCAGCATGAACCGTGCGGTTGATGGCGTTCATGGGTTGATGGTTGGGCAGGTCATCATAGGCGCGCGCAACTGCTTGCGGCGACAGTTGGCCTTCAACCTTGCCAGCAGGCATGCGGATCGCATCCTTGATGTCTTCAATCCCGCACAGCCCGCACCCCACGCGCCCCTCCAGGCTGCGCTTCACCATGCGGTCCTTGTTCAAGTGTCTTTCATCAACCGCCAGATCAACCGCCAGGCCTTCTTCCGATGGCAGCGTGAGAACGCTTTTCACATGGGAGGCTGACGCCACAATGCCCTCGGCAAGCGCAAAGCCCACCGCGAAATCGTCAAGGTCAGCCGGTGTGGCCATCATCACCGCATAGGGTTCTGAGTTGAACAGAATGGCAATCGGAACTTCCTCCGGAACCTGCCAGACAACGGGGTGAGGACCATCCGTTCCGTAAAGAACACCGCTAGCAGGAATGGAATTGTTCAAGGGGCCCTCATCCGGCCTTCGGCCACCTTCTCCCATTTGCTGCGCAAACGGGCGAAGGCGATAATCGCCAAGCGCCTTCTCCCGTGCCGCAGGGCATGGGAGAAGGTGGCCAACGGCCGGATGAGGGCCCTTTCCCATTTTCACTCTGCTGCCACGAGGGGGGCTATGCGCTTGTTCTCGTCTTCGCGGATTTCCCAATCCTTTTGCCAGTCGGACTGCTGGTTGGAGAGCGTGATCTGCACGGCGGTGACCTTGTATTCCGGGCAGTTCGTGGCCCAATCCGAATATTCCGTGGTGATCACGTTGGCGCCCGACACCGGATGGTGGAACGTGGTGTAGACGACGCCCTGCGCCATGCGCTCGGATATCATGGCGCGCAGCGTTGTGGCTCCCACGCGGCTTGAGATTGAAACCATCTGGCCATCCTGAATGCCGCGAACCTCCGCGTCATGGGGATGGATTTCCAGCACGTCTTCCTTATGCCAGGTCACATTCTGGGTGCGCCGCGTCTGCGCGCCGACATTGTAGTGGGACAGGATGCGGCCCGTGGTGAGAATGAGCGGGAACGAACGGTTGGTGCGTTCCGCCGTCGGCACAAATTCCGTAATCATGAAGCGGCCGAGACCGCGCACGAAGCCACCCACATGCATCAGCGGCGTTCCTTCCGGCGCCTTGTCATTGCACGGCCACTGGACGGAACCCAGCCGGTCGAGTTTCTCAAATGACACACCCTTGAAGGTTGGCGTCACCGCAGCGATCTCGTCCATGATTTCAGCGGCTGACCCATAGGCCATCGGATAGCCCATGGCGTTTGCCAATTCGCAAACCACCTGCCATTCATCCTTGCCCTGCATGGGCGCCTTGACCTGGCGAACCCGGTTGATGCGGCGCTCGGCGTTGGTGAAGGTGCCATCCTTCTCGAGGAAGGATGTGCCGGGGAAAAACACATGGGCGAAGGCCGCCGTTTCATTGAGGAACAGATCCTGCACCACAACGCAGTCCATGTTTTCCAATCCGGCAGTCACATGCTTGGTATTGGGATCGGACTGGGCAATGTCCTCGCCCTGGATGAAGATGCCCTTGAAGGTTCCCTCAACGGCCGCATCCAGCATGTTGGGAATGCGAAGGCCGGGCTCCGGATCAAGGGCGGCGTTCCACACCTTTTCAAACATCTCGCGCACCGTGTTGTCAGACACATGGCGATAGCCCGAATACTCATGCGGGAACGAGCCCATGTCGCAGGCGCCCTGCACATTGTTCTGCCCGCGCAAGGGATTGACGCCAACACCGTTGCGGCCCACGTTTCCGGTCAGCATGGCAAGATTGGCCATGGCCATCACCATGGTGGAACCCTGGCTGTGTTCGGTAACGCCGAGGCCGTAATAGATCGCGCCATTGCCACCCGTCGCATAAAGCCGTGCGGCGCCGCGAATATCAGCGGCCTTGACACCAGCGACTGGTTCCATGGCCTCTGGTGAATTGATCGGTTCACGGATGAAATCACACCAGCGCGCAAACTCAACCGGGTCGCACCGCTCAGTGATGTAAGCCTTGTTCTCCAAGCCTTCCGTCAGGATCACATGGCTCAACGCATTGACGATGGCCACATTGGTGCCGGGTTGCAGCGGCAAATGAAACTGCGCTTCCACATGGGCCGAGCGCACGATGTCGGTCTTGCGGGGATCAATGACGATGAGCTTGGCGCCCTGACGCAAGCGCTTCTTCATGCGCGAGGCAAAGACGGGATGGCCATCGGTGGGGTTCGCGCCAATGATGATGATGACATCGGACTCGTCAACCGATTTGAAATCCTGCGTGCCAGCCGATGTGCCGAAGGTTTTGCTCAGGCCATAGCCGGTGGGCGAATGGCAAACCCGGGCGCAGGTATCCACATTGTTGTTGCGGAACGCCGTGCGCACCATCTTCTGGACGACGTAAAC
>JANNXN010000117.1:0-1871 GCA_031409595.1 Rhodobiaceae bacterium
TTAGCGGCATTTGATTCTGTTTCGTTCCCTATCTGATTCACTTACGTTCACGGTGATATGAGTGTATTCATAGGTGAATCGGAGTTTTTCAGCAGCCTGCTAGTGTCCGTTTTGGGCATTCGGTGCGCCAACTCGAATTCAGAAAGATAGTTCATAGGCGATATTGCGCCACTGCAACACAGTTTTAAGGCTTAACTGCGATCTTCTATGCATCCGTCAATTGCAATGAGAATAACGGCTCATCCGGTCGGGGGGAACGGCGGTAACGGGCTCTCGCTACCAAAATCACATGGGGTCCATTCTGGCTGTATTTTTTCTACAACCGGATTGAGGGAGATTTTTCGGGGATGAGTCCCTGGCGAAACTTTTGCAAGACGAATTGCAGGAGCAATCCGATCAACAGCATGCGGATGTAGGATGATCGTGATATCCACTCCGGTGGCAATCGATTGGTAAATATCTCAGTCAGCGACCAGATCGCCCAGATGGAAAGTCCACCGACAATTGCGCCCCTGTTGTTGCCCGAACCACCCGCCATCAGCATCACCCAAACCAAGAAAGTAACGAGCAAAGGTTCTGTTGCCGAGGGCGAAAGGAATTTAAAGTAATGTGCAGAGAGTGTTTAGCCCGGGGACATAGCTGACACCTGTTCGGAGACATGGTTGACACTTTTTCATGGGGTCAAGTCAATCGTTTTGATGAGGTTTGCACCGAAGTAGATGCCGAAGATGCCGTCGCTGTCGTGAGGCCTGATGGCGAGATATTCGCCTTGGAAGGCGCGTGGAACATTCCAGTTCTTGCTCTTGAACGCGATGGTGGCTTTGTTGAAAGAGAGTTTGCGGATGATTTCACCTGTTGCATATTCAACCTGCGGCAGCTTTTCCGGTAGGCTGCGTGGAGATGGACGGTAGCGCTCGGCGGGGCGCTTCATGTTAATGCCCTGATGGGGGCGCTCATGGTTATAGGTGCCGCGCCAGTGATTGAAGGCCTGCTGGGCCTCTTGCCTATTGGCAAGTGCACGCATGGCGAAGACCTCGTCATCCATGCTGCGGTGAAAGCGCTCGTTCTTGCCGCGGCTTTGCGGATGAAAGGGCCTGGCATGGATCAGCTGGATGCCAAGCTTGAGCAACCAGACCCTGAACTTGGTCCATTCCCCGCCCTGGCTATCGCCCCAGGGATTGCCATTATCGACAAAGAAGGCCTGTGGCAGGCCATAATGCAGGAATACGCCTGTCAGCTGGGTTTTGACTGTGTTTCCCGTCTCATCGCCACAAGCGCCAATGCATAAGGCATAGCGCGAGTGGTCATCAATCACGGTGAGGGGGTAAAGCTTTTCGCCATTGCCAAGGGTTGATGATCCCTTGAAGTCCATCTGCCACAGCTCATTGGGCTCAGACCTCTCAAAGCGTAAATGGGCAGGAGCGCCAGAACGTTTGAGTGAAATCCGCTCATGGCGCACCAATATAGCATGGACTGTTGAACAGGCTGGCATCTCCAAGCCTTGCCGCTCGAGAACGTTGGCAATCTTGCGCGCCCCCCAAGCGGGGTGTTGGTCACGCACCACAAGGACAGCTTGCTCCACATCCTCGGAGCATCGCAACGGATTGCTCAAAGGCCTGCGCGAACGGTCACCAAAATCTTCACCAACTGCCGCGCGACCAATCCACTTGTAACCCGTCTCGGCACTCACCCCGAAGCGTCTGAAAACCTCCCGCCGGTTTGCGCCTTCCATCATTGCCAAGCGCACAAGTTCCTGTCGCTGTTCCATTATCGACACCGCCTTCCAAGCCATGATCAACCCTCCCGCACAATTGCGAAAAAGTGTCAACCATGTCTCCGAACAGGTGTCAGCTATGTCCCCGGGCTAAACA
>JANNXN010000118.1:0-2247 GCA_031409595.1 Rhodobiaceae bacterium
GATGTCCTGCAGCTCACGCCGCTCGGCACAGTGATAGAGCACGTTGTTGGTGGCGAGCAGCGGCACTTTAACCTCGGCGCCCACGCGCTGCCATTGCCGCAGTTGGCGTTGATCGTCGCCCAGATGCGGCATGGATACGCCGAGCCAAAGCCTGCCAGGCGCCATGCGGCACAGGCTTTCGATGGTGAGTTGGGTTTTTTCAAAGCTTGCCTGGGAATTTTTGACATAGACTTCAGGGGGTATTTCTCCCACCTCCGCATCTTGCAAGGCGAGGTTGGCGTTCCAGAAATTTTGCGACGGGCCTTGCACCACTTCCTGCTGACCGGGATGGGGCGGCATCACGACCAGGAGCAACCCCTCGTGCCATTTGAGAAGATCGCCGAGAGCCAAAACACAGTCGCCTTTGGGGGCGCGTAATTTTCCGGCACTCAGCAAGCGGCAAAGGCGGCCATAGGCTGCCCTGTCTGTTGGGTAAGCCAGAATGTCAGGCGTGCCATCGACGAAGACAAGGCGCGCACCCACCAGCAGCTTGGGCTTGTGACCTTTGATTTCCTGCAACGCTGCGAAGCCGCGCACCACACCAGCCAGCGTATTGCGATCGGCAATGCCGATGGCCGCATAGCCAAGCGCTGCTGCCGTCTCGACCAATTCTTTCGGATGCGAGGCGCCGCGCAGGAACGAGTAATTCGTCGTCACCGCGATTTCGGCATAGGCGCTCATGCGAAAACCCCATGGAGGAACCATTGCGGGATCACATCTTCGCAGGCAGCAATGCCGTTGCGATAGAGCCAATAGCGCCTGCCCTCGCCATCTTCCATGCGGAAATAATCGCGCGTTGGCGGCACTGTTTGATGACGCCACCATTCCATCGCGATGCGTTCGGGGCCTTCGCTTTTTGCCACACCATGCTGCACCCTGCGCCAGATGAGAAGCTGTGAACCCGGCAAAAATCTCACAGGTTCTGGCCGTGTGAACAGGCGCAAGGGGCGGCGCGGCGCATCCCCCGCATTGCGGATTTTTTTCCAGGGAAGTTTTGCAGGCTTTGCATATTGCGCTGGCACAGCAGACCAGGCCGCCTCGGGAATATGCGTGTCGTTGGGCTGGAACAGGAGAATGCGGTGGCTGCCGAAGCGCGCGGCCAACCGATCAACCAGAAAACTGATGTCCTTTTTTGCGAGCGCGCCTGCATGCAAATCGGCCACTTCGGCGTCGGTTCGTTCTACACGGCTGGCGGACAGGCGGATGAGATCGAAGCCGAAACCCGGATCAAGCGGATCAATGAGGGTGTCCAGTCTCTCGCGGAAAAGCCGTTCGATGATTGCGGGGTCGCGCGTGGGCGCACCCATTTCGATTGCGATGCGGCGAACGGCTCCGTCGGCCCTGAAAAATGCGGCCTCAAGACGACGCGCACCTTCGCCACGTTTTTCCAGAACTTCAAACACGGCAACCGCCAGGGATTTGAGCGTCAGGCGGATTGCTGCTTCGGAGGTGATGGGTTCGGCGAAGCCCTGTTCTTTCCAGTAATCGGGAACTGGTGATTGAGGGGAAATCGGTTTTCCAACATGGCCCAAGGCTTGATCCAGTGTGGCAACTGTGGCGGCGCCAAAGCGGGCTGTAATCTCTTGCCGTTTGCGGCTGGCCGCCTGCCCCACTGTTTTGAGGCCGGCGCGGCGGAACGCATGGGCGGTGATGGGATCAAGATTGAGCGCTTCGATGGGAAGTGGCGCTATCTCCCCGGCTTCTTCGCCGGGTGCGATTACGGCGCCATCCCTGTAACGGGCGAAGGCGCGCGCTGCCATCGCAGTTCCAGCCATGGCGCACCGCACGGTGAAGCCCTGGGCTTGCAGATTCCCACGAATTTTTTTGAGCATCACTGGCTCGCCGCCAAAAAGATGGGTGGCGCCGGTCACATCCAGCAGAAGGCCATCAGCGCCATCAAGCGCCACGAAGGGCGTGAAGCGGTCGCACCAGTCGGCAATATCTGTAAGCAGTTTCAAATCGGCTGGCGCGTTTGCCGCCATGACCTCGAGCGCTGGCAGCATGGCGCGGGCATTGGCGAGCGGCTGGCCGATGACAAGCCCAAGTGAGGCTGCCTTGCGGTCAAGGGCTGACAGGCGAAGCGCATTGTCCACCTTTGCCACGACGACCAAGGGCGGCGCATCACGCGCGGCCAACGCCTTGTTACGCCGTTGCAGCCTGTCGGTTGGAAGATGCGGGAACCACAAGGCCACTATTCGCCGCTGGTTT
>JANNXN010000119.1:0-1531 GCA_031409595.1 Rhodobiaceae bacterium
CGACATAAGCTTTGAGTAGCTGGCATAATAGCTACCCAGTGTCTCGAGATCATCGGCGTAGCCATGGTTGCCTTTGAGGTCGTTCATGAAGATTGAAATACAAGTATCAGCGGCATTCCGCGTGGAGTGAATAATCTTCGCATTTGGAAACAGAATGGAAATCGTGCCAACCAGCATAAAATTATGCGGCATCTTGTCGACTATGCGGACAGCATCTGGCATCACGCGCCCAAGTGATTTCAAATATTCGCCAGATGCCTTTACAAGCGTATCTTCAGACCACAGGGTCAATGCCTTGCTGATCTTGCTGGCGTCCTCTTCCAGCGCCCCAAGCTTGGTTCCAATTCGCATCATGTCGTGAAGCTCGCCAGCCCCGTGTGCCAGAGGATGACTGGCGATAATTTGTTCGATGAGAGTTGTTCCAGAACGCGGCATGCCAACCACAAACACCGGTTGATGACTTTGGTTCCTCGAAACCGGAAAGCTGTGCAACTGGTCTTCGTTGAACGCGGTTGCAATAGCTTCAAAATTGTAGTTTCTTTGTTGAGTCGCTGGGCGAAGTCTTCTGGCTTCTGCCGCTGACTCTATTGCCTCGTCATATCGATTTAGATCATTCAGGCACTTGGATATGCCAAAGTAGATCAACGATCTTTCGGCAGGCTGAAGCCCTGTCAGTGTTTTGCCGTCCAGAATGATTTGAGCGTCACCGTCCATGACTTTGTAGGTTTTGCAGCGCGCAAGATTTTGAAGCGACTCGCCAACAAGTTCACCTCTTTTCACAAGATCCCGAAATATGTTGGCGGCCTCCGGTTGTTGCCCCAGGTCCAACAACAGAGAAGCCTTAAGCCCCAGGGCAAAGGCATTTTCGGGCTCTATGTTCAGCACATGCGCAATAGTTTCGAGAGCCAATGCCGAATTATTCATTTCGCGCAGTGTTTCAGTCTTCGCAATCAGGGCTTTTTTTTCACCTTGCTGAATCTGCAGCGATGCGTCTAAAGCGGCAAGAGCTGGATCAAGCAGGCCTAGTTTAAGGAGACATCGACCGATGTTGTAGATTAGCGATGCATTTCTTTGATCAGCCTGATTGGCCATTGTCAGTTTGGCAAGCGACTCTTCATATCTGCCGAATTCATAAAGGCAAACACCGTGATTGATGTGGTCCTCCACGGTTGAAAGCTTCTTGGCTGCCATTGCCTCATAGCAACTCAGCGCATCGGTGAATTTTTTCAGCCGGAAAAGTGCAAAAGCCCTGCCGCGCAGGAATTCGGCAGATTCCGGTTTGTGCCTGCTGCCACTTTCGAAAACGGCAAGTGCCTCGGCGTCGCGTCCCAACTCCTGCAAGCAGAGGCCCGTGTTGAGTAGGGTATTCAATGATTGGGGGCGTAACTTAAGTGCACTTTGAAGATAGTCCAGCCCCTTGGCGAATTCCCGCTTCTGGCTTAACAGTGTTCCAAGGAGAGAAAGAGCATCGAACTCTTGCGGCGATGATTTCAGAACCTGCCGATACAGCCCTTCCGCTTTGTCGAGATCG
>JANNXN010000120.1:0-17891 GCA_031409595.1 Rhodobiaceae bacterium
CAAGGATTGGGTCAGCATCGACGAAATGTCACCGCATCTGGCAAAGGCCGTCATATCCTCGGAAGATGCGAGATTTTGCGAACATCATGGCGTCGATTGGGTGGAATTTCAGGGTGTGGTCGAGGACGCCTTTGACGACGACGAGGGCCCAATTCGGGGCGCCAGCACAATTCCAATGCAGGTTGCCAAGAACCTGTTCCTCTGGGACGGACGCACATTCGTTAGAAAAGGTCTAGAAATTCCAGTAGCTTACTGGATGGACTTCGTGTGGTCCAAGCGCCGGATGATGGAAATTTACCTCAATATCGTGGAATGGGCGCCAGGTGTTTATGGGGCCGAGGCCGCATCCCAGCTGCATTTCAGGAAACCCGCATCAAAGTTAACCAGGCGCGAGGCAGCACTTTTGGCCGCCGTGCTGCCAAACCCCATAAAACGCAAGGCTGGCAGGCCTTCCAAGCGGGTTTCCTCAATCGCTTACCGCATAATGGGAAGAATGAACCAGATGGGCGGATACCTCACTTGTATTGAACCCTGAGTTCGGTTAGAAGCCGCCAACACATGGAGTTGTAAATGGCCGTCCCACGAAGAAAAATGTCAAAAAGCCGCATCGGCATGCGCCGTTCAGGTCAAAAGATGCAGACGATCACCTGGATCGAAGACAAGAAATCCGGCGAATTGCGCCGCCCTCACCACATCGACTTGAAGACCGGCATGTATCGTGGCCGCCAGGTTCTGGACGTGAAGGCCGACGTTTAATTTGATTTTAATACCAAAAAGGCCGATCGATTGACCGGCCTCTTTTGTTGGGTGACACCTATCAGCCCGCGATTACTTTATCGGCCGACACATACTCATACCCGAGATCATCGGCCACCGCCTTGTACGTCACTTTGCCATGCGCCACATTCAGGCCGTTCCTCAAATGCACGTCATCGGCCAGCGCTTTCTTCCAGCCCTTGTTGGCAATCGCCATCGCGAAGGGAAGTGTCACGTTGTTGAGCGCGAATGTCGAGGTGCGGGCAACACCGCCTGGCATGTTGGCCACGCAGTAATGCACTACATCATCCACCACATAGGTTGGTTCCGCATGGGTTGTGGCTTTCGAAGTTTCAGCGCAGCCGCCTTGATCAATGGCCACATCCACAAACACCGAGCCAGGCTTCCAATCCTTCAGCATCTTGCGGGTAACAAGTTTTGGCGCTGCAGCACCGGGTATCAAAACCCCACCGATCACCAGATCAGCGGAAGCACATTCATCTTCAATGGCGCCTTGCGTTGAGTACAAGGTTTTGGCCTGGATGCCGAAGCGCGCCACCAGTTCTTCCATCCGGTCGGTGCTGCGCTCAATGATGGTGACATCAGCGCCCATTCCAAGGGCAATGGCTGCCGCATTGGTGCCAACGACGCCGCCACCCAGAATAACCACCTTGGCAGGCGAAACTCCGGGAACACCGCCCAGCAACATGCCGCGTCCGCCCTGGGCTTTCTCCAGGCAATGGGCACCCGATTGAACCGACATGCGGCCTGCAACCTGGCTCATGGGGGCAAGAAGCGGCAACCCACCGCGCGCCGAGGTTACTGTTTCATAGGCGATGCAAACCGCACCTGATTTCACCAGGTCCTTCGTCTGCTCGGGATCGGGAGCAAGGTGCAGGTAGGTGTAAAGAATCTGGCCTTCGCGCAGCATGGCGCGCTCGACAGCTTGCGGTTCCTTGACCTTGACGATCATGTCGGCCTTCGCGAAAATTTCTTCGGCAGTCTTGATGATCTCAGCGCCTGCTGCCGCATAATCCGCATCCGCCGCACCGATGCCAGCGCCAGCATTGGCCTGCACCCAGACCTTGTGGCCATGGCGAACTGCTTCGCGCACCGAAACTGGTGTCAAGCCGACGCGATACTCATGATTCTTGATTTCTTTTGGTATGCCGATCAGCATTTTTCGCCCTCCATGGAATAAAAACGAAAATAGCTCATTTCCGTTCGAAAGAATTTCCAAAGGAGGAGTGTATTCAATGTGGTATTGAAATATAATTCGAAGTAATGTACAATATATAGAATGAAAACCCGTGAAATAGACAAGATAGATAAAATAATTCTGATTGAACTGCAGAAAAATGCCCAGCAGTCCATCAATGATCTGGCTTTGAAAGCGGGCCTGTCGGCTTCCTCATGCCATCGCCGCGTGAAGCTTCTGGAAGAGGCGGGCATCGTCACCCGGTACACCGCAACGCTGGATCGCACCGCACTTGGCTTTGCCAATGAGTTCTTCGTTGAAGTGTCGCTCACCGCCCAAACTGAAGAAGCCTTCGAAAAATTTGAAAAGGCGGTGCAGCGGGTTCCAGAAATTCTCGAATGCCATCTGATGAGCGGCCAGTTCGATTACCTCTTGCGTGTGGTGGCAATCGACGCCGCCGACTATGAACGGATCCACCGCTCACGGATATCAAGGCTTCCCGGCATCCAGCGCATTCAATCCTCATTAGCGCTCCGAACCGTCAAGGCGTGGGTGGGATATCCAGTCTAGACATTTGGAATGGCGGCGGTCACAATCGGGGTCTAAGAAAAAATTTCATAAATCGCAAACGTATCGGGGCTCAGTCCATGTTGAAATCTCTTCCTGTGAACATGTTTTGGGCGTCCGAAGACCTCTCGCGTCTGGCGCGTCTCAGTCTCGCAAGTTTCCTGCGTCATGGCTACCGTGTGACGTTGTGGAGCTACGAGCCCGATGCCCATTCAATGTCGGGTGCTGGCGTGCGCGACGCTGCTGAACTTGTGCCAGAGGGCAGGGACGGGAACTGTTCCATGGATTACGTGTCGAGCCTGTTCCGTTACCGTGTGCTGGCCGACATGGGTGGCATGTGGGCTGATATGGACGTGGTGGCGCTGATGGATAGCCCGGATATTGAGGCAGCCCCCATGGTCGCTTCAGAAAAGCGCCGCCCGTTCCGCTATGTTGAACCAAGTGCGACTGGCGAAACCTTAACGCAGGTGACCAACTGCCTGATGGTCAACCCCGAACCAGCCTCCGGCGATCTCTGGCATCGGGCAGCTGATCGCGTGGCATCTCTCTCCGAAGCAGACCGCACGTGGGAAAACATGGGACCGCATTTGCTCACACGGCTGATGTTGGAAGATACGGGTCACGGCGTTGCCGTGCTGCCGCCCGAAACAGTAAACCCTGCCTCATGGTGGAATGTGCCAACCTATTTTCTCGATGACCGTGAGCCCCCGCCCTCGCCCTTCATGCACATGTACGCCTCCATCTGGGCCAAGCGCGAAGTGGACGCCGAAGCCGCCTTCCCCGAAAACTCGCTGGCCGGAAAACTCTGGCGGCGTTATGGACTTTGACGTTTTGCCCACCCGTCCATCGCCAGCATGAACAACCCTGCACCCGCGACTATCGCCATGCCGATCCATGTCCGGGCGTCGGGGAAGTCGTTGAAGATGATGAAGCCAAAGCCAACCGCCCACACCATGCCGGAATATTCAAAGGGCGCCACGAAGTTTGATTCCTCCAGCTTGTAAGCCGAAATGAAACTCATCATCGCGAAGGCCGCAAGCAGGCCCACGGCACTGAGGCCGATGAAATGTTCGAGCGTGGGCCATGCGAAGGGATGCATCAGAAAAGCCAGGCTCTTGTGGCTCGTGGCCGGCAAGTCCGCCGTCATCAGGAACGCACCCATCGCAATCGCCACCAGAAAATAGATCGCGTTTTGCCAGTTGGCGATCACCAGGGGTTCAACTTTTTGCGCCAGGCGCCGCCCCATCATCTGGCCAACCGCATAACCGAAAACGGAATAGAGCGCCAACAGGGATGCCGGTTCGAAAGCTTCCACGCCCGGCCGCACCATGACGATGACGCCGATAAAGCCGGTGACAATTGCGATCCAGCGATCCAGCGGCACCCGCTCGCCGAGAAACGGCCCGGCGAGTGCGCCCACAAAAAACGGCATGGTGAAATAGATCGCAACCGCATTGGCCATCGGCATGGCAGCGATTGACAGGACGAACGCCAAATACGCCGAGCACAAAATGACACCGCGCAAGACAATCCGCGGCCAGTGCGGCGTGATGAGCCGGTGAATTCCGTGTCTCCACCACAGCCAAATTGCCAGTATCGGCAGCGACGTGAAACCGCGAATGACCATGGTTTCGTAGACGGGGTAGGTGCCCGACATGGATTTGACAATTGCGTCTTGTGTTGTGGCAAGCCCGATCGCGGTCAGAACCAGAAGTGCCGCACGCGCCTTGTTGTCAACACTGCTAGGCGCGGACATCTCTGATCGTTTCCGCCAACAGCTTCACGCCCGCCGCAATTTTGTTTTCATCTATCGAGGAGAAAGCCAGACGGAAATAATTGCGCGGCGGATTTTTGACGCCGAAATTCACGCGGCCAGGCTCAATCAGAATGCCCTTGGCCGCCGCCTCCTTCGCCAGCATTTCGCTATCCAGATCAGCAGCACCCTTCACCCAAAAACTCGTGCCGCCAAAACTTGGTTGTTGCGATGAAGCCGGAAAATATTGTTCAAGGGCCGCCGCCATGATCTCCCACCGCTTGTGATAGGCCCGGTGCAGCCTGCGGATCAAGGTGTCATGATGGCCGAGCGACAAGAACAGCGCGGCGGTGCGTTGATTGTTGTTTGGCGCATGCCGCACCATCAATCGCCGCAACGCGCGGGCCTCGGCGATCAGTTTTTTCGGCCCCACCAGGAAACCCAGCCGCAATCCCGGAAACAGCGATTTTGAAAGCGATCCCACATAAACAACGTGGCCCTTCTCATCGAGAGACTTCAAAGCCGGGCAGGGTTCGTTCACATAATTGGTCTCAAACTCATAATCATCTTCAATGATGATGAAGTCTCGCGCCGCCGCCAGCTTCAAAAGCGCCAGACGGCGCGCAATGGGCATCGTTGCCGTGGTTGGAAACTGATGGCTGGGTGTTGTGAAAACAATTTGCGCGTTACCTAGGTCAGCGTTGAGCGTGATGCCATGTTCATCCACCGGAACCAGCGCCACATTCTTTGTCTTTAATTGAAATATATTGCGCACATCGGGATAGCCCGGCTCTTCCATGGCAACCCGCGTGTTCTCATCCACCAGCAAGCTGCTGAGCAAGTAGAGCGCGTTCTGAGCGCCGAGCGTTATGAGAATCTCATCATCATTGGCCATAATGCCACGGCGCGGCAGAATGCGGCGGCGAATATGCTCAACCAGCAATGGGTCATCATGGGCCCAAGTGTCATTGGTCCAGGTGCCAAGCCATTTCTTGCCCAGGGCCTGACGGGTGCAATCGCGCCATTCGGCCACCGGAAACAGCGTGTGGTCAACTTGGCCATAGATAAAAGGGTAGGTGTAACTCTGCCAGTTCAGGGGCTTCGAAATGTTGTCTTGGGCAGCCGGATTCTTCTTGAGACGTTTCGACCAATCCAGCGAGCCGCTGGGAGCGCTTGTCTGCGCACGCTTTGGCAGCGTTGAATCTGTGCCGGCCTTCTCCGAAACGTAGTAGCCTGAGCGTTCCTTGGCCACCAGAAATCCGTCATCCAGCAATCCCTGGTAGGCGAGCACGACGGTGTTTCGTGAAACATTGAGCGACTTCGCCATCTTGCGGGTCGAAGGAATGGGCTCTTCCCGGGCCAATTGCTGGTCAAGTATGGCTGAAACCAGCGCCTCGCGAATTTGCATCTGCAGGCTGGCGTTTTCCGAATGCTTGATATGTACCAGCCAGTCGCGCACCCGATATGGTCCCTGTGAATAACCCGTCTGGACCTATCATAGTGCCAATTCTAACCGTAAGGTATGCCGGAATCGTCGCAGCATAGGCCACAATGACCGAACCCTTTATCGACACATCACCAAAAACCTGGGACGAGGTGAAAACCACGACCTGCTACATGTGCGCCTGTCGCTGTGGCATCAAGGTCTATCTCAAGGACGGCACGGTCAAATACATTGAAGGCAACCGCGATCATCCGGTGAACAAGGGCGTGATCTGCGGCAAGGGCGCTTCCGGCATCAAACAGCACTATTCGCCGGCAAGGCTATCCAAGCCTCTGATCCGCGTGGGCGAGCGGGGCTCAGGCGAGTTCCGCGAAATCGAATGGGAAGAAGCGCTCCGCACGGCAACGCTCTGGCTCTCCGAAGTGCGCAACAAGGACCCGCGCAAGCTCGCATTCTTCACCGGTCGCGATCAGAGCCAGGGTCTCACCGGGTGGTGGGCCTCGCAATTTGGCACGCCGAACTATGCAGCTCACGGCGGCTTCTGTTCGGTCAACATGGCGGCAGCCGGCCTCTATACATTTGGCGGCTCCTTCTGGGAGTTCGGCGAACCCGATTGGAAACACACCAAATATTTCCTGCTGTTCGGCGTTGCAGAAGATCATGCCTCGAACCCCATCAAGACGGGGCTTGGAAAGCTCAAGGGCAGGGGCGCCAAATTTGTTTCCATCAATCCGGTGATGACCGGCTATTCCGCCATTGCCGATGAATGGGTTGGCATCAAGCCCGGCACGGATGGATTGTTCGTGGGCGCACTCATCCACGAATTGCTTGCCGCGCAAAAGATCGATGGCGAATATCTGCAGCGCTATACCAATGCGCCCTGGCTGGTCATCGAAAATCCGGGCGGTCCCGATGATGGCCTGTTTGCGCGCGCTGAATCAGGCGCTGCCCTCGTTTGGGATTCTCACACCGCAACACCGATGCCTGCCACCTCAAGTGATGCGCTGCCCGTTATCATGGGCCGCTTCACTTTGCCCGATGGCCGCAAGGTTGTCACCAGCTTCACCTTGATTGCCGAGCGGTTTCTATCGCCTGAATATGCCCCGGATGCGGTGGCTGAAAAATGCAGCGTTCCCGCCGCAACCATCAAACGCATTGCTGCTGAAATCGCCGAAGTGGCCTTCGAACAGCAGATCGAGCTTGATATTCCGTGGACGGATTATACCGGCCGCAGGCATGAGAAAATGATTGGCCGCCCGGTGGCCATGCATGCCATGCGTGGAATTTCCGCCCATGCCAATGGTTTCCAAACTTGCCGCACCATTCATCTCCTGCAGATCATCCTTGGCACCATCGATGTGCCAGGTGGTTTCAGATACAAGCCGCCGTTCCCCAAACCTATTCCGCCCCATGTGAAGCCCGCCGGGAAACTGGGGCAGGTGAAGCCCAACACGCCTTTGCCCGGTCCGCCGCTGGGTTTCGTCACCAGCCCGGAAGATCTGTTGGTGGATGCAGGAGGAACACCGCTCCGCATTGACAAGGCCTATTCATGGGACGCGCCAATTGCGGCCCACGGCATGATGCACATGGTCATCAACAATGCCGCCAAGGGCGACCCCTACACCATCGACGTGCTCTTTATGTACATGGCCAACATGAGCTGGAACTCAGCCATGAATGTGCCCGACACCATGAAGGCACTCACGGCGAAGCGCGGTGATGGTGAGTATGTCATCCCGAAAATCATCTACAGCGATGCGTATAATTCCGAGATGGTGCAATACGCCGATCTGATTTTGCCCGACACCACCTATCTCGAACGCTGGGACTGCATCTCGATGCTGGACAGGCCCATTTCCGAGGCCGATGGCCCGGCAGATTCCATCCGCCAACCCGTGGTGGAGCCCGAGCGCGATGTGCGCGCTTTCCAAACCGTGTTGCTGGATTTGGGCGCAAGGCTCGGCCTTCCCGGCATGACTAGGCCCGATGGCAACCCGCGCTATCCCGGCGGCTATCCCGATTATATCGTGAACCATGAGCGGGCTCCAGGCCTCGGGCCGCTTGCCGGTTTTCGCGGGCCAAACGGCAGGCATCAGGGCAGGGGCACCCCAAACCCCGATCAGCTCAAGGCCTACATCGAAAACGATTGCCATTGGTTTTATGAACTGCCAAACCACATGAAATATTTCCGCCATGTGAATTGGGATTACCTGGATTGGGCCACGTTCTTTGGCTTCATCGGAAAGCCCGAACCCATCATCCACCAGATCTATTGTGAACCCTTGCAGAAGTTCCGGCTGGCTGCCCAGGGGCATGGCAAGAACATTCCGCCTACGGAGCATCGCGCCCGCATCAAAAAGTATTTTGATCCGGTGCCGTTCTGGTATCCGCCCTTTGAAGGCGATATGGTTTCGGAAAATGATTTCCCCATGCACGCCATCACCCAGCGTCCCATGGCCATGTATCATTCCTGGGGTTCGCAAAATTCCTGGCTGCGGCAAATCCTCGGGCGCAATTGGCTCTACATGAACGCTGATCGTGCTGCCAAACTTGGCATTGCCGATGGTGATTGGGTGACGGTCACTTCGCACCACGGTGAGATCAAGGGGCAGGTAAAACTCATGAGTGGCGTGAACCCCGATACCGTGTGGACATGGAACGCCATCGGAAAAAGATCAGGTACCTGGGGCCTTGCGGCCAACGCCCCAGAAGCCAAAAAAGGTTTTCTGCTCAATCACCTGATTTCCGATCTTCTGCCCGAACGCGAAGGCGGATACCGCTTCTCCAACAGCGATCCCATAACCGGCCAGGCCGCCTGGTACGACCTCAAAGTGCGCGTGGAAAAAGCCGCCGACCAGGCCGCCGCCAGCGCTCCCCAGTTCAAGACTTTGAAAGTGAAGAGATGACATCGCTTCCAACCCCGCGGCCCAACCAGAAAAAGCTCGGCCTCGTCATTGACCTCGATACCTGCGTTGGCTGTCAGGCTTGTGCCACGTCCTGCAAGGAATGGAACACGCAAGGCTATTCAGCACCACTTTCTGATACGGATCCTTACGGCTCTGATCCATCTGGTGTTTGGCTCAACCGCGTTCATGGCTATGAAGTGAAAGAAGAAGGCAGGGACGACAGCCGCGTGGTGAATTTCCCGCGCTCATGCCTCCATTGTGAAACCCCCGCTTGCGTTACGGTCTGTCCCACGGGTGCATCCTACAAGCGCGCCGAGGATGGCATAGTGCTGGTGAATCCCGATACCTGCATCGGCTGCAAGCTGTGCTCGTGGGCCTGCCCTTATGGTGCGCGCGAGTATGATTACACGGTGGGCGTCATGAAAAAATGCACGCTGTGTGTGGACCGGATTTACAACACAAATTTGGAACCCGAGGATCGTGCCCCCGCCTGCGTCAAAGCCTGCCCAACCGGGGCCCGCCACTTCGGCGATTTGGGCGATCCGAACTCCGATGTATCCCAACTGGTGAAAGCCCGTGACGGCTTCGACCTGCTGCCGGAAATGAACTACAAGCCAGTGAACAAATATCTTCCGCCCCGCAGGCGCCGGGATGCACAAACATCAAAAGCTGTCGCACTGCCAAAAGGTGATGGCTCAGCCATGGACCGGCTATTCAAATGGGCCGACAAATTGCTGAGCAGCGGCACGGCATCGCAGGCTACGCAGGAAGATCACTCAGACAAGCTTGAAGGCTGACATCGTTAAATGAATCCCGCCTATTCAGTCATCCTCTTCACTACGGCCTCAGGCGCCGGCTACGGCTTGCTTGCACTTCTGGGGCTTGTGGGTTTCAATCACGGCCCCGTATCAAATCCAATCTTCGGTTTGGTCTCCACCGCAATTGCACTCGGCCTCATCACCGTCGGCCTGCTCTCCTCAACATTCCATCTCGGTCGACCCGAGCGCGCGTGGCGGGCATTGTCTCAGTGGCGGAGCTCATGGCTCTCGCGTGAAGGCGTAGTGGCCGTAGCTACTTACGTTCCCGCTGTGGCCTTCGCCGCAACTTGGACAAATATCATTCCGGCGCCAAACGTGATCGCCCCGCTTGGCCTCATCACAGCATTGATGTGCGCCATTGCTGTTTTTTGCACCGGTAAGATATATTCCACGCTGACAACAATCCGCGCCTGGAATAATCCCCGCACGGTGCCCGTCTACTTGGCTTTCGCGTTGGCGACCGGCGGTGCACTATTGACAATGATCGCCACCATCTTTGATCGCTATCAGATATTCCAGATGATCATCACCGCAGCAGCCACGCTTCTGGTGATAGCACTCAAATATTTTTACTGGCGCAGCATTGACAGCGCCGAGCGTACCCATACGATGGCGGCTGCCACAGGTTTGGGAGCAGGGGTGCGCCAATGGGAAGTGCCACACACCTCCGAGAACTACATCATGAAGGAAATGGGCTTCGCTGTCGGGCGCAAGCACGCTTTGAAATTGCGAAAACTGGTTTTGATGCTTCTGGTCTTGAGCCTGGCAGGCTTGGCCGCCTGTCTCATCAGTCCGTGGTTTTCGTTCCTTGCAGCGCCACTTCTTTTGCTCGCCGCAGTTGTCGAGCGCTGGTTATTTTTTGCCGAGGCCCAACACGTCGTAACCCTTTTCTACGGTTCAGAAAAAGCCTAACGACATAGTATCCGGACGGCCAACACGTGCCTTTTCACGACATTTCGTTAACCCTTTATTAACCATGATCTGGCGAAATCCAAGTTCTGGGGTGCGTTGCGTTGAGGGTGTATATCGTGTCAGTCGCTGTTAAGTCGCGGATTTCATTTCGTTTATTGGGCCGTTCCTACTTGGCCTTTGCTTTAACGCCCGAACGCCCTCTGGATGAGTGGCTTTCGGAGCTGGATCGCTGGGAGACCAAATCTCCAAGCTTCTTCTCCAACCGGCCCATTGTGCTGGATTTACATAATCTGACTGTCACCAAGGATGAAGCCTTCGAAATCGTGGCGCATATCGAAAGCCGCGATCTCCGGCTTATCGCCGTCGAAGGTGTGAACCCTGAGTGGCTGCCAGCAAGGCTCGCTCCGTTGCCGGGAGCCGCCCAACCAAGCAGTGTGTTCCTGCCGCGCGAAGAGCCAAAACCTGAGCCACTGAAAGTCTTGTTGCCCGAGCCGCCGCCACCGGAAGCTAACTCAGATTGTTCCGCTCTCCTCATCGATTATCCCGTGCGCTCCGGCCAATCGATCATCTTTCCCAACGGCGATGTAACTGTCGTGGGCTCGGTGGCATCGGGCGCCGAAATCATCGCCGGTGGCTCAATCCATGTCTATGGCAGCCTCCGTGGCAGAGCCTTCGCAGGCACCAACGGCAACGCCAATGCGCGAATATTCTGCAATAAATTTGACGCCGAGATCCTGGTGATCGACGGCCTCTACAAAACGGCGGATGAATTCGATCCAAGGCTGCGGGGCACATCAGTGCAGGCAAGGCTCGATCGGGACATCATGAACATCGAAGCAATGAACTGAAAAAGTCAGGAGCAATTCCAATGTCTAAAGTTGTCGTCGTAACATCCGGCAAAGGGGGCGTGGGCAAAACCACATCCACGGCTGCCTTGGGTGCGGCCCTCGCAGTTACCGGAAAAAATGTCGTCGTCGTCGATTTCGACGTTGGCTTGCGCAACCTTGATCTTGTGATGGGCGCCGAGCGACGCGTTGTTTATGACCTCATCAATGTGGCCCAGGGCAACGCCAAGCTCCATCAAGCGCTGATCAAGGATAAGCGCATCGAAACGCTTTCAATGCTGGCGGCCTCGCAAACTCGCGATAAGGACGCATTGAGTGACAAGGGCCTGGCCCGCGTCATCAGGGAATTGCGCGTGCAGTTTGACTGGATCATTTGCGACAGTCCAGCCGGCATTGAACGGGGCGCAGCGCTCGCCATGCGCCATGCTGATGCGGCCGTGATCGTAACCAACCCGGAAGTTTCTTCGGTACGCGATTCCGATCGGATCATCGGCCTTCTCGATTCCAAAACAGAGAAAGCCGCACGGGGCGAACTGGTTGAAAAACATCTGCTCATCACCCGTTTCGATCAGGGGCGAGCCGGGCGCGGCGAAATGTTGCGAGTGGAAGATGTGATGGATATTCTTTCCGTGCCGCTGCTCGGCATCATTCCTGAAAGTGATCAGGTCTTGCGCGCTTCAAACCTGGGTCAACCCGTAACGCTGGCCAGCCCCATGTCTGCACCCGCCCGTGCCTATTGTGATGCGGCCCATCGGCTGCTTGGTGAAAATGTTGCAATGAATGTTCCGCATGAGCGCTTCAATCTGCTGAGCAAGATATTCGGAGGGAGGGCGGCATGAATTTCTTTGGTTTTCGAAAGCGCCGTGAAGCGCATCCGGGCACGGCGCCCATTGCCCGCGAACGGTTGCAAGTCTTGCTCACCCACGAGCGCGCCACCAATGGTCAGCCAAACAAGTTGGGTGCGCTGCGCGATGACATCATCAACACAATAATGCGACATGTCTCAATAGCGCCCGAAGAGGTGAAAGTGCGGGTTGAGCGGCGGAATTCTGTTTCGATACTGCGAGTGGCTGTTGATCTGCCAGCATAAAACGTCGCATTTGGGCTTTGCAACTCGATAAAAATCATATAAAGAGTTCTTTATATAGTTGAATTGAGGTTTCCATGGCCCACCAATCATTTACCGAGGCGCTAGCTTCCAGGCCTTGGCTTTTGGCCGACGGCGCCACTGGCACAAACTATTTTCAAAAGGGCCTGGTTTCGGGTGACGCACCTGAAATGTGGAATTTCGAACAAACTGAGCGGGTTCGCCAGTTGCATCGTGAATTCATCGAAGCCGGAGCAGATATTATCCTCACCAATTCATTCGGTGGAAATCGCCATCGTTTGAAACTTCATGACGGACAGGACAAGGTTCGCGAAATCAATATAGCGGCAGCAAAACTCGCGCGCATGGAAGCCGACGCTGCAGGTCGCCCGGTCTATGTCGCCGGTGCTGTCGGCCCCACGGGTGAAATATTCATGCCCGTTGGCACCATGCCGCATGAAGAAGGCGTATCAGCCTTTGAGGAACAAGCCATGGCCTTGCAAGAGGGTGGCGTTGACGTTCTCTGGATTGAAACAATGTCCTCCGAAGAAGAACTGCGCGCCGCTGTTGAGGGGGCAGCAAAGGCTGGCCTGCCAATCGTCACGACCATGAGTTTCGATACCAACGGCCGCACCATGATGGGGATTACACCCAAGGCTTTCGGGGCTCTCACGGCTTCACTGGCTACACAGCCTGTGGCCATCGGCGCAAACTGCGGCGTCGGCGCATCGGAATTGATTGCAACAGTTTTGGGGATAAGCCAAGCCCGCCCCGACGCCCATGTAGTGGCCAAGGGAAACTGCGGAATTCCTCAGTACAAGGATGGTCACATCCACTACACCGGCACGCCTGAACTTATGGCAGAATACGCCCGCATGGCATTTGATGCAGGGGCCAAGATCATCGGCGGCTGCTGCGGCACCAGCCCCGGCCACCTCGCCGCCATGCGAAAATCCCTTGAGAACTACACCCGCGGTGCAAGGCCCTCAATCGAACTCATCGAAGAAAAACTTGGGCCCGTATCAGTCCTCGCCAAAGGCCGTGACACCGCCGCCGAAGGCGCCGCCAAACGCGAGCGCCGCCGGGGAAGCTAACCCCCACCAGATTCCGGCTTGCGCCGGAATGACGAAATGGGTGGGCTGCAATGACGACTTGCTTTATTCCGTCATGCCGACGAAAGTCGGCATCGTATCGAAGCGTTGGCCAATTCCATGAACGCCGAAAAATCCCCCGCCGTATACGTCTTAGCCAGCAAACGCGATGGCGTACTCTACATTGGTGTCACGAGCGCGCTTTGGAATCGCGTTGCAGCGCACAAGGACGGCAGCGTTTCCGGGTTCACACGCCGTTACAATGTGAAACTACTCGTCTGGTACGAACACCATCCCACTATGGAATCCGCAATCCAACGCGAGAAGCAGTTGAAGGAATGGAAAAGGTCCTGGAAAACTGAACTCATCGAAAAACTCAATCAGCAATGGCGTGACCTCCATGACGAAATCGATGAAGCTTCAACGATGGTCAGAAATGATTGACCAGACTCCGGCTTTCGCCAGAATAACCAAAAAGTTCTGTCATACCGGCGAAAGCCGGTATCTGGCGGCAATCAAACGAACGCTTCAACCAGCACCGGCCGTCCCAGCATGAAGCAGTCGCAGATGAGTTGCAGCGGGGTTGGGTCGCAGTCGGAATTGCCTTCGTTTAGCAGGCGGGAAAACTTTTCGTAGATCAGTTCGTATTCTTCCAGCGGCGCTTCCATGATCAGCTTGCCGTTGATCTCGAGGATTGAACCGCCGCGCTTCAACATCAATGACATGCCATCATCAGTCGCGATTTCAATTTCCCAGGTCTGCTCGCCCTTTTGTCGCCAGTCGAAATCTGCTGACATATCCGCAGCGCCGCCATCGCCATGCTTGAATTTGATCTGTGCAGCGATAGGCGTGGACTTGTTCGACGGCACTTCAATTACGGCACGCTCGACGAAAATAGGTTCCGGCATGATCTTGGTGACGATGGAGAGCGCATTGATGCCGGGATCAAACACGCCAAAACCGCCTGGTTCCCATATCCATTCCTGGCCTGGATGCCAGCGCCTGACGTCTTCACGCCAGGTGACTTTCAATTTTGCAATGCGCTTGCCCGCAAGCCGGAGTTTGGCTTCATCAACCGCCTTGTTGTAACGCGAATGCCAAGTGGCATAGAGAACCCGTTTCTTGGCGCGGGCACAATCAATTATCGCGATCATTTCACCCACCGTTGGCGTCGGCGGTTTTTCGATGAGAACGTGGTAGCCGGCATCCAGCGCCTGCCGCGCCATGGCAAGCCTCACTGAGGGTGGCGTGCAGAGAGCCACCGCATCCACGGCACAGCCGCTCGCAATCAAAGCTGCGAGAGTTTCAAAACAGGGAACATGATCCAGCTTCGCGTTGCGGCTGACGCCAGCCGCCAAACTGAAATCCTTGTTCTTGGCGATGCAAGGCAAATGCTGGTCCTGCGCAATCTTGCCGAGACCCACAACTGCGATTTTATAAACCATGATCTATGTCCTGATGATGCGCGTGAGGCACGAGAGAAATTGGTCGACCTCGGAAGGCGTGTT
Organism: Rhodobiaceae bacterium; assembly: GCA_031409595.1. Taxonomy (GTDB): domain Bacteria; phylum Pseudomonadota; class Alphaproteobacteria; order Rhizobiales; family Aestuariivirgaceae; genus Aestuariivirga. Next base: position 14,886 of record JANNXN010000120.1, read on the forward strand.
GTAATGCGCCATCCCGACACGCAGCACACCACCTTTTTCCAAAAGCCCCATGCGGCTAACCGGTTCAACAGCGTAGTTATGGCCCGACCAAACAAAAATATTCTCGGCCGCAAAGCTTTTAGCCAGGGCATCGGGATGATGGCCCTCCAGCGTAAATGAAACCGTAGGTACACGACGATGCAGCGCGTTGGCCGACATGATGCCGCGAATCGTGAGGCCTCTAACGCCACGCAGTCCATCGATCAGCTTCATGGTGAGCGAATGTTCGTGGCCAACGAGCCTGTCCCACGCCGTTGAAATTCTTTTCGCCCGCGTATCACCATGTCCAAACTGTTCGAAATATTCAACAGCCCCCAGACAGCCCGCCATGCCCTCGTGGCTCAAGGTTCCGGTTTCAAACTTGTGCGGCAGGTCATCACCGGCAGGTCTCAACTTATAGGCAAAAGTTTCCGCCAGCAGCTCCTCGCGCCCCCACAATATGCCCATATGAGGACCAAACCATTTATAGGCTGATGACACCAGCATATCCGCCCCCAATGCTTGCACATCGATGGCGTAGTGCGGAGCATATTGAACGGCGTCGACAAACACGAGGGCCCCGACAGTCTTCGCTTCCTTGGCAAACGCTTTCACATCATTCACCGTGCCGGTGCAATTTGAGGCAAGTCCCATCGCCACCAGTTTTGTCTTGTCGGAAAGCACTTTCCGCAAAGCATCTTCCGGGAACTCATAAGTCTCGGGGTCGAAGTCCATCCATTTGACCACCAGCCCAAGATCATCTGCCAGCAACAGCCATGGCGCCACATTTGCATCATGCTCCATGCGCGAGAGCACGATCTCATCACCCTTGTGGAACTTGCGGCCCAGGCAACGCGACATATGCAGCGTCAGCGTTGTCATGTTCTGGCCAAAGATAATTTCGCGGGCGCTCCGCGCATTATAGAAATCGGCGCAAGCCTGATGCGCCATGTCCACCATCGCACTGGCATCGCGCGTTGTGGTGAAAAAACCGCCCAGGTTGGCATTCTTTGAAACCAGCGTTTCAACCGTCCGGTCAACAACGCGCTGCGGAACCTGGGTTCCAGCCGGATTGTCAAAATAGATGCGGGGTGCGTCCCCATCCTTGATCGCCAGGGCTGGAAACTGGGTACGAATTCGTCCGATGTCGAGGGAGGCGGCCACGTTGACTCTTTCCGTGAAGGAGGGATGAATAGGCCATCATTAGCTGCCATTTATGCTTGCTTCAACCGTCGCTTTCCGGCATGTGGATGTCGCGTGATGACCCAGTGCCACCTCGCAAAAGCCCTATCATGGAAAGATAATTACACCTTCGGAGTCCCTTATGAGCGATGATGGCGAACTTGATCTGAACTCCCTGAATGATGAAGATCTGGTGCTGCAGGTCCATGACGATCTCTATGACGGCCTCAAGGAAGAAGTTGAGACAGCGGTTAACATTCTGCTGGGCCGCGGTTGGGCTCCCTACAAGGTTCTGACCGAAGCCCTCGTTGAGGGCATGCGCATCGTTGGCATTGATTTCCGCGATGGCATCCTCTTCGTGCCGGAAGTTTTGCTCGCGGCAAATTCCATGAAAGCCGGCATGTTCATTCTGCGGCCCTTGCTCATTGCAACCGGCGCGCCGCGCCTTGGAAAAATGGTAATTGGCACCGTCAAGGGCGACATCCACGACATCGGCAAAAACCTCGTTGGCATGATGATGGAAGGCGCTGGTTTCGAAGTTATTGATTTGGGCATTAACAACTCCGTTGAAAAATATCTTGGCGCCATCGAAGAGCATCAGCCGGATATTCTGGGCATGTCAGCCCTTCTCACAACCACGATGCCCTACATGAAAGTTGTAATCGACACCCTGAAGGAAAAGGGCATGCGCGATGACTATATCGTCATGGTTGGCGGCGCACCGCTGAACGAAGAATTCGCCAAAGCCATCGGCGCTGACGCCTATTGCCGCGACGCCGCCGTGGCTGTGGAAACCGCAAAGAGTTTCATGGCGCGCAAGCACAATCAACTGGCGACGGGCTAGGCCCCATTCAGGTGAGCGTTTGACAACCGTCGACCTCAAACCATCCGAAGAATTTCAGTTTGCCAGCGGCAAAGGCGAGGTGCTCCTGATTGCCTGTGGCGCACTGGCGCGGGAAATAGTTGATCTGATTGAGCGCAACCGTTGGACGGCTTTTGATGTGCAATGCCTGCCAGCCAAATGGCACAACACCCCCCAGCACATTGTGCCAGCGGTGCGTGAAAAAATCCGCGCCCAGCGCGAAAAATATAAAACCATTTTCGTACTCTACGGCGACTGCGGCACCGGCGGGTTGCTCGATAAGATGCTGGAAGTAGAAGGGGTGGAGCGGATCGATGGTCCCCATTGCTATGCGTTTTTCTCCGGAAATCAGGCATTTGCTGCAAAATCCGAGGATGAATTCACCGCGTTCTATCTGACCGATTATTTGGCGCGACATTTTGACAAGCTGATCTGGGCCGGATTGGGCCTGAATCGCCACCCCGAATTGCTTTCCTCCTACTTTGGTAACTATACCAAAGTCGTATATCTGGCCCAGGTCCATGACGAGAAATTGGTCGAAAACGCTAAAGAAGCAGCAAAAATGCTGGGTTTGGCCTTCGAATACCGCTTTACCGGCTATGGGGAATTGGAAACTGATATGGCTGCCCGCGCCTCGAAACTGACAGAACGCTGACAATCAAGCTCATGGGAATATCAGGTTAGATGTCGTAGAAATTGATCATACCGGACGGCAGTTGCGGTTTGGTAAGTAGAGTAAGTAAAAAAGTAAGTACAGTTTTAAAGAATAGTCACTCCACGGAAGGTTGATTGCCCTCGACCTCCAAAAGACGAACCGAGTAAATTTCCTAGTTTCGCCGTCCAGCGAAGGAATGGGTTCGATAAGAGAGTGATTTAGTGGAGATGGTTGCTTGCCCGCAACCATCTCCTTTTTGTTTTGAGGCCAAACTGACAAAACGCTGACA
>JANNXN010000121.1:0-17854 GCA_031409595.1 Rhodobiaceae bacterium
GGCGCCGGAAGTATCGCTGGCGGTGACGCGGAGGGTCAGGGTTCCCACATCGCCGTTCACCGGCGTGCCGGAGAACGTGCTGGTGGCTGCATCGAAGCTGAGCCAGGCCGGCAGCGGACTGCCATCGGCTAGCGTTGCCGACAAGCTCAGCTGATCGCCGGCATCGACATCGCTGAAACTGGCAGAGGCAACCGTGAAGCTGAAGCCTGCATCCTCGCTGGCCGCCTGGTCGGCAATGGCTGCGGTGGCGATAGGAGCATGGTTGGTATCGGGAGAAGCTGACTGAGGCACTACTCTCTCAGTAGAAAATTGTTGCACTTCCGCATGTGACGGAGGTGTGGCTTCCAGTTGGGCCGATTGAGCCAGATGAACATCAGGCGTCAAGGCTTGGCGTTCAAGTCTGTCGAAGGGGGTTAGATTATGGTGACTCGCCGTGGCTGACCCGTCTGAAACTTGCCGCAGGGTGTAGGTCGGCTCGGTTGTCTGTGCATCAGTGGAAGTGTCGCGATCCGAGCCGTTTTGAGAGTTTGAAACAAGGCTGGCTGCAGTTACTTTCGCCACACTGGAGCTTTTACTTTCCAAGTTTTCCACCGGCGCGACTTGTCCGGATTGCTGCCCAGTCAGCATGATGTTGGAAAGCACAGTTTCATCGTGCTGACTAACTTCCGATGCCAATTGAGCGTCCTTGGCTGAAGCCAATTGACGTCGAATTTCCTCTGCCACTCCGGAGAGGTCAGAAAGAGGGGGCACTGCAGTGATACTAGAGGCCATGAAATTCTCGACACAACATAATGGTGCAGTTTTTTCAGGTTGCACGATATCGGATAGTTTGTGGCTATTTGGTAAAGGCTGGTGTCAAATTAAGCATTTCTGTCAATTAAGTTAGGGAATTGGTAAGGGAATAGAAATGATTTGCTCCAACCGACCGTAAGGGGACCTTTTTTCATAGTCCCTTAACCATAGAAACGTAACTGTCGAGTCTGGAGAATTTGGCTTGACGGATATAGTAGATAAACCACACAAGGCTGTGAAGGGTGGAGCAAGGCAGCGGCTATTTCCCCTCCTGGCCACTGCCTGTCTCGACATGCCGACTTCGGTAGTAGTTTCCTCAATCCTCATTAACCTTCTTTCGCTGTTCATGCCGCTGGCGGTCATGCAGGTTTATGACCGTATCATTCCCAGGCAGGCGGTGGAGACGCTCACTGCGCTTGTTATTGTAATTACACTTACGGTTACGGCAGAAGCCATATTCAGGATTGCAAGAAATCATGTTGTCAGTTGGTCTGCGACGATCCTGGCCTGGCGAACCCATCACGAAGTTCTCAAACGGGTCATGGCTGCACCTTCATCATTCCTGGAGACCGAATCTGCCAGCCGGAACCTAGACCGCATTCAGGCGCTAACCGCATATGCGGAATGGCACGGCAGTCCGTCACGCCTCGTATTGGCGGATTTACCATTTGTGGCCCTTTATGTGGGGCTGATGATTATTGTCGGTGGACAGCTCGCCGCCATTCCGTTGGCCCTGTTTTTTATTCTTGGCGTGGCTGCGCACAGGCGGAGCACCAGGGTGCGCAAAACCAATGTTAACCGGGCAATTGAAGACATGAAAACGCGCGATTTCCTCATCGAGGCAATCAACGGATTACCCACCATCAAGGCCAGTGCCATGGAAAGCCAGATGCAACGGCGTTTCGAAAGGTTGCAGCAAACGCTGGCTACCCATTCATTCACATCAATCAGGCTGGCTGAAGAAACCCAGGCTTTTAGCAACCTGCTGTCCGGCCTTACTCAAATGATGACGGTGACAGTGGGTGCCGTATTTGTAATTGCTGGCACACTATCAATCGGTGCGCTTGCCTGCTGTGTCATGCTGGCTGGCCGAGCGGTGCAGCCACTCCTGCGCTGTGTTGCAGTCTGGAACGAACTGCAATCGGTGATCGTGGGTCTTGAAAAGGCGGGGCCCCTGCTCAAACTTCCCAGAGTGCAGGAGCGGTCGCATCCGGCATGGACGAAGGGGCCCATGGACATCCGCTTTGCCGGAGTTTCATTCCGTCATGACCAGGGCAGCCGCATGATTCTCGACAGAGCCTCGATTGCCGTGCCTGCTGGCAGCATTCTTGCCATCACTGGCCGCGATGGCGCGGGAAAATCAACACTTGTGGATTTGATATGTGGCTATCTGCCGAATTACAGCGGAGAAATCCGCATTGGCGGCTTCGATCCGCGCACTGATAGCGCAACGCTTAAACAATATCTGGCGATCGTCCGTCCAGGGGCCTCAATGATGCGCGGCACCATCATGGACAACCTTATCATGTTCAGAAAGGGCGACGAGATCGAACTTGCCACTCGTGCGTCCAGGCTCATTGGGCTTGATGCCCAAATTTCCAAGTTGCCACTCGGCTACCAAACGGTGATGTCCGAAGGACCCTCCGCAGAACTGCCATCGGGCTTGGTGCAAAGAATTGCAATAGCACGGGCCATTGCGAGACGCCCTGCAGTCCTGATTCTCGATGAGGCAAACGGTGCGCTTGACATGAGCAGTGACCAGTTACTGGCCAGCGGTTTGCGCAGGCTAAGAGGTTTTACGACAACCTTGATCATCACCAATCGCCCGTCTTTTGCGGCGATTGCCGACGAGACATGGCGCCTTGAAGCAGGGAAGCTCGAATTGGTTCCGTCAATTTTGACGAAGGCTGGTCCATTGCCTGAAACCCGGGTAATGCCATGAGCGAGATTCCATTCGCGGATGGCGCGCAACATCCAATTCGAGCTGCCCAACGTAGGATCGCAGAGGTTTTCGCACGTGGCGCCTCGCTTCCTCGTTCAGGAAAAGCGCCTGGCGTTTTGTCCTGTGTTGTCCCCGTCGCCGAGGCGGTGGGTTGGCGTGGAACGCCCCGGCAGATTGCAGAAGCCATGCCTCATGAGACGCCGGTCTCTGATGTAGAGATGTTCCGAACAGTATTGCTCCGCCTTGGCATTGAAACTGAAAAAATCAATGTTCCGGCCCAACGGATTCGTGATGAGCACTGTCCGTGCATTGCGGTCAACGGGCGCAACAGCCTGGTCTTTATCCAGTCCGTGGATGCGCTCGGAACTGCCCGGATCTTTGATTCGGAAGTTGCTGACTGGCAGACTGTGAACAGACTGAAACTGGTTGGTAAAGTTTACACTGTGCGCTTGCTTGATCCATTCGCACAGCGGGAACGATTGCAGCGCGATGGCTTTGTTTGGCCGCTTCTCCGGCGTTTCAGCGACAGTTTGAAGATGGTGTTCTGGCAAAGCTTGGCAATCAACCTGCTTGGGCTCGCCGTTTCATTCTATGTCATGCATGTCTACGACAAGGCGATTGGCGGCAAGTCGGTCGACACACTGGCCTTCCTCTTCATCGGTGGACTGGCGGCGGTTGCAATGGAGTTGCGCCTGCGTCACCGTCGTGCAGCTACAATAGCGCGACTTGGCGCACGCTTTGACGCATTGGCGGCAACAGGAGCCTTTCAGACAGTCCTGGGCCTGCCGCTCAGCATGAGTGAGAGCGCGCCGCTTTCTGCCCAGCTTACGCGCTTCAGGCAATTCGAGGTGGGGCGAGAGCTATTTGGTGGCAGCCTCGCAACGTCGTTGATTGATCTCCCTTTTACGGTCATCTTTTTCGCTATGATATTCGCGTTGGGCGGCGCGCTTGGTTTTGTCCCCGTGGCCTTCGGTGCGGTTCTTGTGCTAGTCGGCCTGTGTACAACGCCTGGTCTGTCCAAACAAATACAAGACATGGGTGACTGGAAGGCGAAATCGGATTCCCTGCTCATTGAAATCTGCACAAGGCTCAACCTCATTCGGGCCGACAATGCGGAAGATGTCTGGCTCCACCGAACGTCAGAATCCTATCGTAACTATCTTATAAGTAAATTTCAGAGCCAGCAGTACAGCAATACTCTGCAAGTCCTGGCCCAGGCAGGGGTAACAGTTTCCGGGGCGGCAATACTTTGGCTGGGCGCACTCGAGGTCATGCATGGAAAGCTTTCCATTGGTGCCCTCATTGCAATCATGGCCGTTGTATGGAGGGTACTCGGGCCCATCCAGACCGTTTTCCTCTCGATGCACCGGATCAAGACAATCATTGGAACCATTCGGCAATTGGACAGGCTGATCAAGATAAGGCCTGAGCGGGAGCCGGGTCGCATTACAGGCGCGGTCCTTGCTGTTTCGGGCCAGATGTCGTTGGCAGGCATTTGCTTCCGCTATGCCAACCGGTCTGACCTTACGATTAAGAACGTTTCGCTCGACATCAAGGCGGGCGAGTTCATAACGCTTACCGGACCAAGCGGCGCGGGCAAGTCAACCCTGCTGAAGATCATGCTGGGCCTTTACCAATCGCAAAGCGGCAACGTCCGCGTCGACGATTTTGACCTCCGCCAGATCGACCCGACAGAACTCCGGCAAAGGCTGAGCTTTCTTGGCCAGGAACCCGCATTCTTTTACGGCACCGTAGCCCAGAACCTGCGGCTTGCGGCAGCTGATTCCACCGACGCGGAACTGGTACGCGCCTTGGCGAGCGTTGGCATAAGCGTGGCCGATCCGATTTTGTCCGAGGGGCTGGAAACGCGGCTGAACGCGGTGAACCGGCGGGCTATGTCGCTGTCCTTCATGCAACGTCTTGCGGTGGCACGTGCGTTCTTGAGCGAAGCGCCAGTCATCCTGCTTGATGAACCGGCAAGCCACCTGGACCGGGAAGGCGATGACGCGCTGATGCGCCTGATCGCGAAAGCCAGAGGCCGCAGCACGATTATCATGACAACGGCAAGGCCGAGTCACATGCGCGCCGCCGACCGCGTGGTTGTGCTGCAAGAGGGTGTCATCGTGGCACAGGGCAAGCCGGAACAGATTGTGCCGCTTCTTATGGCGCAGAATGCAAGGGCCACGGGATGATCACCAGACTATATTCAAAGTTAGGGGCAACAAGATGAAGCTTTCAAACTGGCTACGGGCTGACGGTGCGGCAGCCGGATCGAACTCCTTCATTCTGCCGCTTGAACTTGAAGATGCGCGGCCCGTCAAGGTTCAGCGCGCGATCTTGCGGACAGGCAGCATCGTCTTGCTGGCTGTCACTCTCTGGGCAGGTGTCACGCCGATCAGGGAATTGGCCATTGCACCTGGCCAGATTGTTCCGCGTGGTGACATCCGCGCCATCCAGCATCTTGAGGGCGGAATCATTGCTGAAATCTTTGTGAACCCAGGCGCCATGGTGAGGGCGGGCGATCCCTTGTTGCGACTTGCCCCTGACCAGACGGGCGGCGATCTGGGGCAGTTGCAGGCGCGTTCAGATGATCTGCGACAGCAGCAGAAACAGCTCGAACAGTTGATTAGTTCACAGAGGGGTGAATTGTCGCTCAGGCCTACCGACATTGACCTCGGAACTGAGCAGCAAGCAGTATTGGATAGGCGCGTGAAAGAGCGGGACACCGAGCATCGCACCCTGCAATCGCGGATAGAGCAACGGAAGGTCGAGGTTGCCAATCTGGAGAAGGAGGTGAAGGCCTTACAGGGCGTGGTGGCCATCCGACAGCAGGTTTTCGATGACAAGTCCAACTTGCTCAGCCGGGGGCTTGCCACCCGGCGCGATTATTTCAATGACCAATCCACACTGGAGCAGGCCAAAACCCAGCTGTTGAATTCCAACGGGCGGCTGGCTTCGGCCCGCGAGGCCCTGGATGAGGCGAACAGCCTACTCGCAGCGTCGGATGCAAAGGCCCTACTTTCTTGGACGGAAGAACTTTCGAAAGTTACAGCCGATCTCAACGAAACCAATGAAGCGCTGGCGAAGCAGCAGGACAGGTTCAACCGGCTCACAGTGCGCGCCCCCGTAGGCGGCACCGTACAGATGTTGACTGTGAAATCCATAGGCGAGGTCATTATGCCCGGTGACACTTTTGCTAAGATCGTGCCAGAAGATGTGCCGCTCTTTGCCGAAGTACAGGTGAGACCCGATGACATCGGAAATGTGAAAGTAGGTGACCGGACCGAACTGAGGATCACGGCATTCGATTCCTCAATCTATGGGAAGATTCATGGCAGGGTCGAAAGCATCTCGCCATCTTCCTTTCAGCGCGAAAACGGAGACTTCTATTTCAAAGCGTCGGTCAGTCTCGATGAGCTGGAATTTCCGGGCCATGCCAGGGTTACTCCGGGCATGGTCGTCTCCGCCGAGATCGTGATCGGCGCCAAGTCATTCCTGCGCTACATTCTCAAGCCGGTTTTCATGGTATCCGGACCGGCCTTCAGCGAGAGGTGATGGCAAAGAATTGATAATGTTTTTTTACGCGGTAAGCAATTGACCGGTAGAAAACGCAAATTAAAGGCGTGAATGATCGATTTCTCGCATTTCAGGCGCGGAAAATCGCTGCTGGCGATCAACGGCACCCGCCCTAATTCCTGCTCACCGGCTTTGACCGCATGCGGCGGACTGTCTCTCGTTCGGCGCGGCGGCAGATGACGGGCGGGAGGCCGCGCATCATCAGGTCCATGTCATCGAGGACCATCTTGCCCATTTGCTTGAAGGCAACATCCAATGCGCCGGCCCGGTGGGCGGACAGTATGAAGTTTTCAAGCTTTCGCACGGGGTGGTTCAACCCCAGCGGTTCCTCCGGGTAAACATCGCTCGCAGCCCTGATGTGGCCAGATTTCACCGCCGCCATCAGCGCATCAAAGTCCACCACGCCAGCGCGGCTCAACAATACAAAGCTCGTTCCCTTCCGCATTCTGGCAAATTCTTTTGCGCCGAGAAAGCCGCCATTGTCCGAGGTGACCGATGCAACCACAAAGATCACATCACTGTGCGCCAGCACATCATCGAGAGAGGCCTGTTCAACCCCAAAATCCTGCAGAAGATTCTGCGGCAACCACGGATCAAAAACCCGAATTCGCGCCCGGAAGCCTGCGAGCAATCGGTGCAGAGCTTTTCCCAAATCGCCAAAGCCAATGAAGCCGATGTCGCCGCCAGACATAAGCCGCGCTTCAAGATTTCCGTCACCGCCCCACAATTCCTTCCCGGCACGAAAATCCCGATCGGCGCCTGCAATATTTCGTTCGAGGCTGAGTGCCAGGCCAAGGCCGATCTCTGCCACGGGAACCGCAAATACTTTTCCCGTCGTCAGCACATGAATGCCGTTCGCAAAGCAATAATCATAGTCCATGTTGTCGAGAAAATTCGTTTCGACATTGAAGATGGCCTTCAACTTCTTTGCCTTGCGCAGGAGTTCAGTTGAAAGTGCGGGCTGACCAATTATGAAACTTGCCTCGGAAATATTCTCGCCAAGAACTTTCTGCGCTTCCGCTTCGCTACATTCGACAATACGAAATTCCCGCCGCAACCGCTGCTCATCTTCAGCTTCAAATATGAGTTCGAGGCTTCGCGGTTCTGGAATTGAGATGATGAGAGGGCGAATATCGGTCATTTGCGAAAACTCCAAATCAGACAATAAATCGATTTACAGGTGATGATAAATCGGTTTATCCTGCTTATTAACAGGGAGCGCAAGAGTGCAAAGCACCAGGACGGTTAGACGAAGAGACGTTGCCAGGCCAACAATTTATGATGTTGCGTCAAGTGCTCGCGTATCGCCAGCAACGGTTTCAAAGGTGCTCCGGGGGGTGACAACAGTTGGCAAGGATAACGCGAGCCGGGTTAAATCCGCGGTGGAAATGCTGGGCTACAGAAGCGATCCGCTGGCCGCAAATCTTCGGCGCAATCGGCGTTCGCTCGTTGGACTGATTGTACCTGATTTTAAGAATCCATTTTTTGGCGCACTGGTTTCAGCAATTGAGCAATGCGCCGAGGACAGTGGCTACCGGCTGGTGACAGTGAGCAGCTCTGAAACCGAGGTGATGGAGCGCCGCCAGATAGAAGCATTGCTGGATTGGCGGGTCGCCGGAATTCTCCTTATACCAAATGCCATGAGTATGCTAAATGACACACTGTTGATCTCTGAAGATATGCCGACAGTCATGATTGATCGTGTGCCTGAAACTTCAAGGTTTGATGGTGTGGGCGTTGACAACGCAGAATCCAGCGCCAAAATGGTGCGCCATTTCTATGATCAAGGGCACCGCAAGCTGTTGGTTGCGGCGTCTCTGCCAAATCTGCCAAACATGAAGCAGCGGGTTGAGGGTGCGTTGGCGGCCGCCATGTCCATGCCAGAGCCCATGGAAATTGAAACTCTTTACTGCGGCCCTGATATTGCGAATGCAACGGCCAAAATCTCAAGTCGATTTGAGCAAGGCGGGGCGCCCCAGGCTGTTTTCGCGCTTTTCATCCAGGCAACACTTGCGGTTTTGCGCGAGGTTGACAAACGTGGCCTCAACATTCCGCGGGATATTTCGCTTGCAGGTTTTGATGATTTTGAATGGATGCAGGTAACCCATCCGCCGGTGGCCACAGTTATCCAGCCGATTGAACAATTGGCTGCAGCGGCATGGAAGCAGCTGCTTCACCGCATTGAATTTCCCGATCGCAAGGTGGCCGCAATCCAGATCCCGTGCACGCTCGAATTTCGGGGTTCAATTTCAGGGCCAGGAGGCATGTGAATTCAGAATGAGAAGCTCAAGAAAATGAGCCAAGACTTGTAACTTGATAACAATGGAGGAATGTATGAAGACGTTAAAATCAATTCTGCTGGCATCGGCTGTTGTGCTGATGGGAACAGTCGCGAACGCAGAAGATAAACCAGTCTATGGCGTGTTGATGAAAACCCTTGCCAACCCATTCTGGGGTGCGATGGAGCAGGGCGTAAAAGCCGGTTCTGAGGCTGCAGGCGTCGAATACTATCTGCAAGCAGCTGAAAGCGATCAAGCTGCGGAGCCACAACTCAACCTTTGCAACACAATGCTTGAGCGCAAGCCCGCCGTGATGATCACAGCCGCCATCAACTCGAACATTCTACTTCCTTGCCTCAAAGCGGCAAACGATCTTGGTATTCCGGTTGTCGACCTTGATGGCAATCTCGATCCTTCAATCAACGAAAAAGCGGGCGTAAAAATCGCTTTCCAGATTGGCTCAGACAATGAAGCTGCCGGTGCTCAAGGTGCGGACTATGTAGTGGGCAAGCTTGGCGCAGATGCCAAAGGCCCGGTGCTGGTTATCGAAGGTCTGTCAGGCAATATCACGGGCCAGAAGCGCGCTCGTGGATTTGCCGAGCAACTGAAGAAAATCGCTCCTGGATTGGAGATTGTAGCCTCACTTCCAGGTGACTGGGATCGCGGCAAGGCTGCCAACATCACAAACGACATCTTGACCAAGCATCCCGATCTTGTAGCGATCTTTGCCGCGAACGACGGCATGGCGCTGGGTGCGGTGGAAACGGTGTTTGCCGCCGGCAAGGGCGAGCAAGTCACAATTGTTGGTGTCGATGGCAACTCTGACGCCGTGAAGTCGATCAAGGAAGGTCGCTTGACGGCATCGGTTGCCCAGCTTCCCTATCTCGTGGGCAAGCAGGCAGTTGAAAATATCAAGATGGTGATAGAAGGCAAAGAAGTGCCAGCCGTAGTTCATGTGCCAACCATGGTGCTAACCAAGGCCGTTCTTGATGTCGGCACAGAGCCAATGCTTGAGTTCGTGAAGTAAGCTTCGAATAGAGACCACCTGCACGCGAAGCACTCCCTTCTTCGCGTGCAGATTTTTAGGAACTCCAGCATGTCATCGACTGATATTGTTGCGCCAGCTACTGGCTGGCGGCAGCTGCAATTTTTCTTCGACAGCAAACTGCACGTGCGCCTGGAATCCATCATCGTGCTGGTGGTTCTTGGCGTGGCAATGAGCGTGTTGTCGCCATATTTTCTGTCGGTAAGCAATTTCCTTAACATCCTGCTTGCAACCTCCACAATTGGCGTGTTGGCAATCGGCACAACGCTGATCCTCTGCTCGGGCGGGCTCGATCTTTCCATCGGCTCCATTCTTGGGCTTGCAGGTGTTGTGGGCGCCTATCTGTGTGTGGAATTGGAATGGCCCTGGTTCATGGCCATAGTCGGTTCCCTGGGTGCGGGCGCGCTGGCTGGCTTCATCAACGGCCAATTCATCACGCGGCTGCGCATCCCGGCCTTTATTGTAACCCTCGGCATGCTGGGCATAGCCCGCGGCATCGGTCTCCTCATCGCCCCCAATGGCGGGGCGATCTATGGTTTGCCCGCTCCAGTAATTTTCCTGGGGCAGGGGCGCCCACTCGGCATTCCATCTCCTGTCATTATTCTCATTCTCGTGGCCATCCTGTCCCACTATCTCTTGGCCTACTCGCGCTTCGGTTGGCACACGCTGGCGATCGGTGACAATGAATCCGCTTCTCGCGCCACGGGCATCTCCGTCGAAAGCCTGCGCCGAAAACTCTACACAATTTCAGGGCTCATGGCGGGCCTCGCGGGCCTCATCTTCATGGCCCGCGTCAATGCGGGAGATCCAACAGCTGGATACACCTATGAGCTCACTGCCATCACAGCCGCCATCATTGGCGGCACCAGCTTGTTTGGTGGCAAGGGGTCAATTCTGGGCGCCGTGATTGGCGCACTCATCATGGGTGTTTTGCAGAATGGGCTCAATCTTCTCGCGGTCCAGTCCTACTACCAGCAGATTGCAATTGGTTCCGTTCTGATCCTCGCAGTCTACATTGATCAATTGCAAACTGAGAAGGAGAAGAAGGCATGAGTCTTCTCCAAATCAACGGCGTCAGCAAGCACTTCGGCGCAGTCCAGGTCCTGAACGGTGTTGACCTCACGGTCGAGGCAGGAACCGTCGTAGGGCTGGTGGGCGATAACGGCGCTGGCAAGTCCACTCTCATGAAAACCATCACCGGTATCTATGCAGTTGACGCAGGCGACGTTTTCTTGTCGGGCGAGTCGCTCAATGGCATAGCACCCGGCGCCAGACGCAAGCGCGGCATCGAGATGATCTATCAGGATCTGGCTCTCGCCAAACAGCAGGACGTTGCCGCCAACATATTCCTGGGGCGCGAACCCACCAAATGGGCTTTTGGATTCCTGCCAGGTTTTGTTGACAAGGCGCGGATGGACAAAGATGCCTTGCAGATGATCGCCCGTCTCGGTGCCCGCATTCCTTCCATTCACCGGCCAGTCGGAATGTTTTCCGGTGGCCAGCAGCAAACCGTCGCCATTGCACGCGCACTCACGTTCAATCCTAAACTCGTCATTATGGATGAACCGACTGCCGCCCTTGCCGTGCGGGAAGTTGAAAGTGTTCTCAAGCTCATTCGCCAGATGAAGGAGGAGGGCATTGCCGTCATCCTGATCAGTCATCGCCTTAACGATGTGTTCGAAGTAACCGACCGGATTGTGGTGCTGCGGCAAGGTCGCATTGAGGCCGACCTGCAGACAAAGAAAACCCAGATGCGTGAAGTCGTCAGTTACATCGTCGGCGCCCATTGATGAATTGGAGAAATATATGAGTGTGAAAATTGGCATGCACGCGAGCCTGTGGGCTGCAAGCTGGACACGCGAGGCAGCCGAGCTTGCCGTTGCCGAGGCTGCCGAACACGGCCTTGAAGTTATTGAGTTTCCACTCCTTGTGCCCGAAGAGATTGACGCACCCCATTCGCGCAAGCTGTTTGAGAAACATGGAATAGAGCCCGCGTGTTCTCTATGTCTTCCGGAAGACAGGATGGCCCAGCTCTACCCGGAGAAAGCCGAGCACTTTTTAATCAAGGCTCTCGACAAGGCCCATGAAGTGGGGTCCACCTATTTAGGCGGCGTGACATTTTCAGCACTTGGATTTCGTTCCGGAAAACCACCAACCAAGGGAGAGTATGAAAACATGGTGCGCGGCCTTAAGCCCGCCGCCCGCCACGCCCGCAAACTTGGCATCACTCTGGGCATTGAACCCTGTAATCGCTACGAAACCCATCTGCTGAACACCAGCACACAGTCACTCATGTTTCTCGAAATGCTGGATGAACCCAACGTTACAATCCATCTCGACACCTATCACATGAACATTGAGGAAAAAGGCATCGGCGGCGGGTTTCGCAACGCGGGCAAGAACTGTTCCTACGTTCATATTTCTGAAAGCGATCGGGGCGTTCCCGGCACCGGCACGATTGATTGGGACGAAATCTTCCGCACGTTAGCTGATATCAAGTTCTCTGGCCGACTTGTCATTGAGTGTTTCGTAACACTGCCGCCAGAAATCGCCGCCGCCCTTTCAGTCTGGCGTCCAGTTGCAAAAGACCGCCAGGAAGTCCTCGAGAAGGGCGTTCCCTTCATCAAGGCATTGGCGAAAGTTCACGGCCTTTAGGATGACAACTACAGCAGGGCGTCGGACGGCCGTTTATGACCCCTTAACCTTTTGAAACTGATAAAAAAGTATTAATTGGGAGACTTCATGGCACGCAGCCATCGAAGGTCTTAAGCCCTCCATCTCCGCCAATATTTATAGTTTTATTACGTTAAATCAATGTGTTGATAGGTAATTTATACTCCGATCTGTTGCCTAAACATGATCTGCATTGGAATCCCAACATGATGGAGCTTTAAGACACTATCTTTATCAACTTGGTCTAGATTGCCTGGCGTGGCCAAATCTTGAACCATTCAATTACTATCGGTTGATCGCGTTATGATGAAGCAGAGATCATTGCTGTATCTGGGAGGAAAATGGAGCGGGGCAGAAATTCTGAAGCACGTAGCCTTCGTCTTGGCCTATATTTCACTCTACTGGGTTTCAGATGTTTTCCATACTACGGACTTGCCATCACGGCCATGGGATCCTGAAGCCGGAATAGCCGTTGCTGCCGGCGCAATTCTCGGCTGGCGTGTCGCCCCCATGTTCGTTCTGTCTTTCCTTCTGGCGAATTTTTTCTGGGATTCCGTGTTTAAACTTGAATGGAATGATGTTTTGGAAGTTGTCGTTGCCGCGATATTCTCTGCCACGGCGGCCTACTTCAAGGACATTTTGCACGGGCTTCGAACACCAACAGTTGTAGCGGTTTTGCGGTTTTTAGGTTACGTTTTGGCTGTAACCCTGCTGCTGGCTGTGGCAAGCGTTATCATTTCTGTTCCGGTACTTGATAAAGCACCTTCCAAGGAGCTCTCTGACATCATCGCATTATCGGTCGGCAACCTGATTGGCATCATAACTATCGCGCCGCTGTTTTTTATTGAAGGTCTGCCAGCGATTTTGCGGCGGCTTTTCGCGGCCGGAGAGACGCACGAATGGAATTTTTTGATTATAATCGTGACTATCTCCTATTTCGTGTTTGGTCTTGATGACACCGAGCATTTCAGGTTCGCCCTTCTGGTCTTACCCCCGGTGGTTGCCTTTGCAATAAAGGACGGCTTCCCCGGCGGTGTCCTCGCAACGATCATCACCGACGTTTCGATGATGGCCGGTCTAATGTTGCGAGCCTCCGGCCCCGAAGATGAGCTCGAGCTACAGATAATCATGATGACGTTGGCTTGCTCAGGCCTCATTCTGGGAGCAGCCGTGTCCGAGCGCAAGAGGATTGACCAGCAACTTGCAGAAAACCGCCAGTTTATGTTGGAGAACCAGGAAGCTTTGATGCACGCCACGCGGCTGTCTCTTGCAACTGAAATTGCTTCCGCTCTTGCGCATGAACTCAACCAGCCCCTGTCTTCAATCCGCAGTTTCATCCGTGCCGCGCGAAGAAAGCTTGATGGCAGAGCAATTGACCGCAAGAGCATCATATCCAATATAGACGCGGCGGTAGGCCAGGTTGATGGTGCTGCCGCTCTCATCAAGGAAACACGCCAGTTTCTCGCGCGGGGCGAGGTGATCATCGTAACAATCGACATCGGGCATCTGATCAGTGGCTGTATGGAGTTGGTTCAGGTGGAGTTGAAGCGAGCCAGGATATCTCTATCCGTCCAGTTGCCCGAGGAAACGCTGAGAATAAAGGGCAACACCGCTCAGCTACAGCAGGTGTTGTTGAGTCTTGTCCGCAACGCGAAAGAAGCCATTGTTCACCGCCATCAAGGTCGGCAAAGTATCAGGATCGAGGCATCCACAGAACTAAAACCTGGCTTCGTCGCCATATCCGTGACCGATTCCGGACCTGGAATTTCTCCCGATTTAAAGACTATGCTTTTCAAACCCCTGAAGTCTTTAAAAGCAGAGGGCCTTGGATTGGGTCTGTCGCTTTGCAGCACGATTATTGCGACCCATGGTGGAGAGGTATGGTTTGACGAAGGCTACCGTGACGGTGCGCGTTTCACTTTTACGCTGCCTATTGAAGCAGCAAGGGATCGCAGCCCATGAAACCACATGTGATGATCATAGATGATGACCTTGCAATTCGAATGTCTTTGTCCTCAGTCCTGGCAACCTATGGCTTCATGACCTCCTGCTTCGACGAAATTGGCAAGGCCTTGGACGCGATCAAAACAACCAACCCTGATTGCGTTGTCCTTGACGTCCGCATGCCAGATATGGACGGCCTGATCGCACAGATGATCATATCCGAAGCCACCCTGGCGCCGCCCGTCATCATGATTACAGGCCATGGTGACGTTGCGATGGCAGTGCGGGCAATGAAAAATGGCGCCTTTGACTTTGTGGAGAAACCAATTGACGACGAACGGCTGGTGACATCAATCCAGGCCGGCATTCAGCAGCGACACCAGTCGCCCCACACGGGACCGGACATAAAGGCGCTCGGCGAGCGTTATGACCAGCTGACCGAGCGTGAACGCACGGTCGCTGCAATGGTAATCGATGGCTATTCCAGTGCTGCAATTGCGGCAACCCTCGCCATCAGTATAAGGACCGTCGACCATCACCGCGCCAAGATAATGGCCAAAATGGGAGCCACATCACTATCACAACTGCTGCGATATCTCTTGGCGATCTCATAGAAGGCATCGGAAATAGGTAGGCGGCGACAATTGGAAAACAAACCTATAATGGGCGTTTAAACTCAATGCAAGAAGGCAGCAGCCCTATTCAGACATGGCGAGGTAGGTGGGTAGCAGCACACCCAAATCCCCGCCCACGGCCCCCCAGGTGGTGATTATATATCTGTTTGACTCAAGTTCCGAATCATGCTGTAAGCGTGGTGTCCGAATGTAGTGGCAATTAATTTCCCACCACTTCCGACCCCAGTCCCGTAGCGCTCGAACCGCACGCGACTTGGGTGGCCCTCACACGGCTAATCAAAAGCGGCTCGTACCCGCGTAATCAATTCTAAATCATACCAGCGTGCACGCTGTACCTTAGGCTTGGGCAAGCCAACCCCAAGACCGAATTTAGGTAACCGATAGAAGGACTCCGTCCATGATCTGGATAGAAACCTACTACCGCATCTGGAATGGCCGCTTGCAGCCCGTTCGGGGTCACTGGAGAGCGCTGCCGCGCTGCTCCAAGTTAACCCCGCTTCGGCTTGCGAACGCTGGCTAAGCGAACGACTTTTTTGTCCTTAACAACAGGGACGGGCGGCTCATTAATCTTGCCGCTCGTCGGTTTTGCCTTCTTAGACCGGGCAACACTTTCCGTTACTTCCTTGACCTTCGTTCCAGCAAATCGTTCCAGTGCCTCACCGAAAGGAATATCGAGAAACAATTTATCGTCGTATTTTTTGCCTGACACTAAAATAATTCCTCTTCTCCGGTATCTTGATCAATTTTACCAAAAACCCGTTCGACGGAATAGGTGAGGTGGTCATTCACAAAGACACCTAGTTTTTCATCAAGGTTTTGCAGGAAGTGCAATTCGACATCTAGCGCATCCCCAGATTGTAAATTTACTCGCCGTTCCTTCATTCTAGCTTTGAATGCCAAATCCTTGATTGACGCAGAAATAGGAGTGCCATTCCATTCAAAAGACCATTTTTTGTCAACGTCACGCAGCCACAATCGATTCACAATAAGCCTAACGCGGTCTGCTTTGACCCTCTGGTTGGCAGGGTCAAGAATCTCATAAGCCTGTGTTGCCGAAGTTGGAAAATCAGACTTTGGAATCTGTATGAGTGGCTCTTTATCGGTTAGCGACTTAGTAAAACCAAAATTATCAATTGCGCTGTCGTTCTCAAGAACTTCAAAAGTTTTGCGTATCCCTTCTCGAACGGCAGTAACATTCCTTACATTCGGCAATTGTTCGTAGGTGGCTTTGGGAAGAATTATTCGGTCATTTCCGCGCTCTAAAACATAAGAGTCGGCATTGACAATTATTTTTATTTCTTCCTTGCTTGTGTATTGAAAGATAAGCGCCAGAAGCAACGCAATAACGGTATTTTCGCCTTGCCTTTTTAATAAACCCGTAAGGCCCTTTTGGAGTGACTTTATGACAGCCCGAAAGCTACCTGGTCCTAGTGCTTCAACTCTCACCTCAATGTTTAGGCCGGGGTTCAACGACTTGTTAATGGCCACGATCACATCGGCAAGGGACGTTAGAGAATTGGCAAAAGTGTAAGCATCAACACTAGTAAGCCGACCACCGTAATGAATTACGATCTGGTCGCTATCGATCTCCCGTAAGTCGATTGTCCCCATGGAGTCCCCTACTTGATGCCATTGGATCGGCATGTTTTGCTCCTATTCACCTAAACACACCAAGTAGAGGCTGTCTATCTAGGTTCATTTTTTGCTAATCAATTGCGCATATTTAAGACGGCCCTGAATGCGGGAAAGAAATTCATTCATACGGTCGCCTTCATCAACTTCGCGGCGATTATAGCGCCACGTCATCTCGCCAAGGTACTGCTGCAAATGCTTTGGGCTAACCCAGTGATGAATACCATAAACTTGACGCTTGAACAGTGACCAAACGCCTTCAATTGAATTGGTGTGGATTGTTTCATCCCTCACGTATTCGCCTTTGCTGTGCTTGACAGTGTGGTGGTCATACCGTCCGTTTAAATTCCGGTAAACGGAATGTTCGTCGGTCACGAGCGTAGCGCCCGGCTTTACTGAAAACGTAACCTCTTTGCGGGCATCCTTAATATCTTCGATTGGCTTTGTGCGTAGCTCGCCACCACGTTCCATGACGCCAAAAACAATTGTCTTGCCCATGCCACCTGTAGCCTTCGGCAAGCGCTTGGCGCGGTGTTTATTGGCTTCCTTACCGCCGAAAAATGATTCGTCAGCCTCAACCTGCCCATCAAGTGGGCGGCTGAAAGAACGGGTGCGGGCGGCATGGCGCAAACGGTGCAACATGAACCATGCCGATTTTTGGGTAATCTTCAAATCCTTGGCAAGCGTGGTGCTGGCAATCCCTTTTTTGTGAGAAGTAATCATCCAAATGGCGATAAACCACTTACGCAATGAGAGCTTGGTATCCTCAAAAATAGTGCCAACCTTGATGGAAAATTTTTGACGGCATTGAGCGCACATATGCGTGGTCTTGTTGGAAAAATGATAAATCTTGTCGTGGCCACAGTGAGGGCAGTATTCGCCATTTTTCCATAGAATGCCCTTCAAATGATCTATGCAAGATTGTTCATCTGGGAAGGCATCCATCATCTGAATTAGGCTGTCAAAGTGCTTGATCATTGGGGCATCCCTTCAATTTGATGGCCCTTTATAGGCCAATAAATTGGGTCGGTAAAGTATATAATTACCCCCCAGGTGTCATAGGATTAAAACCCGCTTTTCATCACATGAGCTAGTTAACACTTTACCATTACGCACGAAATGCGGCTGAGGGGCCACGCATCGGGAAGGTAGTTCACTTTGGGGATAGCGGCGATTGGCGCAAGTTTTCCGACCTAAGTAAGGATTTCCAGTCAATAGTCACATTGGCTTTGTAACGCGAGTGCCCAACCAATAGGTAGTGCTACCTATTGTTGCCAAGCCTCCAACTGTTACCCTGATTTCATGTCGAAGTTGAATTCAAATCGTGTGGCCGACC
>JANNXN010000122.1:0-23149 GCA_031409595.1 Rhodobiaceae bacterium
TTTCATCTGCTGCTGACGGGGCGGGAGGCGACGCAGACGCAGCGGGACTTTCTTGATCTACTGCTCATTTCAATTGCCGAGCACGGCATGATGCCAACCAATATCGCCGCGCGGATGACGCTGGCCGCTGATCCGGGTTCGTTGCAGGGAGCGGTTGCCGCAGGGATATTGGGATGCGGGCCGGTTATTCTGGGAACAGCGGAGCTTTGCGCGAAATTGCTGGTTGAGGCGCATGGTAGAGGTGGTGAACCACTGGCAGTTGCCATGGAGATGGCGGCGGCGATCAAGGCTGCGGGCGGCAAGGCGCCGGGGTTTGGTCATCCGGTTCACAAGCCGCTTGATCCGCGCGCCGAGCGCATTTTGGAATTGGCTGATGCGCGGGGTGTTTCGGGTGCGCATGTGGCGCTGGCGCGGCACTTTCGCGAGGGCGTTGCCAAGGCCTGGGGCAAGCCGCTGGTGATGAATGTTTCCATGCCGATTGCGGCGGTGATGCTCGATCTCGGATTTCCGGCGGGCATGGTGAAAGCGGTGCCACTGCTGGCGCGCACGGCCAGCATTTTGGCGCACCTTGTTGAAGAACAGGCCACGCCGATTGGCTTTCTGATGGCGGGCAAGGCTGAGGAAGCGATTTCCTATAGCAAAGATAACATGCCCTGATGCTGGCGCCTGAAATCGAGAGCCTTCCGTGGGCGGAGCAAATTGTGCTGGACGATGCCATGTATCGCAAGCAGATGGCGTATCTCATGGAACGGTCTGCGTTTTACAAAGCGAAGCTGAGGGGTTTTACGGCAGGTGGCTTGGCTGATATTGCGGCGCTGCCATTTACCGAGAAAAATGAAATCCGCGCAAGTTGCACGGCGGACAACCCGATTGGCACACATCTGTGTGTGGAGCGGTCGGAGATATGCAGAATTTATTCAACGAGCGGCACAACGGGGACACCGAGTTACATTCCGCTGACCGTTGGCGACCTCGACAGATGGATCACCGCATCCTCACGGAGCTATGCGGCCTCTGGCGTTTCGGCGGGGGAGCGGATTGTATCAACTTACAATGCGGGGCCATTTGTGGCGGGAGCAGCACTCGGATCATTCGACCGGATCGGCATGTGTCACATTCCTGTGGGCACCGGCAACACCGAGCGATTGATGACGGCGATCAAGCTGCTGAAACCGGAGGCCGCTGTCTTGACGCCGTCCTACGCGGCCTATCTCATCGAATGGGCGGCGGAGCGGGGCTTTGATCTCAAGGGATCGAGCGTCAAGCGCGTTCTGGTGGCGGGCGAACCGGGAGGCGGGGAAGCCTCTTTTCGCGCCCGCCTCGAGGAGGGATGGGGCGCCAGGGTGACTGAGGCCATGGGGATTGGCGATATCGGCGTTTCGTTGTGGGGTGAATGCGAGCACCAGAACGGGATGCATTTGGGGGCTCGCGGGTTTGTTCATGCGGAGCTGATTGATGCTGCGACGGGGGCTCCGGTTGCCATGGCAGATGGGGCGCGGGGCGAATTGGTTTTGACGCATTTGCAGCATCGCGCCGCTCCTTTGCTGCGCTTTCGCACGCGCGATCACGTGGAAATGTGGGTGAGCCCGTGTCAATGCGGTCGGACTTCCCCCCGGGTGTGCTGCGTGGGCCGCACGGATGACATGCTGATTGTGCGGGGGGTCAATGTTTTTCCGTCGGCCATTCGGGAAGTGGTGAGCGAGTTCATGCCAGAGGTGAGCGGGCATATTCTGGTGAGACCTGCGATGGCGGGCGTGAAGCAGGAACCGCCGCTGCCTGTGGTGGTTGAGCTGGCAGCGGGGCGGGCCCTGGATTTGGCGCTGGCGGAACGGATTCGCAGCCGGCTCCGCAATGTGCTGGTGTTTACGGCCGAGATCGAGTTAGTACCGTTTGGCAGTTTACAGCGCAGCGAGTATAAATCGAAACTGGTTCAACATTGAGTTCCTGATGCAAAAACTTCAAGTTCAAGGCGTTCATCACATCACATTGAATGGCGCCAACCGGCAGACCTCGATTGATTTCTGGGAGGGCGTGCTTGGCATGCCGTTTGTTTTCGAACAGCCCAACCTCGACAGGGCTTCCGAAAGCCATCTCTATTTTGATCCGGGCGACGGGCGGTTGATCACGATATTTACCGATGAGAGCCGCAAGGTTGATCCGCGCCGGACGCCGACGGAGCCCGGCTGCGTGCATCACATTGCGTTTTCGGCTTCGCGGGTGACATTTCTGCAGGCGGTGAAGCGATTGGATGAGCGGGGCATCAAGCATAGCGGCGTCAAGGACCGGGGCTTCATGGATTCGATTTATTTCACTGATCCACTCGGGCTTTTGATCGAGCTTGCATCCTATCGCTTTGAGCCACCACAGGGGTCAACGCACGCGGATGTGCTTCACGAGGCGCACAAGATCCGCGTGGCGCGGGGCGACTATAATATTGCGGAGGTGCATTTGGCCGACGCCATTGAGAATTTGGTGACACGAAAGACCGCTACTTTATCGGATGACCGATCACCAAAAAATCCATACTAAAAACCAAACAACAGGAGGGACGAATGGCTGCAATCAAATTACATGTGTTGAAACCGAGCGTGAACAATATGGCGGCGCGGGTGTTTGTGCGCGCGGCGAAACTGGAGTTCACCGAGGATGATGTTTACGGCAAGACACGCTCGAAGGAATTCCTGGCGATGAACCCGGCGCACATGACGCCGATGATGGAAGCCAAGGGCCTGCCCAAGGGCGTGATGTGGGAGAGCTGCGCCATCATGCAATATCTCTGCAACAAGCATGAGCTGAGCAAGTTCTATCCCGCGGCCCCTGCCAAGCGGGCGATGATTGACAGCGCCATGTTCTATCTGATTGGAACGCTTTATCCCTACATAGCGCGCGCCACTTATCCGGCACTGGGTTTTCCGCAATATGCGGGCGAAGTGGGCGCCTCTGGCCTTGATGCAGCCCACAAGACTGAAGCGCAGAGTGCCGCAATGGCAGCGGTTGCCGAGCCGCTTGATGTGTTTCACAAATTTTATATGGACGGCAAGCCGTTCATTGGTGGCGCCAAGCCCTCAATCGCCGATATTCGCCTGGCGGCTTCGCTGGAGTTTCTGGCCGTTGTTGATTACCAGCTTCCGGGATGGGCCAAGACCTATATGGCCGCCATGGAAAAATCTCTCGGCAAGGCCTATGCGGAACCGGCGGCGGATGTGCGGGGTTATATTTCTTATGTGAAATCGCAGAAGAAATAATCAAGTGTCACAAGTAAACGGAGAGGCTGGAACATGAAGAAGACAGACGTTTCCGGCCTTTCCCAGCTTGGCACTGCGACAGCACTGCCAGCGGACCCGGATGCCGCAGCGCTTGAACGGGTTCCCAATTCGCAGGGCGGATCGCTTTACGTCGTGCGCTTTGTGGCGCCGGAATTCACTTCACTTTGCCCAATGACCGGGCAGCCGGATTTTGCCCATCTGGTCATTGATTACGTGCCGGGGCGCTGGCTGGTTGAATCAAAATCGCTGAAGCTCTATCTCGGCTCATTTCGCAACCATGGCAGTTTTCATGAGGACTGCACGGTGGGCATTGGCAAGCGTCTGGTGAGGGAACTCAAACCCAAGTGGCTGCGGATTGGCGGTTACTGGTATCCGCGCGGCGGCATTCCCATTGACGTATTCTGGCAAACCGGAACGCCGCCACGGGGACTGTGGCTCCCCGATCAGGGAGTTCCGCCTTACCGCGGGCGGGGGTGAAGTTTTAGCAGGCTGCTGAAAACTATTTGCGGCCATATGCTTCGAGGCTCCCCGCTTCGCGGCTCGCACCTCAGCATGAGGATAATCAACATACCTCACCCTGAGGTGCGACCCCGGACCTGAGCCGGGGGAGCCGCGAAGGGTCTCTTTGCCCGGAATCCGTGTTTTTCAGCATTCTACTCTAACTGCAGAGACATGACCGTATATTTGTCGCGTGTTGCGTAGCCGAGTTTTGCGTAGGTGGACAGTGCCCTGTTGTTGGTGCGATCCACTTCCAGGTGAATGGCCACCATTCCCTTGCAACGCAATTTGGCATGCACGTGTTTGAGTGCTTCGCTTCCGCCAGGCTTCATGCGAGGTAACGGCGCTGCAGGTGGTCGGTGAAGTGTTTGGCGTTCAGGGGTTCGCCGGTTGCCTGTTGCAGCAGTTCGGGCGTCGAGAGCGTAGAGGCCTTTGACCAAATGTTGTCGCGCCGCCATTTGTTGAGGCTGGAGAAATCGCCGCGGCGCATGTCACTCTTGATATTGGGGGTGGTTTTTTCGATTGCGGCCCATTGCTGGGCGGCCATCAATGCGCCGAGCGTGTAGCTGGGGAAATAGCCGATGGCGCCGCTGGGCCAATGGACATCCTGCATGGGGCCGTCGCTGGGATTATCGATGGTGGAGAGACCGAGATAGTCCTTCATCTTGGCATCCCAGGCTTCTGGCACATCCTTGGGCGCGAGCTTGCCGGTGACAAGATCCTGTTCCAGTTCATAGCGGATGATCACATGGAGCGGGTAGGTTGCTTCATCGGCGTCAACGCGGATGAGGCCGGGTTTGATTTTGTGGACATGGGCCAGAATATCTTCGAGGCTCCAGCCCTTGATGGCACTTTCGCCCAAATATTCGCTGACAACGGGCATGGCCCATTCCCAGAAAGCAGGATTGCGGCAAATCTGTTTTTCAACGAACAGGCTTTGGCTTTCATGCATGGCCATGCCGCGGGCGCGGCCCACCGGCCAGTGGGCCCATGGCTTGGGCAGGCCTTGTTCATAAAGTCCGTGACCGGTTTCATGCACGATGCCCATGAGGGCTGACAGGAATTCGCTTTCGCTGTAGCGGGTCGTCATGCGCACATCAGTTGGCACGCCGCCGCAGAAGGGATGGTGCGAAATATCCAAACGGCCATGGTCGAAATCAAAACCAATGGCCTTCATGATGGCTTGGCCCAGGGCTTTTTGCTTTTCGATGGGGAAGGGCGCGTTGAAAGATTTTGCCGGAGGCCTCTTTTGCTGCGCCTCGATCGCCTGGGGAACGAAAGATTTGAGAAATGATTTCAGTTCAGCGAACACCGGCGAGATTTTCGCTGTGCGCGAGCCTGGATCATATTGCTCGATCATGGCGTCATAGGGCGCAAGGCCGAGCGCCTGGCTGCGAAGCTGGGCTTCTTCACGCAGCGCTGCCATCACGCCTTCGAAGGCCGGCAGGAAATCTTTCCAGTTTCCGGTGGGGCGCAGTTCGCGCCAGAGCTGCTCGGAGCGAATGCGGGCGGCAACCTGCTTGCGCACAAAGTCAGATGAAAGGCAGGTGAGATTCTTATACGTGCGCTTGAGTTCGCGGACTGCCGCCTGTTGCATCCCGTCAAGTGGTTCGCCTTCTGCTTCCGCGATCAAATCGGCAATGTGCGGGGCGGAAGCCATTTCATGATACATGCCAGCGAGCGCGGCCATGGCTTCGGCGCGCTTCTCGCCGCCGCCCGAGGGCATCTGCACGGCCTCATCCACACCCAGCATGGCTTGCGCATGTTCGAGCGCTTCAAGCTTGCGGCCGAGGTCGTCGAGTTTATGGAAAGACATGGCTAGCGTTTCGCCTTTTCCATTTCGCCCACAAACCGCTCAAACAGGTAATGGCTGTCTTGCGGGCCGGGGGAGGCTTCGGGGTGGTACTGGACGGAGAAGACGGGTTTGCCTTCAAGCGCCAGGCCTGCATTGCTGCCGTCAAAGAGCGAGACGTGGGTTTCGATGACGCCTTTGGGAAGCGTGTCACGGTCCACTGTGAAGCCGTGGTTCATGGAGGTGATTTCGACTTTGCCGGTGGTGAAATCCTGCACCGGGTGGTTGGCGCCGTGGTGGCCCTGGTGCATCTTTTTGGTTTTGGCGCCAAGCGCCAGGCCGAGCATTTGATGACCTAAGCAAATTCCGAAGATGGGCTTGCCGCTGGCAATCAATTTTCTGATTTCGGGCACGGCGTATTCGCCCGTTGCCGCCGGGTCTCCCGGGCCATTGGAGAGAAATATGCCATCGGGCTTCATGTTCAGGATATCGGAGGCACTGGCGCTGGCTGGAACCACTGTGACATCGCAGCCTGCACTGGTGAGGCAGCGGAGGATGTTGCGCTTGAGGCCATAGTCGATGGCGACGACCTTGAACTTTCCGCCATCGGCCCTGGTATAGCCATCGGTCCAATCCCAGGTTTTTTCGTCCCACTCCATGCGCTGGGTGAGGGAGACATCTTTTGCGAGGTCGAGACCTTCGAGGCCGCTCCAGGCCCTGGCCATGGCAGTCAGTTTCTTCACATCGAACTTGCCCTTGGCATTGTGGGCCACGACGCCATTTGGCATGCCTTTTTCGCGGATGAAATTGGTGAGTTCGCGGGTGTCCACGCCGGAAAGGCCGATGATGCCGCGGGCCTTGAGCCATTTGTCGAAATGCTTGGCGGAGCGGTAATTGGCGGGCTCGGTGACGGCGGCTTTGACGATGCAGGCCTTGACCGCGGCAGAGGCTGCGAGATTGGTGGTTTCCAAATCCTCGTCATTGGTGCCGACATTGCCGATGTGCGGAAACGTGAAGGTGACGATCTGGCCCGCATAGGAAGGATCGGTGAGCACTTCCTGATAGCCTGTCATGGCCGTGTTGAAGCACACTTCGCCCACGGCTTCCCCTTCGGCGCCAAAGCCCTGGCCTTCAATTACGGTGCCGTCAGCCAGCACGAGGAGGCCGGTAATGCGCGGGGCTTCCCAATCGCTGAAGGCTTTGCGCGGGGGGGCCTTGGCCGGTTTTGGGCTGGTCATCTGGGACTCCTGGGAATTCGGCGATGTATGGTGGAGGTGGGCGCTGGCGTCAAGCGCGTTTCGCCAGTGCTCACCAGGCTTTCCTGATGGCTGCGATCTGGCTTTGCAAGGCTTCAGTTTGCAACTTGTCAAGCGCCCCGAATGAGTAGCTGCAACGCCACTCCTGCTGAAAGGCCAGACTTATGACATTGCCCTTGGCCTTCTCCGCCGTGAAGCCATCGGCTTCGGCAGTTGAGGGCAGCGCCAGGACCATGGCGTCCTGGTCGCCAGTTCGCGTCATCCAGCGCACGGCACGCGGCAGTTCGGCAGGGCGGTGGCTGACCACATCGCTCGTGCCGTCGGGATGAACCTGCAGGCTGTGAGCCAAGCCATCGGCGCCACCGAGATAGTCGAGGCCCATGACAAGTTCAGGATCAATGGCCCGGTCCGCGGCAATGAAACGGTGACGGGCCGGATCGGTTTTCAATTCCGCGATCATCTGGAGATGGGATTCGGTGGGAGTGAAGAAATCTGGCAGTTTGGACCTCACACGAATGTGTTGCGCATCGTCCGGCACGGTGTCGACAAGAACACCTCCATCGACAGGACGGAAATTGATGTGGGCGAGATACATCAGATTCATGGGGCGGTGGAACAGATTGCGGATGGAGAGTTCCATTTGGATGCGGCTTGCGCCGGCATGGAGCTTGAGCAGAGGCGTTGCCACATAGTTGCTGGTGAAGGCCACCTTGTGGTGGTAGGTGCCGGTCAGCCCCATGAAGGGGCCAAGCTCATCTTCGCCCAGGACCAGGGCGGCAGACTGGTATTTGGCATTGGGAAATTCACCATGCAGCGGATGGGTGTCTTCCGGGCCGGGGTTGCCCATGGCGCTGGCGCCGCAATGGAGCAGGAACGCGCCATAGTTGCCGAGATAATCACCGGTTTCAACGGGGGCGTCGAACATGGAACGCATGGTGAGCCTGCGACCGAGAAATTCCGCATCCCAGATTTGCTGGCCGTGATAGGGCAACAAAGTTATTTCGCCAGCACCGTTGCGAATGCGGAGCCCCGCCACCCCGGAGTGATAGCGGAAGATGGATGCGGTCATGCCGCAATGGCTGGCCAGTTCAGTTTCCGCGCTGGGAAAGTGAAGGTGGCCGAGATCGATGACTGCTGGCGCCGTTGCCATTGCAATTCCCCATGGTTGTTCGCCACACTTGATGCTGCCACTGGCAGGGATTTACAAGACCCTGCATCTCCTGCGTGGCGGCAAGGTTGCGCCTCGGGCGATAAGCTTCTATCTAGCGGTTTTTCAAAAAAGGGATGAATGCCATGAGCCTTCGCGCCAAGATCAACGATGACCTGAAGACTGCGATGAAAGCGGGTGACAAGCGCAAGACTTCAACGCTGCGATTGATGAATGCGGCCATCAAGGACAAGGACATCAACAGCCGCACCGAGGGCCATGATTCCGCGCTGACGGCGGATGCGGGGATCATTGATCTCTTTGCCAAGATGGTGAAGCAGCGGCAGGAGAGCGTTGGCATGTATGAGCAGGGTGGCAGGCCGGAACTCGCGCAGCAGGAACGCGATGAGATCGACGTTATTCAATCCTATATGCCGAAGCAGTTATCCGATGATGAGGCGAAGGCAGCAGTTGCGGCGGTGATTGCGGCTGTGGGGGCAGCTTCGGTGAAAGACATGGGCAAGGTGATGGCCGAGCTCAAGGCGAAATACGCAGGCCAGATGGACATGGCCAAGGCCGGCGGAATTGTGAAGGGGTTGCTGGGGTGATCATATAATTTTCTGTTGTGCGGTTTAATTTTGCGTGCAATCTTTGCGCTCGCGAAATGTTTCGCGGGAGGATTCAAAAAATGCGTAAATATTCAAGAAGACTTATCGTTGCCAGCGCACTGGCGCTTTCCGTAATCACAGCGCCGGTTGCTTATGCCGAAGACCAGATTCTGGCGTCAGTTCCGGGTCTTACATTCCCATTTTTTGTCCACATGATGAATGCGTTCAAGGCAGAAGCGGCGAAACAGGGCATGGGTGTTATCGAAAGCGATGGCCAGGTTTCATCGCCCAAGCAAACAGCCGACGTTGAAGCTGCCATAACGCAGGGCGTTAAAGGCATTGTCATCAGCCCTAACGAGGTGGATGCCATGGCGCCAGCCCTGCAGCAGGCCGTTGATGCGGGTATTCCCGTGGTAACAGTCGACCGCCGGGTCGAGCAGGTTGCGGGCATTCTGGCCCATGTGGGCGCCGATAACGTCAAGGGTGGCGAAGCCCAAGGCAATCTGATCCTCAGCATGTTCCCTGATGGCGCCACCATCATCAACCTGCAGGGCCAGTCCGGCGCTTCGCCTGCCATTGACCGCAACAAGGGCCTGCACAATGTGCTGGATGGCAAGGACAAGTACAAGATCGTGTTCGAGCAAACCGCTGGGTTTGACCGGGCCAAGGGTCTTGCCGTGACAGAAGCCGCGCTTTCCGGCATGGCAGAGCCACCGAAGGTGATCGTCGCTGCCAATGACGACATGGCGCTCGGCGCCATGGAAGCCGTGAAGTCGCGCGGCCTCAGCGGCATCGCCATCATCGGTTTTGATGCGCTGCCTGAAGCCATCGCCCAGGTGCGTGATGGCGGCCTCACCGCCACGATCGAGCAGTTCCCCGGCAAGCAAAGCGCGCTTGGCGTTCAAACCCTGGTGGACTTCATCAAGACCGGCAAGCAGCCAGCCGAAAAGGTTCTGCTGCTCACGCCGGTGGCTGTCACCAAGGACAATCTGAACATTGCCGAACGTCTGGGCGAGGTGAAGTAAACACATCAATCCATTTTCTGGCCGGGAAATTTTCCGGCCGGATTTTGGCATTGCCATGTCAGACACAGAAGCACCCCCGCCACTTCTCCGCATGACCGGAATTTCCAAGTCCTTTCCCGGCGTGCGGGCGCTTGACGCTGTTGATTTCGAAGTAGGCGAGGCCGGGATTCACGCCTTTCTCGGAGAGAATGGCGCTGGAAAATCCACGCTGCTGAAAATTCTCTCTGGTGCGCAGGCGCCAGACAGCGGCACCATTGAGTTCGGCGGCAAGACCATTGCTTTCACCAGCCCGCAGGAAGCACAGGCCAACGGCATAGTCACAATCTATCAAGAATTCACGCTGGCGCCCGATATGACGATTGCGGAAAACGTGTTCATCGGGCGCGAACCCGGGTCGAAGCTTTTCATCAACCGCAAACAGCTTGAGGCTCAAACCAGCGCCCTGTCAAAACGCATTGGCCTTGAGCGGAAGCCCGATGCGCTGGTGCGCGATTTGTCCGTGGCCGAGCAGCAAATGGTCGAAATTGCCCGTGCCCTCTCAATGCAATCCCGGCTAATTGTCATGGATGAACCCACATCGGCTTTGAGCCGCATTGAAGTTGAAAAGCTCTTTGAAATTATCCGCGCCTTGAAGCGTGAAGGCATTTCAACAATTTTTGTAACGCACAGGCTTGAAGAAGTTTTTGAAATCTGTGACAGCTACACGGTTCTGAGAGATGGCCGCCATGTCGGAACGGGATCGGTGGCCGATGTCACGCTGGACCAGATCATCCGCCTCATGGTGGGCCGTGAGCTTGGGCTTCTGGCGCCGCGTGAAAAGTCATATGCCACGGGCGAAGTGGCGCTCGCCGTGAAGGCCCTCACGCGCCGCCGCAAGGCCAGCGATGCCAGCGCTATTGAACTGCATGATGTATCTTTCAATGTGCAAAAAGGTGAAATTCTGGGGCTGGCCGGTCTCGTGGGCGCGGGCCGCACCGAAACCGCGCGGGCGATTTTTGGCGCTGACACTATTGACCAAGGCAGCATCCTCATTGATGGCCAGCCCGTCGCCATCGCTTCACCCGCCGATGCAATCGCGCAAGGCATCGGCCTTGTGCCGGAAGACCGCAAGCAGCAGGCGCTGTTTCTGGCTCTCGCCATCCGCACCAACCTTTCGATTGCGGCCCACATGCGCATTTCCGCGCTGCGGTATTTCATCAGCGCCTCAAAGGAGGATGCGCTTGTGGAGGAATACCGCAAGCTGCTCAATATCCGCATGGCATCGCCTGACCAAAGCGTTGGCAATCTTTCCGGCGGCAATCAGCAGAAGGTTGTACTGGCGCGCTGGCTGGCGCTTCGCCCAAAAGTGCTGATTGTCGATGAACCCACCCGCGGCATTGATGTGGGCGCCAAGGTCGAGGTGCACAATCTGCTGTTTGAAATGGCCCAGGCCGGCATTGCCATCATTGTTATTTCATCGGAGCTGCCGGAAATCCTGAGTTTGGCGGACCGCATCATCACCATGCGCGAAGGCCGCGTGACGGGTGAAATCATGCGGGCCGATGCCGATCAGCAAAAACTCATGACGCTAATGACGTTGGGCAAAATCGGGCAGGCGGCATAAGGGGCATTCATGACAACAGCATCGGCAACCGAAAATCCATCAGGCTTTGATGCCTTCTCGTTTCTGGCGCGCTTTGCACCGTTGATCTTTTTGCTGGTTCTGATGGCGGGCTTTGCCATCATGGAGCCGCGTTTTCTGTCCTCCATCAATCTGTTCAATGTCATGCGGCAGGTTTCCATAACGGGCCTACTCGCCATTGGCATGACATTTGTGATCCTGACCGCAGGCATTGATCTTTCCGTGGGCTCGCTTCTCGCCTTCGCAGGGCTGGTCGCGGCAGCGGTTGCCAAGGGGGGCATGCAGGACCGTTTCACCGTGGGCGATGCGGCAATCGGTTACGGCTGGCCGCTCGCGGCGCTTGCCGCAATAACCGTCGGCTTGATTTGCGGCTATGTCCAGGGCATTGCCATTACAAAACTTAAAGTGCCGGCCTTTGTGGTCACGCTCGGCGGCATGTCGGTGTTTCGTGGCGCGGCACTGCTGTTTGCAGCTGGTGGCCCCATCTCGGGCTTCCAGCCGGATTTCACATGGTGGGGGCAGGGGCGCATTTACACCGTACCCGTTCCCGTCATCATCTTCCTTTTCTCGGCCCTCATCGCCCACATTGTTTTACGCTACACACGCTATGGCCGCCGCGTCTATGCGGTAGGCGGAAATCCGGAAGCAGCACGGCTTGCCGGCCTCAACGTAAACCGGATCATCTGCAGTGTATATGTCATCATGGGCTTCTTCGCAGGCCTCGGCTCTTTCGTGCTGGCGGCAAGATTGAATTCAGCGGAGGCCGTGGCGGGAACGGGCTATGAATTAACCGTCATCGCATCCGTCGTCATCGGCGGCACCAGCTTGTTCGGCGGCGCCGGCTCAATCTTCGGCACGGTGATCGGCGCGTTTCTGATAGGTGTTTTGCTGAATGGCTTGGTCTTGATGAATGTCTCCTCCTACATTCAGCAAATCATCATCGGCGTGATTATCGTGCTGGCGGTGGCGTTCGACACATTCGCCAAATCCCGCCGGAGGAAAGCGTGAGGGACGTGACCGTTTTATTTGGGGAACGACAGTTCGGAGCATCAAACAATCTTCGTCGTGACCTTCACGTTTTTCCGGATCGCATGGGAGTAGGGGCAAACAACGTGGGCTTTTTTGGCGAGCGCCGTGGCTTTGGGTTTGGGCACGCCTGGCAATTTCACTTCCAGTTTTACCTCAATGCCGAAACCTTTCTTGTCGGCGCGGGGGCCGAAGCTGACGTGGGCTGTGACGGATGACTCCGGGGCCAAAGCCAGGGGTTTCTTTTCCTTGCTGTTTACAAACTTCATCGCACCGAGAAAGCAGGACGAATAACCTACGGCGAAGAGCTGGTCGGGGTTCGTGCCTTTGCCGTCACCACCCATCTCCTTGGGGTTGGCCAATACTACATCCAGCATGCCATCATTGGTTTTTGCGGTGCCGCCGCCACGTCCGCCAACCGCCGTTCCGACTGCGGTGTAGATTTTCTTGATCGCCATTGGTCTCTCCGTTGCTAAAAATCCAAACTGTCACATGCCGTTGTGAATGTAAAGCGGAACGAGGCAGGATTTCCCCTGCCTCGGCCGATGCCTGGACTGTGGAATGGAGATTACTTCGTTACGGTGAAGGGTGTGGACATGCCGAGTTCGAAGTGCTCTTTGTTATTGCAAAGCAGAACATAATCGCCGGCTGCGAGTTTCACTTTCAAAATTCCGCTGTCGTTTGGCTTGAGGCCGCCCACTTCGCCCATCGACTTGAACTTTGCTTCGTCGATGCGGTGGGTCCTGGCGCTCGCTGTAATGTGCTGGCCTGCCTTCTGCAATTTCACCAGCACGACTTCATGATCTGTTGCTATGGCAACATTCTTCACGTCAAACTCAATCATGCCAGCTTTTACGGACGCATTGTCAAGAGCCACTGTCATGGGCTGGCCTGCTTCGCCGTCGAGGGAAACCTGAACTTTGGTGACAGTTGTTGAGGCCAGGGTTGGCGCAACAACAGAAAATGCCAGCACACTCAAGACAGCGAGAGAAGAGATGAATTTCATTAAGATTTTCCTTATAATTGTTGAGATTGAAGCAGCATCAAAGCGATGACTTCTGCAACGCCCGATGTAGGCTCGCGCACCTGACATGTGCCTGAGATTTTCTGTGATTTTCATTACAAGCGCGTAATGCCGGCATTACAAATTTGTAAACAATCCGGTGGTGTTTCAGTTTGAATTCATGTCAGTTTTGGCTTGAAAAACAGACTCGAGAACTCAGCCCTCTGAATGGCGCTTAGGGCCGGGAGCCGACACTAGTTGCCATGTTGCTTCGCCAACGACAATTTTGTCAGAATCGATTTGGGTCGAAGGGGTTCAAGGGTAACTGACTTGGGCGAGACAAGATAAGATCACAGACAAGCCGACCCGTAGCCGCACTTTGCGTCAACCCCAAATGACCATGCCCAAATGCATAAATCACAGAACGCGAAGCCCTAGAACGCCCGATGACTGGCAATGAATCCGGCAGCGAGGGCCGATAGCCCATCCATTGTTGGCCGCCTTCCGTCTTAAGATTTGGCAAGAGCTGGCAGGCCTTCGCCAACATCGCTGAGGACCGCTTGAAATTGGGAGGGAGGTGAAGTCCGCCGAACTCAACGGCTCCTCCAATTCTTATCCCGTTTGCTAAGGGAGTAGCAACGAACCCATGGCGACCGAAAATAATCTGACGCTTCAGTTCAAAAGCCTGAAGTGGCAACGTGGTGTTATATCCGCGCTCCGTATCCAACGGAATGTGATCGCCAAGACTAGTGGCAAGAGCGCGAGACCATGCACCCGCCGCAACAACCACGTGTTTAGCAGAAATCACTTTTCCACTCCTGAAATGAACCAGAACACCTTCTTGCAACGGCACAATCGAAGCGACTTCATCGACCAGAAAACCCGCTCCAACATCTTTGTTATGTTGAAAGATGGCGCGTGCAACATCATAGGGGTCGCTCACTGTTTCCCACTGCGGAATATAGGTCGCTGAGACAATTCGGCCAGAAAGCCCAGGCTGCAATTCCTGCAAGCGTTCACCATGCACATGTTCATAGGAAATCCCTAGGGCTGATCTCGCGTTCCACTGTGGCAATGAATCTTGAAACTCTGTTTCGCCCTCATAGACCTGTAGAGAGCCGTCTCGCCGGATCATTGACGATCCGTTGATCTTGCTCATCATGACATGAAACTCTCTTCGCGCCAGCGTCATCAGACCGGCTATCACCTTTGTGTTGGCCTGAAATGTCTTTGACCTACTGGCGCTTCCAAAACGAATAAGCCAAGGCAAAATATGAAGAGCGTAGGAAGGGCGGATAGCAAGCGGGCCGAGTGGATCAAGCAGCCAGCGCACGGCATTCGCCATAATACGTGGAGAAGCCAAGGGGAAAATGTCCGAGAAGGCCAATGCGCCGGCATTCTGCTGGCTTGTCTCCAGTGCGACACCTTTGCGGTCGACAATCAGAACTTTGCGACCTTCAGAGACAAGATAATGTGCAATAGACAGACCAATAATCCCTGCACCGATAACGACCACATCTTGTTGCGCTTCATACTCTGACAGCATTCAGTCGCTCTGGCTCGCAATGGGAGGTGCCAAAAAATCCCTGCGATCGTGCAACAAAGTTGCTTCTGCAGTGACATAGGCACGTCCTGTGATACTGGGCACAACACCGCCATTCTGACCCATCCGATAGCGCGCTTCAAAACGACTGCTGATGATGCTTTCCTGAATCCAAGTCTGCCCTGGAAGCAATTTGCCAGCGGCAGCCAAGCAGGCCAGCTTTGCGCTGGTGCCGGTTCCGCAGGGTGACCTGTCATAGGCTCCTCCAGGACAGAGAACAAAATTTCGGCTGTTGGCATCAGCAGACTGTGCCGGACCAAAAAATTCAATGTGATCGATTTCTGCTCCATCTTTGCCGGTGATGCCAGATTTGCGAAGCGCGGCCTTGATGACTTCCGCACATTGAGTGAGTTTGAAAATATTGCCCACTGAAAGTTCAAAGGGCAATTGCTTACAGAGAAAAAACCAGTTGCCGCCCCAGGCCACTTCACCTGTCATGGGGCCAAAGCCATCAACTTCCACTGTGATCCCATCAAGGTAGCGATAGCTTTCGACGTTTTCGACGGTTGCGCGATCAGTTGAAAGAAGTTCGACGCCCACCACGCCAACCGGAGTTTCAAAACGATGATGCCCCGGCTTAATTCTTTCCATATGAGCAAGCGTTATAGCGGCTCCAATGGCACCATGCCCGCACATACCGAGATAACCAGTGTTGTTAAAAAAAATCAGGCCTGCAGTGCATGTCCTGTCAACGGGTTCACAAAGCAGCGCGCCTACAATGGCATCATAGCCGCGCGGCTCATCCACCGCAAATTTGCGGTAATTGTCAAAATAAGCCGCAAATTTTTGACGGCGCTCAGCCAAGGAACCGTGCCCCAAGTCTGGACCGCCTTCAATCACCAATCGCGTGGGCTCGCCTTCAGTATGGGAGTCGATAACTCTCATTTCAGGCGTCCATCCCAATTGGCGTACCATGCCTTGAAAGACTTTAATTGGCTTGAAGCATAACTTTTCTGGCTTTCAGACAACCTGTCTGACTCATAGAAATGCAATTCGTATTCTGGGCTGCCTTCCAAGACCATCAGGTATTTGTAGTAGAGAACAAGATCTACGCCTTCGTCGAAGGACGATAGAACACCCAAGGCCTCTTCAAGTTCGAGGGCCAAGCGCCTTGCCGCTGCATCACCTTTTGCAGCATCTTTGCAAAGCGCCACAAGATGCAAGACTTCCTTTGGCAATACATTTCCGATGCCGGTAATTGCTCCAGTGGCGCCGCAATTCACAAACCCATTGAATACTTGGGTATCAACCCCAACCATTAGGCGTACCGAGGCATCGTGGCCAAGGATATTTTCAGCTGCATAACGCAAGGCAGCAGCTCCGCCAAACTCCTTGAAACCGATGAGATGAGGATAGCACTTTCTCAAGTCGAAGAAGAGATCGGCTTTGGTTTCATAGCCATAATATGGGCTGTTATAGATTACGGATGGCAGGTCTACCGCAGCTTCAAGAATGCTAGCAAAATGCGAGCGTTGCGCTGCCACTGCGGAGCCCCGTGACAAGACCCGAGGAATGATCATTAAGCCTTTCGCACCAACTTTCTTGGCATGGGCCGCAAGAGCGGCGGCCCTGGCTGAATTCTGCGCTCCGGTTCCGGCGATCACGGGAAGCCCCGCCTTGACCAATCGGTCAACGCCTTCCATGCGCTGTTCGTCGGTGAGAAGCGGCCAATCGCCCATTGAACCACAATAGACCACCGCAGACATCCCTGCTGCGATGAGGTGTTTGCCTTTCCTGACCAATGCGTCAAAGTCTGGTTGGCGACTTGGCGTGCACGGCGTCATAAGGGCTGGAATACTTCCGCTCAAAATGGACAATGTCATATTGGGTTCTCCTCTATTCTTGGAGATTCTCACAAATGCAGGTCCCAGTATTTGCCAAAACACTGGCAATCGCTATGAAATTGGCACAAATTATAATGCCATGTCCAAAGCCCTTACCGCATCGCCATTCTTGACCTTTCCCGACAATTTCATTTTCACGGGGGAACAGCTTTTTGACAATGTATTGGATACGGTATTCTTCCTGAAGGATGTCGAAGGGCGTTATCTCGTGGTGAACGATACGCTGGTACGGCGCTGTGGGTTCAAAAATAAAACTGATTTGCTTGGCAAAACCGCAACCGAGATTTTTCCATCACCTTTTGGCCAGAGTTTTTCGGATCAGGACAGGCGCGTTCTCCGCGGCAATACAACCGTAAATGGCCAATTGGAACTCCATTTGTTTTCCAACGGATCGCAAGGCTGGTGCCTCACTTGGAAAGTTGCGATCAAGGAAAAGGATGGCAAAATCGCGGGACTTGCGGGAATATCGCGCGATATCCCCCAGCTTGCGGGCCCTGTTGGCGAACATAGTGCGCTTGCGAAAGTGGTAGAATACATACAACACAATATTAGTGGCCCGCTGCATCTGAAGGAGCTCGCCAAGGTTTCTGGTTTTTCGGTGTTCCAACTTGACCATCGTCTGAGAGGATTGTTCGGGCTATCGTCTGGTCAGTTTGTCGTGCGAACCCGGATTGAATATGCCTGTGCCAAGTTGCGCTCAAGCAAAGATCCAATCAGTGCAATCGCGCTTGAGTGTGGCTATGGCGACCAAGCTGCTTTCGCCCGTCAATTCAAAAGATCAGTAGGCGTAACGCCCCTCGCTTACCGCGAATTTAGATCATAGCACTCGAGGTTTTCTTAGAACGCACTTCGGGTTGGGCACTTCCATCTTCAGTACGTTTATAGATTTTTGAGATTGTATAAGACCAACAGCCGAAGGTCGCTGTGTGCGAGAAGTGAGTTTGCCCAGATTGAGGACCGGGCGACTATTTCCGCTCCGGGTCATTTTCGACCTTTGGGGTATTTGTCGGGGATGTCCTTGGGCGAAGCAAGGACGGACATCCGGAGTCATCCGTCACAATGGCTAGTCCGCCAAATTTTAAACTGAGACACTACCAACAATCCCCGGCGCTGCAGCCCCAGAGATTTCACTTTTTCCTGATCTCGCGCTAGAACTCCCGCCATGCGGTTTCCACCTTCATTTCTGGATGACATTCGCGGGCGTGTATCGATCTCGTCGGTGGTGGGGCGGCGTGTGGCCTGGGACCGGCGCAAGACCAATGTGGGCAAGGGTGACTATTGGGCGTGTTGCCCGTTTCACAATGAGAAGTCGCCGTCGTTTCATGTGGACGACCGTAAGGGGCACTACTACTGCTTTGGCTGCAAGGCGTCGGGTGATATTTTCAGGTTCGTGGTGGAGAAAGAAGGTGCGTCATTTCCGGAAGCCGTGGAGCGGCTGGCGGGCGAGGCGGGGCTTGCCATGCCTTTGGTTTCCGAAGCTGAGGTGGAGCGCGAGCAGGTTCGCGCAAGTCTTTATGACGTGATGGAAATTGCGGCGAAGTTTTTTGAGACTGAGCTGCAAACAGCGCGGGGCGCCAAAGCCCGGGGCTATCTGACTGACCGGCAATTGACGCCCGCCATTCAGAAAGAATTCCGGATTGGCTATTCACCCGATGACCGTTCGGCGCTCCGCACCCATTTGGCGAGCCAGAATGTGACGGTGGAACAAATGATCGAGGCCGGCCTGGTGATTTCGGGCGATGATGTGCCTGTGGCCTATGACCGGTTTCGTGACCGGCTGATGTTTCCCATTCGCGATCCGCGCGGCAAGGTGATTGCCTTTGGGGGGCGGGCGCTGAAGGCCGATGTGCCTGCCAAATATTTGAATTCGCCGGAGACGCCGCTGTTTCACAAAGGGGCTGTGCTTTACAATCATGACAAGGCGCGGGGGCCCGCCCATGAGCGGGGCGAAATTATTGCGGTTGAGGGCTATATCGACGTGATCGCCATGCACCGCGCCGGATTTCCCAATGCGGTGGCGCCGCTTGGAACGGCGCTGACTGAAGATCAGCTCGCCCTGTTGTGGAAAGCAGCGGCGGAACCAACCCTGTGTTTTGACGGCGATGGGGCGGGGATCAGGGCTGCCTACCGGGCGCTGGATATGGCGTTGCCGCTGCTGAAGCCCGGTCACTCCCTGCGGTTTGCGCTGTTGCCGGAGGGGCAGGACCCGGATGACCTGCTGAAATCCGATGGGCCGGAGGCCGTGAAAGCCGTGATCGGGGCGGCGGAACCCCTGTCGGACGTGATCTGGCGGCGGGCTTTGGAGGAAAACGACCGGGCAACGCCTGAGCGCAAAGCCCAATTTGAAAAAGATTTGCGCGTGCTGGTCAGCCAGATTGGCGATGAATCGGTGCGGAAACACTA
Organism: Rhodobiaceae bacterium; assembly: GCA_031409595.1. Classification (GTDB taxonomy): domain Bacteria; phylum Pseudomonadota; class Alphaproteobacteria; order Rhizobiales; family Aestuariivirgaceae; genus Aestuariivirga. The sequence goes on from JANNXN010000122.1 coordinate 19,093, forward strand.
TCTGGCCGATCTGGCAGCGCGTTTTGACCAGCTGTTTCAGCGCGCCCGGGGGAGCGGGAATTTCCGTCCGCGGGCTGCTGGGTTTTCTCAAAAACCCTGGAAAAAGGGGCAAAAACAATGGGAAACACCGCAACCGGCCTCGGCCAAACTCAAGGCCATGGCAGCCGTTGGCGGGGTTTCCAAGGCGCTGGAACGGCGGGAAAAGCTCATTGTTCTGGCCTTTATCAACCATCCGGACCTGCTGCATGAGTTTTTGGACGTGTTTGCCGCAGTCGAATTCTCGTCCTCCGAGCTTGACTCCCTCCGTACACAAATCATAAATAGCGCCGCAACTGAACAGGGCCTTGAAAGCCCTGTGCTCAGGAGCCACCTGTTAGCTAAAGGTTTCGGTCCGGTTTTGGACGGCCTTGAAAATCAGGCGATGCGTTTGAACGAATGGTTCCTGGGTCCTGCGGCTGCACAAGATGATGCCCGGACTGGCCTGCGTCAGATGTTCGCTTTACACCGGAAAACCGTAACGCTCGATCGGGAGCTTAAGGCGGCGGAAGCTGCTTTTACTGCCGATCCGACGGAGGAAAATTTTAACGCCCTTTCGGGGTTGCGCGAACAATTTCTTTCGGTCATCGGTTCTGAAGCCCTGATAGCGGGCTTTGGCGCCGCATCTGGCCGGGCGACCGACGCAATTTCCTAAAGAGCTGGGGATAAGCATGGTTAATCGGGACTTAATACCGATTGGCCTAGTTTTCACCCGAATCACCCAGTTTGGTTGCGAATCATCCGCAGCCTGTTCGACGTAAGGATCGTATTCATGGCCCGTGCTGCCCAACCCCGCGAAACCAAGCAGGAAGATCAAGACAATTCCGCCCCGGCTGAAGACCAGGACAACACCCCGGAAGCGGCAACGGAAGGTTCTGATTCACCGGTTCTTGATTTAAGCGATGCCGCCGTCAAGCGTCTGATCAAGACTGCGAAGGCGAGGGGCTATGTGACGCTTGATGAGCTGAATTCGGTGATGCCTTCGGAGGAAGTGACCTCCGACCAGATCGAAGACATCTACTCCATGCTGGCCGACATGGGCATCACCGTGGTGGAGAGCGAAGAGGAAACAGAGAATGTCGTTTCCAAGGTGGAGGGCGAAGAGAGCTCCGAAACCGCCGTCATAAAGGTTGAAGCGGCAAAGCTTCCAACGGATCGCACCGATGATCCGGTGCGGATGTATTTGCGCGAAATGGGGCAGGTGGAGCTTCTGTCGCGCGAGGGCGAAATTGCCATTGCCAAGCGCATCGAGGCTGGCCGCGAGGCGATGATTGCGGGCCTCTGCGAAAGCCCGCTGACCTTCCAGGCCATTATCATCTGGCGCGATGAATTGAACGAAGGCAAAATCCTGCTGCGTGACATCATCGATCTGGAAGCAACCTATGCAGGCCCTGATGCCAAGAACAATCAGCCGGTGGCAGCACCACAACCCTATGTTCCACCAAAAGAAGAAGTGCGCAAGCAAGCCGAGCTCAAGCGGCCGCCGAAACCGCAGCCTGCGGTTCGCAAAGCCGACGATGAATATGGCGATGTGCTGAGCCCTGAAGATTTCGACAAGCCGGTTATCGAAGATGATGATGACGATGAGGGCGATGACCTCGGCGTATCGCTTTCCGCGATGGAACTGGAGCTGAAGCCCAAGGTTCTGGAAATTTTTGACTCGATTGCCAAGCAATACAAGTCGCTTCGCAAGTTGCAGGATCAGGAGGTGGCGGAGTCCACCGAGCTTTCGCCCAGCCAGGAGCGGCGCTACCGGAAGCTGCGCGATGACATCATTGCCGAGGTCAAATCGCTTTCGCTCAACAACGCGCGCATCGAGGCGCTGGTTGAGCAGCTTTATGACATCAACAAGCGCTTGAATTCGCTTGAAGGCAGGCTCATGCGCCTGGCTGAGACTTATAAAGTTCCGCGCACGGAGTTCCTGAAGGAATACCAGGGCGACGAGCTTGATGTGGATTGGCTGAAGCGCGTTGCCAGGCTCACCAAATTCGGCTGGAAAAAATTCGCCAATGATGAGAAGGAATCGATCCGCGTCATCCGCGACGAGATTTATGAATTGGCCACCGCCACGGGTTTGCAAATTCCGGAATATCGCAAGATCGTTGCCATGGTGCAAAAGGGCGAGCGCGAGGCGCGCATTGCCAAGAAGGAAATGGTGGAAGCCAATCTTCGCCTCGTTATTTCCATCGCCAAGAAATATACCAACCGTGGCCTGCAGTTTCTTGATCTCATCCAGGAAGGCAACATCGGGTTGATGAAGGCTGTCGACAAATTTGAATACCGCCGCGGCTACAAATTCTCGACCTATGCGACGTGGTGGATCCGGCAGGCGATCACCCGCTCAATCGCCGATCAGGCGCGCACCATCCGCATTCCCGTGCACATGATTGAAACGATCAACAAGATCGTGCGCACGTCGCGGCAGATGATGCACGAGATTGGCCGCGAGCCAACGCCGGAAGAACTTTCCGAAAAGCTTTCGATGCCATTGGAAAAGGTCCGCAAGGTGATGAAAATCGCCAAGGAACCGATTTCTTTGGAAACGCCGGTGGGCGATGAGGAAGATTCACATCTCGGAGACTTCATCGAAGACAAGGGCGCTATTTTGCCTATCGATGCGGCCATCCAGGCGAACTTGCGCGAAACCACAACGCGGGTTCTGGCGAGCCTGACGCCCCGCGAAGAACGGGTCCTCCGCATGCGCTTTGGCATCGGCATGAACACCGACCACACGCTGGAGGAAGTTGGCCAGCAGTTCAGCGTGACGCGCGAACGCATCCGGCAGATTGAAGCGAAGGCGCTGCGGAAGCTTAAGCATCCGAGCAGGTCAAGGAAGTTGCGGAGTTTCCTGGATAATTAGGGACAAGCCGGAATGCCGACGATTTCATTCTTTTACGGCATTGCGATCAGGATGTATTTGAATGACCATTCCCCGGCGCATTTTCATGCTATATATGGGGAGTATGAGGCGAGTGTTTCGATTGAGACGGGCAGCGTATTGGATGGGCGGTTGCCCAAGGTCGCTGAGCGGCTGGTGCGCGAATGGGCGACAATCAATCGTAACGCGCTTTTAGAGGATTGGAATTTGGCGCGGCAAGGCCTGCCGCCAAAGCCGATTGGAGGACTTGATGTTGAGCAAGATCGCTGAAGTCAAGGTTGTGGCACCCCATGTGTTGCGCGTGACTTATACTGACGGCTATTCTGGCGTTCATGATTTTGCGGCCCTTGCGAACGAGCGCGGCAAGATGGCCGAACCGTTGCGCGACCCAAACTATTTCGCCCGTGTTTTTCTCGAGCACGGCGCGCTGACCTGGCCTAACGGTTACGACATGTGCCCAGATTGGCTGCGCATGGAAATGAACCGAGACGGGGCAGTGAAGGACACGGCAGCGGCGGAGTAATGGACGGGCATATTCGGCAGATTGAGGCGAAAGCGCTGCGGAAGCTGAAGCATCCGAGCAGGTCAAGGAAGCGGCGGAGTTTCTTGGATAATTAAGGAAGATCATATTGAATTTGGTTTGCTGGATTGGGGAGGGCGTCTTGAGATGGGAAGCCTTGTCCGCATTTGCCACCGTTGCGGCGGCTTGGATAGTTTGGAAGCAACTCGGCACGCTCAACAATCAACTCAAACTCCAACACTATTCTGAATATACAAAACGTTACCAATCAATTGTCTTGAATCTTCCTGAAGATATCAATGATCTAAACTTCAAGCTAAATCAAAGGCGCAAAGACTATGTTCCTACAATGCGACATATGCGGGTGTATTTTGACTTATGTTTTGAGGAATGGGATCTCAATAGGCGCGAACTGATTGATGATGAGTCTTGGAAAGTTTGGAAGGACGGAATCAGGACTGCAATGTCAAAGACTGCATTTCAACAAGCTTGGAAAATAGTTATTGCGACAAACACTGAATATGGTGCCGATTTTCAGTCTTTTATTGATGACGCAATTCCAAAATAGTTGACAGAATTGAATTTCAGATAATTTTTTCGGCTAGGCCTCTACGTACTCGGCA
>JANNXN010000123.1:0-7301 GCA_031409595.1 Rhodobiaceae bacterium
GCGGCGGCGCATCTGGCTGAGCGCGGGCTTTCATTTGAAATTTTTGAGGCGGGCTCCGGGCCTGCTGCCGCCATGGGACAGTGGGGGCATGTGACCTTCTTTTCGCCGTGGCGCTTTAATGTGGACTGCGCTGCCGAGCGCTTGCTGGAGCGCGGGGGCTGGAAACGGCCCGATGCGGACCTGGACCCCACGGCTGCGGAACTGATTGACTTATATTTGCGGCCTTTGGCGGAGCTGCCGCTGCTTGCAAGGCATCTTCACTATGGCGCGCGGGTTGTGGCGGTGACGCGCCTTGGCATGGACCGGGTTCCTTCCAAGGGCCGCGATGACCAGCCGTTTGAAATTTCACTTGTGAGGGCTTCGGGCGCAACCGAGAAACATCTGGCGCGGGCCGTCATCGATGCGTCGGGCACCTGGACCACACCCAATCCGGCCGGTTCCAACGGCATTGCGGCATTCGGTGAAAGAGAAAGTGCGGCGCGCATTTCCTATGGCATTCCCGATTTGTTTGGCAAGATGCGCCAGCGCTATGCGGGGGGCCGCGTGGTGGTGGTGGGTTCGGGACATTCGGCGATGGATTCGATTTTGAATCTGGCGAAGCTCAAGGCCCATGAACCTGCGACGGACATCATCTGGGCCATGCGTTCAAAGCCCACGGAGAAAACATTTGGCGGCGGGGCTGAGGACCAGCTTTCCAGCCGGGGCGCATTGGGGGAGCGGGCGATGCTTGCAATCATTGATGCGGGCATAGACCTCAAAGCGCCGTTCCGCGTCAAAGGTTTTGCGTTGCAGGATCAGGCCATTGAAATTGCCGATGAGGCTGGCGGCAAAATTATTGCCGACGAAGTGATCGTGGCGACGGGCTTTCGACCGGACTTTTCCATGTTGAGCGAAATCCGGCTTGACCTGCATCCGTGGCTGGAATGCGCACGCGAGCTTGGGCCGCTGATCGACCCCAATGAACACAGTTGTGGCGACGTGCCGCCCCATGGCTTCAAAGAGTTGCAGCAACCGGAGGGAAATTTCTTTATCGTTGGCATGAAGAGTTATGGCCGGGCGCCGACATTTTTGATGGCGACGGGCTATGAGCAAGTGCGTTCCATTGTGGCGGCCCTTGCCGGCGACATGGCGGCAGCGCTCGATACGCAATTGGTCTTGCCGCAGACCGGCGTTTGTGATGGACCGGGAGTGGCTCCCCTTGCCAGTAGTTGCTGTGGCGGGGCATCCCTCACGCGCGCTGATGCCTGTTGTGTGGCCGATGCGGTTGCCAAGGATGCAGGCGAAGCAGGTTGCGGCTGTGCGGCGGCGGGCCGCTGCGGATGACATTTCGCTATGGTTTTGTGCTGCCGCTCGCCGTGGTGCAATTGGTTTCCTGGGGATCGCTTTATTATTCCTTTGCGGTTCTGGCGGGGCCGATGGCCGCTGAGATGGGGTGGTCCAGCCCGGCGGTGAATGGGGCGCTTTCTGCGGGGCTGGGGGCAACGGGGATTGCGTCGTTTTTTGCCGGACGCTTCATCGATCACTATGGCGGGCGCATCCTGATGACCGTGGGATCGATTGCTGCGGCTGCGCTGTTGTTTTTATGGTCATTCATTGATGCGTTGTGGCAGCTTTATGTGGTTTGGATTTTATTGGGCGCCGCGTTTTCCTGCGTGCTGTACGAACCAGTCTTTGCGGTGATGGCGCGCGAGCTCAAGGAGAATTACCGGCGCGGCATCATCACCATCACCTTGCTTGGCGGATTGGCCAGCACGGTGTTTATTCCGCTGACGCATTATCTGGTTGAGGCTGGCGGCTGGCGGAGCGCTTTGCAAGTTCTGGCTGTGCTTCAAATTCCATTCGGGGTGCTGGTGCCTTTTCTGGTGCTGCGCGGCACTGGAACAGGCGATGGCGCTGCGAGAGTTCGCCCGCTGCCGGGGCGGGTGCGACGCGCCCTTGCCACGCCGGTATTCTGGTTGCTGGCGGTGAGCTATGCGGCGCACTCGTTCATGTTCACGGGGCTCACATTTCATATCATTCCGCTGTTGACTGAACGGGGCTTTGCGGTGCCGATGATCATTGCAGCCTATGCGCTGGTGGGGCCGTTTCAGGTCATCGGGCGGATTTTTGTGTTTGCCCTGGAGACCCGCATCAATATGAAGCTTGCGGGGCTGGTGGCTACAGCCTTGCCGGTTGTCGGCATGGCGCTTTTGCTGGTGGCCAAACCAGATTCAATCCTGTTGTATTTCTTTGCCGCCCTTTATGGATCGGGCATGGGGATCAAAACGATTGTGCAGGCAACTGCCGGACCGGAATTTTTGGGCCGCGAGGGCTATGGCGCATTGCAGGGAACCTTTGCCGGCATCACTTATGCGGTGCAGGCGGTGACCCCCTTGGCGCTGGCGGTGCTGTGGGTTTTCATGGGTGGATATGATCAGGTGTTGCTGCTGCTGTTTGGTTCTGCAGCGCTTTCGGCGATTGCGTTCATGGGCGCCCTGATGATGCGAAGATCAATTATCCTCGAAGCCCCGTGATCTTCGGGTGGCGCCGGAGTGGGGTGCCGCCAAAGCGGCATTCAAAATTAGCGATGTGCTGTTCAAATTGGCGAGTTGGATGACGTTAGTGGGTTGTTCAAGTATGTCACAGAGCATACAGAATCTCCTGCTGCTGAATTGATCTATTGGGGGCTCAACACAATTTTGTTCTGCGTTCCATCTTTCGCGGCCATGTCGATCAATCTCGATATTCTCGGAGGCCCAAAACCTGGCAAAAAGTCTTGAACTCAATCATCCAACCCCTCTTTTCGTTTGTAATCTGGATACTGATTAGTCGCGCCCTTTCGTCAGTTGTCGCAGACATAGTCGCCATTCGCTGAGAAATTGCGGTGACATTGCGTGTACTAAGACTAGAAAATGTGCGATGTCTTGCAGAGGACATTTTGCTCGCTCAATCGGCGCCCGTAAATCAATCCAGCTAAAAGCCAAGTCCGGTTGTTCTTTGTACGGAGGATAATGATTGAGTAGATTCCGGCTTTCGCCGGAATGACGGGGTAGGGGTTTGTGCTTGAGGCACGGATTGACAGTTGATTGATGACGGAAGTGCCCTCATCTATCCCATGCCACTGTGTGACATGGGCCCCTTTCTTCTCCCGCTGGGCGGGAGAAGACAATATGTTCAGTTATCCTCAAACCCCCGTGACCTTCTGGTGGCGCCGGAGAGGGGTGGGCGTCGGCGGTTGTTGTCGGGGGTGTCGCCGGTGAGGGCGCGTTTGAGGCGGCGGATGATGACGGCCTTGGATTTGGCGTCGGCGGCTTTGGCCACTTCCTGATCGATGTCGAGGAGCAGTGACGTCAGATCATTGTTCCAATCCAGTTTGGCGATGCTGGCGGGGTCGATGCGGGGATGGCTTTCGCGCTCGAGGAAGGCGCAGGTTTCGCCGCTCAATTCATAGACATCGTCGAGCTGGGGCCGCAAGATGCAATCACCTTTGACAACCACTCCGGTGATGGCTTCCTGGAGCGCTATTTGCGGGCCTTCTTCACCGTGCGTCAGGAAAACGGTTTTGGCGATGGGCATGCGCTCTTTGAGCCATTGCACCAGCTCGGGGCCATCGGCGTGGCCGGAGTAATCCTCAAACCGCCGGATGGTGGCGCGGACGGTGATGTCTTCGCCCTGGATCTTGACTATTTCGGCGCCGCTTTCGAGCACCTGGCCGAGGGAGCCGGTGGCCTGAAATCCAACGAGCAGAACTGTGGTGCTGGCTTTCCAGAGATTGTTCTTCAAGTGATGGCGGATGCGGCCTGCATCGCACATGCCGCTGGCGGCTACCACAATGTGAAAGCCGGAGAAGCGGTTGATCGCCTTGCTGTCTTCAACAGTTTCCGTGGCCTTGAGAAGGGGCGAGCTGAAGGCCTTGAACAGCGCGTCGCCATTCTGAAGGTCCTTGGAATATTTCTTGAAAATCTGCGAGGCCTTGTTGGCGAGCGGGCTGTCGATGAAGATGGTGGCGGTCGGAACCTTGCCTTGCTCCATCAGGTAAATCAGATCGGTCACCACTTCCTGGGTGCGCTCGACGGCGAATGACGGGATGAGCAATGCGCCTTTTCTTGCGGCGGCGGCGTTAACCTCGGCCGCCATCAATTCACGGCGTTTTTCTTCCGAGCGTTCGAAGCGATCCTTGCCGCCATAGGTTGATTCGCAGATGACATAATCATAACCGGTTGGCGCTCGCGGATCGGGCTCCAGCATTTTGTGATCGGGGCCGATGTCGCCGGAGAACAGGACTTTTACCGGCGGCTTGTCCTTTTGGGCCACTTCAACTTCGATGGAGGCGCTCCCCAAGAGGTGGCCGGCATTCCACCAGCGGGCGCGGATGCCTTTGGCAGGTTCAATCCAGGTTTCGTATTCGAGGCCTGAGAAATAGTCGAGGGCCTTATGGGCGTCTTCGAGAGTGTAGATGGGTTCAACCTCCGGCAGCCCCCGCTTCAGATTGCGCTGGTTCTGGAATTTTGCATCCGACTCCTGAATGAAGCCTGAGTCGGGCAGCATGACGGCGCAGAGATCAACGGTTGCCCTGGTGCAATGGATTTTTTTGGTGAAGCCGTATTTGACCAGCTTGGGAATGAGGCCGGTGTGATCAATGTGGCCATGGGTGAGGAGCATGGCGTCGAGGCTGGCGGGATCAAACGGGAATTTCCGGCTGTTGAGTTCGCGTTCGGTGCGGGAGCCCTGGAACATGCCGCAATCAATGAGGACGCGGGCATCGTCGGTTTCCAAAAGATAGCAGGAGCCGGTGACGGTTTGCGCGGCACCGTGAAACTTCAAGCGAACTGGCATTGCTACTCCTTGGGAATATCTAGTCCGCGGGCTACAAGCTTGTCCCACGCTTCCTCAGGTGTACCAGCAAAATCAAAAAGATTCAGGTCATTTTTATGAATGAGCTTGGCTGCGGCGAAGGTTTCAAAATTGATGGCGCTGTGCCAGAATTTTGAATCATAGAGAAGGACGGGCAACGGCTTGGTCATTTTTCCGGTTTGCCGAAGGGTTAAAATTTCGAACAGCTCATCGAGCGTGCCGAAGCCGCCGGGGAAAACCACCAGAGCGGCAGCGCGCATGGCAAAGTGCATCTTGCGCATGGCGAAATAGTGAAAGCGAAATGTGAGGTCTGGGGTGGAATAGGGGTTGGGCTCCTGCTCCAGGGGAAGCGTGATGTTATAGCCAATGGAGGGGGCGTCTGCATCATAGGCGCCGCGATTGGCTGCTTCCATGATGCCGGGGCCGCCGCCCGTTGCGATGACATTCTGGCGGGGCGCCTTGTGATTGAGTTTGGCGCCGCCCTTGTTGGAGCAGATCTGGGCAAATTTTCGCGCCGCCTCATACCAGCCGGAGCCATCACTTTCGCTCACCCGGGCGGAACCAAACACCACGATAGTTGACTCTACGCCCCAATTGCGCAGGTGTTCTTCAGCTTTCTGGTATTCGAGCTGGAAGCGCAAACCCCTCGTTGAATCGCCCAGCAGAAATTCCTGGTCGAGGGCTGGCAGCCGGTAGGCAGGGGCTGCCATTTGCGGCTTATTGGAGGGGTGGCTGGTCAAATTTTCAACTCGGTTTCATATGGACGGAGCTTGGGTAAGCGTGCAAGTTTGTTAAACTATGTTCAAAAGAGGACGTTGATCCATGGGCGTTAAAAAAGTGTTCGCAGCGAAATTTGTGGCCCAACCGGGCAAGGCTTTTGATTTGGCCAAGTTTGATCCCCGCGATGATAGTGCTTTTTCCGACAAGGACAAAGCCAAAGAACAGCTGCTGGCCGATGCGGAGGCCATCGACAAGCTGCAGGACAGGTTGTTTGCGGAGGGAAAACGCGCACTTCTGGTGGTTTTGCAGGGGATTGATTGCTCCGGCAAGGATGGCACGGTGCGCGCCGTGTTCAATACCTGCGGGCCATTGGGTGTCACCGTCAAGTCTTTCAAGGCGCCTTCGGAGGAAGAGCGCGATCATGACTACCTTTGGCGGGTGCATCAGGCCTGCCCGCCACGGGGCATCATCGGCATTTTCAACCGCTCGCATTATGAGGATGTGCTGGTGGTGAAGGTGGAAAAATTTGCCAGTCCTGAAGCGATCGAGCGGCGCTATGAGGAGATCAACCAGTTTGAAAAACTGGTTTCAAATTCCGGCACGAAGATTTTGAAGTTCATGCTGCATGTTTCGAAAGAGGAACAGGCGGCGCGGCTGCAGGAGCGTGTTGATGATGCATCGAAACAGTGGAAATTCAAACCCGGTGATCTGGATACGCGCGCCAAGTGGGATGAGTATATGGCGGCCTATGAGATCGCAGTGACGCGGTGTTCAACCGATGTGGCGCCCTGGCATATCATCCCGGCGGACCGCAACTGGGCGCGCAATGCGGCAATTGCGCGGATTGTGCGCGAGACACTGGAAGAGATGAATCCGCAGTATCCGGCACCCGACGGGTGGGACCCCAAGACGATCGAGGTTATTTAGGGCGAAGACCGCGGAGCAGAATATCCAGCACGGCCTTGTGGGCTGCTTTGGCATTTTCCTTGCGGCCCAGCACGGCTTCGACCTGCACGGAGAAATCGGCATAGTGCTGGGTTACGGCCCAGATCGCAAAGATCAGGTGATAGGGGTCAACGGGGGCGAGCTTGCCGGTTGTCATCCAGAACCTGATGACCTCGGCCTTCTCGGCCACCAACTGCTTCAGAGGACCTTTGAGAAATTTCTCGATCATCGGAGCGCCGTGGAGAATTTCATTGGCGAACAATCTGGAGGCCATGGGATTGGCCTCCGACATCTGCAGCTTGGCGGTGATGTAGCGGGAGAGCTCGGCCAGCGGGTCGCCCGCGGGATCGAGAGCGCGCAAGGGCTCCAGCCAGCCGCTCAAGGTGTGCTCAAGGAGGGCCACATAGATGTCCTCCTTGCGGCGGAAATAATACAGCAGGTTGGGCTTGGACATGTCCGCTTTGGCTGCAATCTGGTCGACGGTGGCGCCACGAAAACCGGAAACGGAGAAGACCTCCAGCGCCGCCTCGAGGATCAATTCCTTGTTGCGGGCCTGGATGCGGGTATTGATCGGCGCTTTGGTTTTCAACTGGGGCATTGGAAGCCACCTTATAATTCTTGATCAAATGGTCAAGAGCGGATAGCGTTTAGGGATAATGAAAAAATGCCCGGGAGGGGTCATGACGGCTCAAGCCGTGATCAGCGCCAGCGACTTGAGCCTCACGTTCACCACGGCGGACGGGCCGGTGTTTGCCCTGCAGAACATCAATTTGACGGTGAATGACGGGGATTTTGTTTCGCTG
>JANNXN010000124.1:0-28171 GCA_031409595.1 Rhodobiaceae bacterium
AAGCGATACGATGTCCGCACGGGGCGCCAATCCGAGCTGTTCAAGTTTCTGCCGCGCATCAGCGCTGCGCCCTAATACATGGACATCATGGCCAGCCGCTTTCATGCGCAAACAAATCGGCAAACCCATTTTGCCAGCCCCAATCCAGCCGATGCGTTTTGAGTCTTGTGTCATGACACCACTGTCTTTTCGCGCGCCAGGCGACCGCGTTCCCTTGCTTCAAACGTGCGCTTGCTCATGCGGTCCAGCAGCTCGATGATTTCTTTCAACCGATCCCGCACAATGCCTTGCGTTATAAAAACAATGCGCGTTCGCTCGTCTGCATCTGGCCATCTTTCAAGCCAAGTTAAAGTGTGCAGAAGATGTTGTGCACCTTGGATGACGGCAGGTTTGTTCGGCTCTTCGCGCACATTGACCAGGCCTTTGACGCGCAACAGACTTGGCCCAAGATTTTGCGTGATGCCATCGAGGAGAAACTGCAATTCATCGCGCAAAAGAGGTTCCGTGCGCATGAGAACGAAACTCTCCACACCCTTGTTTACGAGATGCGGAATCAAGGGCTGGTCAGCAACACCTTCTGTTTCCCGCTTTTTGGCATAGGCTTCATAAGTGGTAATGCTCAACCATGAGCTGGGATCAGATGCGGTGTCAGCCGCATCGAAACCGGGCGATGACAATAAAGCTGCAACAGCCGAAGTTGACCAGTCAACATCATTGATTGTGGCTGTGGGATTAATGGCCCGCAGGCTTTCACGTGGCGAAAGCGCATCACTGGAAGCAAGATCAGTTTTGGTAATCACAATATCATCAGCCAAAGCCACCTGTCGCACAGCTTCGTCATGTTGGGTGGCGGTGCCTTCCCAGTTCACGGCGTCCACCAATGTGAGCACGCGGCCTACACGGAACAAGCCATCGAGAGTGGGTTCCGACAAGAAAGCCTGCAGCACGGGGCCGGGCTCGGCAAGGCCCGAAGTTTCGATCACCACATTGTCAAATTTCGGAACGCGCCCTGCTTGTCTGTCATGATAGAGACTGTTCAATGTGCCGACCAGATCACTGCGCACCGTGCAGCACAGGCAGCCATTTTCAAGAACGATCACCGCATCATTGCTATTGGCATAAAGCTGATGATCAAGCCCCACCTCGCCAAATTCATTGACGATCACCACCGTCTTTTGCAATTCGGGCGCGCGCAAGGCCTTGTTGATCAAGGTGGTTTTGCCACTGCCGAGAAATCCAGTGACCAAGGTCACTGGGATACGGCCTTTTAGTTTTGGGTCAGCGTTCATGACGCCATCTTATCAGAAAACTTCGCAGCCGGGCAGGCCACAAGAGATCAGACGATCGGAAGGGAAGTTGGTGATGATTTCGCAGCCATCTTTGGTGACCACAACTTCTTCTTCAATCCGCGCAGCCCCAGAGCCATCCTCTGCGCCTTTCCATGTTTCAAGTGCAAAGACCATGCCCTCTTTCAGGGGCGTGTTCTGGCCACGGAAGCGTTTGGAGAAAATAGGACGCTCCCATAGCGACAGGCCGACACCATGGCCATATTGCAGCAGGAAGGCTTCTTCCTCATCGCGATAACCAAACTCATGTGCATCAGGCCAAACGGCTGCAACTTCGTCAGGTGTTACACCAGGCTTGATCATGTCGATTGAAGCGCTGATCCACTTGGAAGCGGTTTCATAGGCATCGACCTGGTGCTTGTTCGGTTCGCCGCAAATGAAGGTGCGATAGTAGCAGGTGCGATAGCCATTGAAGCTGTGCATGATGTCGAGGAAGATCATGTCGCCGGGTTGGATCATCCGGTCAGAAAACGTATGCGAATGCGGGCGGCCACGGCGGCCCGACACCGAGTTCACGCATTCCACACGCTCAGAACCCATGCGGAACAGGCGGTCATTGGCAATGGCGACCAATTCATTTTCCTTTGTGCCCGGGCGAATGGCCTTCGCAATATCCACATAGGTGGCATCGACCATGGCGGCAGCCATTTTCAGCAATTCAATTTCATCGCCGGTTTTAATTTCGCGGGCATCAAGCAGGGCCTGCTGACCGTCAACCACCATAATGCCTTCGGCCTCTAGAGCTCGCAGCATGCTGAGTTCCATCAGGTCCACGCCGAGCGGTTCGTTGGCTATGCCGTAATGTACCAATGCTTTCTTAATTTGCTTGGCAAAATCATGCTGCACATTGAGGCTGGGCGGAATTGCGCCCTGCATGGTGGTTATGGGGGCAGCCACATTGTCCTTAATCCACGGCGATGAAATGCGTTTGGCCGGAGGGGCAGGGTCCCACAGGAAGGGCTTGCCTTCAGCAGGGCACAATGCATAGCGGAAGAATTTATCCCGCGCCCATTCGCCGATATGGGTTGATGTGACATAGCGAATGTTATCAAAGTTAAAGCAGAGAACAGCCCCCAGCCCGGCAAAACGAATGGCCTCTTGCGCGCGCTTAAGGCGCTCGGTTGAGAGCCTGTGATAATCAATGCCTTGCTCCCAATCCTTGGCTTGGGCGCCAAAAGACGCGGTCGAATGTGGACTGTTATATTTCATGATGTTTCTCCCAGCTCTCCGGCCCATTTTTTGTTTTCGAGTGTATCTTTGAGTTTCGATAGGAACGCCGCCGCATAGGCCCCATCAAATGCGCGATGATCGAAGCTTTGCCCGACGGTTCCGATCAGGCGCGGCACAATGGCATCACCCATGTCTGTTGTGATCACGGCTGGCCTCTTGCAAATGGCGTCGGTCGAGAGAATGGCCACTTGCGGGGCATTGATGATGGGCGTTGTAAAACTTGTGCCGAAAGCGCCGTTGTTGGTGATGGAGTAAGTGCCTCCGCCCAGATCAGCTGCTGTCAGTTTGCCAGCGCGCGCTTTATCAATTTGATGGCCGATAGCCTTGGCCAGACCTTGCAAAGTAAAATCTTCAACGGCATGGACAACCGGGACCACAAGGCCGTTATGATTGAGATCAACAGCGATGCCGAGGTTGATGCCTTTCGAGAGCGTCAAGGCTTTGCCATCAAAGCGGGCATTGATGTATGGGAAGGCTTGCAACGCAATACAGCAGGCTCTTGCGATGAAGGGCAGATAGGTCAGAGAATTTCCTGTTTCGGCCTTGAAGCGCTCTTTATGGCGACCGCGGACAAGCTCAATTTCAGTGAAGTCCACATCAATGGCTTGGAACACATGTGGGATGCTGCGCCAATTTTCAGTGAGGCGCTCAGCGGTCTTCGCCCGAATGGTGTTGAGCGTAATCACATCGCCCGCGCTGAAGCTTGGTGGTGGGGTAAATGCCTTTGCTGCCGGAGCAGCAGTCAAGAAAGCTTTCACATCTTTCTCTTCAATCTTTTGCAAGTTCTTCGACGCTGCAAATTGCGACAGCGCATTCATATCCGCGTTGCCCTGCGAGAGAAGGCGGCGGGCGAGCGGCGTGATGCGTAACCCGTCTATCCCCTTGGCTTTGCCGTAATTGACGAGAGGTGTTTTCACCTCTTCAAATGCTGCCATGGCTGGGGGTTTTGGCGTTACTGTCACAGCAGGCGCTGCTTCGCCACCCACAATGGCGACCGTTGCGCCAATTTTGGCAACAGCGCCATTGCCAGTTTTTATTTCTGTCAATTTGCCGGCAACAATAGATTCAACTTCAACTGTGACCTTGTCGGTCTCGACTTCGAACAGCTTGTCGCCAATCTTGATGTCATCGCCAACGGCTTTGAACCATGTGAGGATTTTGCCCTCAGCAACGGTCTCGCCCAATTGCGGCATGATGATTGTGCTGGCCATGGCTTAACCGTTCATTACGCGCTTGATCTTATCGACAATGCGTGCCGCATTGGGGAGCGCCAGGTCTTCAAGATGATCAGCGGCAGGCAGCGGAATATGCGGCGTGGTAATGCGCACGATTGGCCCATCCAAATCCCAGAAACCTTCATCGGCAACGATCGAAGCTATTTCAGCACCCCAGCCAAGCAGGCGCGGATTTTCTTCAACAGTGAACAGGCGGCCAGTCTTCGCCACCGAACCCAAAATGGTTTGCGTATCAAGCGGCACCAGTGAGCGCACATCGACAACTTCAGCATCAATGCCGTGGTCGCGTGCCAAAATTTCGGCAGCTTCCAATGCGCGGTGCACCATCAAGGCCAAAGCGAGAATCGTGCAATCCTTGCCGGGGCGCAAAATCTTTGCGGTTCCCAACGTATCTATGATCTCGCCGCCGGGCACCTCGCCCTTGGTGGCATAGAGTGCCTTGTGTTCGTGGAAGATCACCGGGTTATTATCGCGCACGGCTGCCGCCATGAGGCCGATCACATCGACAGGCGAGGAGGGGGCGACGACCTTCAACCCCGGTATCATCATCGTCCAGTTTTCAACCGACTGCGAATGCTGAGCGCCAAAGCGCACACCAGCGCCATTGCCGGTGCGAATGACCAACGGGCATTTGATCTGGCCATTGGTCATATAGGCAATCTTCGGCATTTCATTGGCGATGTAATCAAAACACACGGCAATGAAATCTGAGAACATGATTTCGGCAATCGGACGAAGGCCCGTCATCGCCGCACCCATGGCGGCGCCCAGGATCGCCTGCTCTGAAATCGGCGTGTCGCGTACGCGCAAAGGGCCGAACTGTTCGTAGAGTCCCAGAGTGGCCTTAAACACACCACCGGCCTTGGCAATATCTTCGCCCAAGAACACAACATTCTTGTCGCGTTCCATTTCCTGGGCAATGCCGCGGATCACGGCGTCGCGATAGCTTAGTTCCGCCATGCCCAGCCTCCATCCGCATAAACATCGGTTGTCAGCAATTCTTCCGGCGCAGGCGGCGAGGCTTTGCAAAGCTCGGTAGCCACTTCCACCTTGCGCTTGCTTTCCGTTTCAATCGCCAGTGCATCGCTTTCGGAGATGCCAAATTCAGCAAGGCGCTGCTTGTAAATTTTAAGCGGATCACGCTCCATCCATTTTTCCAATTCGCCGGGCGGGCGATATTTTCCGGGGTCAGCGCGGGAATGGCCGGAGTGGCGATAGGTCAGGCATTCAATCAGCGATGGTCCGCCACCTTCGCGGGCTTTTTCAATCGCGGTTTGCGCCGTTCGATAAACCACATCAGCGTCATTGCCATCGATCACGATTTTCTCGAGGCCATAAGCTGAAGCGCGGTCGCCTGCAGGATTATGCACGGCCGTCACTTCATGGATCGGCGTGTATTCCATATAAAGATTGTTCTCGCAGACAAACACCACGGGCAATTTCCAGATCACTGCAAAATTCAAAGCTTCATGGAATGCGCCGATGTTTGTCGTGCCATCACCGAAGAAACACACCGACACATCTTTCTCGCCCAAATATTGCGCGCGCCACGCGGAGCCGCAGGCAATCGGCAAGTGCGCACCAATAATCGCATAAGATCCCATCACGCCATGCTCAACCGATGTGAGATGCATGGAGCCGCCCTTGCCGCGCATCAGTCCAATATCGCGCAGCATCAACTCGCCGAGCATCCCTTCCATGGGAACACCGCGCGCCAGTGTATGGGCATGACCACGATAGGTGCAAAAGGACTTGTCGCCCTTCTTCATAGCCACGCCAAAACCTGCAGCGATTGCTTCCTGGCCGAGCGATAAATGACTCGTTCCCTTAATCAAGTTCTGGAGGAACAGATCATAAGCACGCTTTTCGCAATCCCTGATTTCCACTTGCAGACGATAAAGCTCAAGCCTCGTCTCAGGTCCGATGTCGTCGTTCTTGCGTGTCGCGGCTTTTGCCATGGTTCTTTTATTTCCGGATCAGACGAGCAGGGATTTTACCCACTCGATCTCCTTGGTCACATATTCAACGATATCGCCGGTCTTCAATTCGTCCGGCAACACGTCCCATGTGTAGGTTTCGATTTCGAGTTGGTCCGATAGCTTATGCTTCTTCTGGAAGGCCATGGCTTCTTCAATGGCGAAGCGGGTGGATTTGAAAGGGCCCAGGTCTTCCAAAAACACTGGCACGTGGAAATGGATGCGCCATTCGCAGGCCACGGGCTTTTTCTCCCAGGCGGCAATGGCATCTTCCAAGTTCAGATAACGCGTGATCTTGCCCTTTTTGTCGCGTTGATGTGTTTGTGTGAGATAAATCGTCTTGGCGTATTTCCTGACGGCCTCGACTTTTTCTTTCGTCACTTCGGGGATCATCATTGCTGCAGCTTCTTGCAGCTTCCACACAGAAATCTTTTCTTTCTTCAGCGCAGCGAGCGACTTGGTGATATCCTCATATTCAAGCGCCTGATGGCAGATGTCGTAAACAATGCCAACGTGGCGGGCCATAATTTCTTTGGCTCCTTCAATCGTGGCACCCGTCTTGCCAGCGAGATTTTTATAGGATTTGGCGGTGCGCAAGTATTTGTTGAAGAAATCGATGGTTTCCTTGGTCGTTTCAAGGAAACACGCGGGTTCCGGCTCAATCGCCAAAGTGACGGTCCGGCCTTTGTAGCGAAAGATATTGTTCACATGCGTTGCCAGCTTGCGGATGTTTTCCGCATAGGCCTCAATCACCGCCTTGCTTGTGACATTCGGTTTGAATCCAAGCGGCGGCGTTTGGATTGATGGGTTGACAAAATCTGGCGCTACTTCAGCAAGAATGGTGGCCACGTTCATCGTGTATTTCAGCCGCGCTTCCGAACTCCAGTCGGGCTCATAAACCTGTTCTTTGACGATCTGGTTTTTGAACGGCCCATAGGGAAACGCGTTCACCGTGTAGAGATACATATCATTGTCATCGAGAAACTTTCGCAATTCCGCGCGCTTCTCGGGAGAATTGATCAAAGTTTCCGACGAGGCATGGGAGATGCGAAGTGACACGCCGAACTTGCCATTGGGGCAGACGTTCTTTTTCACTTGCGGCACAAACTTGCGCAGGCTCGCCCAGATGTCATCCCACGTATCACCTGCGTGAACGAGGGTCGAATAGGTGATGTGTCCCATTCCGTTGGCGAGTTGCACCGTCTTCTCCCCTTGGTTTTCAATTAAGCTTTGGCGCACTGTGCCAAAAAAATCCCCGTGAATATTTCAAAAAATTATCAAAATGAGAATTTTCAGTAATTCCAAATGAACCGGTTTTGTTAGGATGTGGGCATGCTCCTTGGTGCCGCCATTCTCGTCGCCGTGTTCAAGGCTGGGCTGCTGCCCGGTTTGCTTGTGCATTTGCAGATCGTCGTTAAAGGTCTGGTCGCCAGCGACGCCTTCCATGTTCGCCTCGCGTTGTGATGGAGGCAAATGTGTCAGGTACGGTGCAAGGTAAATCAATTGTCATAACCGGCGCCGGGCGGGGAATTGGCGCTGAGATCGCGCGCGATCTGGCGCGGAATGGCGCGAAAGTTTGCGTGGCTGACCTGAATGAAGATGCGGCCCAGTTAGTTGCGAAATCCATTGGCGCTTCGGCCATTGCGGTCAAGGTTGATGTTACGAGCCGCGAAAGCACCAAGGCGATGATTGCCGCCACTGTCAAAGCCTTTGGCAAGCTCGATGTGATCTTCAACAATGCCGGCATCAGCCAGACTTGCCATTTCATGGACGTGACCGAAAAAGACTGGCACCGCATCATGGATGTGAATGGCCTCGGCGTGCTGATCGGCACGCAGGAAGCCGCGCGCCAGATGAAAGCGCAAGGCACGGGCGGCAAGATTATCAACACGGCTTCGATTGCTGCCAAGCAAGGCTATCCGCTTTTCGCCCATTATTGCGCGTCAAAATTCGCCGTTGCCGCATTGACACAAGCCGCGGCCCGCGCGCTGGCGCCCGACAAGATCACGGTTAACGCCTTTGCACCTGGCGTCGTGCGCACTGAGCTCTGGGAAGAGCTTGACCGTGAATTCATGGATCTGGGCCTGACGCAAAAACCGGATCAGGCCATCAATGAATTCAGCCAGTCTATTCTTCTCGGACGATATTCAAAGCCAGAAGACATCACCGGCGTTACGACATTCCTGGCTTCAACGGGTTCTGACTACGTGACGGGACAAACCTTTATGGTTGATGGCGGGATGGTATTGATATGATGAAATTGCAGGGGAGCGCATTATGAAAGCGGTGAGGTTTCACGCGGCGAAAGACATTCGCGTTGAGGATGTTCCCGCACCTTCCAAGAAGCTTGGCGCCAATGATGTGCTGATCAAGCCGTTGGTGACTGGCATTTGCGGCACCGATTTGCATGAATACATTGCCGGACCGATTGTGACTCCCGTAACGCCACATGTTTATACAGGTGTTACCAACCCGCAAATTCTGGGTCACGAATTCAGCGCCATCGTATCAGACATCGGTTCTGCGGTTTCGCACGTGAAGGCGGGCGACCGTGTTTCCATCCAACCCCTGATCTCGCCGCGCGATGATTACTATGGCCGCCGTGGTCTTTATCACCTCAGCGAAAAAATGGGCTGTGTTGGCCTCAGCTGGGGCTGGGGCGGCATGGGCGAACTTGCTGTTGTGAATGATTACAATGTGGCCGTTCTGCCCAAGGGCGTGAGCGACATCCAAGGTGCGATGATTGAGCCTGCAGCCGTTGCCGTATACGCGGCTGATCGCGGTGGTGTGACATCAGGTTCGACCGTTCTAGTATCCGGCGTCGGGCCTATCGGCGCGTTGACATTGCTGGCTGTGAAGGCCGCAGGCGCCGCGCAGATATTTGTGTCCGAGCCAAACGCCTTCCGTCGTAAAATGGCAAAAGACCTCGTGCCTGAAGCCATTGTCATCGATCCCACAAAAGAAAATGTGGCTGAGAAAATCCATGACATGACCGAAGAAGGCGTGGGCGTGGATGTGGCCATTGAATGCGTAGGATTGGAGGCGAGCCTTAACACGTGTGTTGTCGCGGTTCGCCGCCAAGGCCGTGTTGTGCAAACCGGTTTACACATGAAGCCCGCCAGCATCGATGCCATGTTGTGGGCGTTGAAAGACATTACGTTGGAAGCGACTTGGTGTTACCCTGTGCAATGCTGGCCGCGCATCATTCGCATGGTGGAAGCTGGAATATTTCCAATTGAAAAAATCGTCACGGCCAACATCAATGCGGACCATGTGGTGAAACAAGGCTTTGATGCACTGCTCGACAAATCCGTCAACCACATGAAAATTCTTGTGACTGTATGATGCCAGAGGCCCCAGTAAAAGTCGCAATGATCGGCCTCGGTTGGTGGGGCAAGAAGATGACGGCTGTTTTGCAAAGCGCAAAGCAGGATATTGAAATCGTTTGTGCTGCTGAACCAAATCCCGCAGGCGCAGACTTCGCCAAGGACTATGGCTTCACATGCTACCTCGATCATAAGAGCGCGCTCGCTCATCCGGGCGTGGAAGCCGTGATCCTTGCAACGCCCCATTCGCTGCATGCTCAGCAAATTGAGGACTCGGTTGCCGCTGGCAAACACATCTTCTGTGAAAAGCCGTTGGCCATGACACGCAAGGGCGCTGAAAAGGCTGTGAACGCTTGCGCCGCCAAGAAACTTGTTCTCGGCATGGGCCATGAACGCCGCTTTGAACCACCCGTGGCAGATATGATTGCGGTGGCGCGCGATGGCAGGTTAGGCCGCCTTCTGCAAGTGGAAGCAAATTTCAGCCACGATAAATTCGTGACACTTGATCCCAGCAATTGGCGTCTCAACCCCGATGAAGCACCAGTGGGCGGTATGACGGCGACGGGCATTCACCTCACCGACCTTTCAACGCTGCTCTTCGGACCAGCCCGCGATGTGCGCGTGTCGTGCGAAAAGTTGGCATCAAACATTCCCCAGGGTGACACAATGAGCGCCCATATCCGATTTAAATCCGGCGGCACGGCTTACATTTCTGCAACGCTCGCAACGCCGTTTATTTCGCGGTTCGCGCTGTTCGGCACCAAGGGCTGGATCGATATTCGCGACAAGGCCCATGTTGAATCGCCTGCGGGTTGGGTGGTGACATCCGCCACCACAGGCTCGCCCATCAGCGTCAAAGAACTCGCCGCCGCTGAGCCTGTGAAAGACAATCTCGTAGCTTTTGCCCATGCCGTCAGGGGCAAGGCCGCTTACCCGATCACAGGCGAGCAACTCGTCAACAATATTTCCATCCTCGAAGCCATCATCAAATCAGCAGCGCAAGACGGCGCTGTGGTTACATTATAGGAGCGTAGACATGAAAGCGCTTGTTTTCGAAACACCAGACAAACCCAAAATTCTCGATATGCCGGTGCCTGCGATCAACGACACGGAAGTGTTGATCAAAACCCGCACGATTGGCATTTGTCACTCGGATTATGAACTCTTGGCAGGCCGCTACATCATTCCGATTTCCTATCCCGTAACACCGGGCCATGAATGGTGCGGTGAAATTGTCGAGGTGGGCAAATCGGTCAAGAACTTTAAACGTGGTGATCGCGTGGTGGGTGAATGCGTCGTGCGCACGCCCGAGCGCCTGCACCATTTTGGCTTTTCCATGAATGGTGCCGACCGTGAGTATTTCAACGTCAATCCGGATTGGCTGCACAAGCTGCCGGACAGTGTGGATGATAATCGTGGTGCCTTGATTGAACCATTTACGTGCGGCTTCTACGCGGTGCTGCGCTCCGGCGGCACCAATGCCTCAGAAACAGCCGTCGTTTCCGGCGGAGGCACCATTGGTCTTGTGACGGCTGCTGCTGCTATCGGCATGGGGGCCCGGGTGATTGTGGTGGACCCGATCAAACGCCGCCGCGAAATCGCCCTCAAACTTGGCGCGGCTGAGGCCGTGGATGCCAACGACAGTCCAGTTGAACGCATCAAGGAATTGACGGGAGGCAAAGGTGCTGAGCTGGTGGTTGAAGCCTCGGGCCATGACGCATCGGTTGCCAGCGTGTTTGAATATGCGGCCCAGGACGGCCGCGTTTCCATGGTAGGCTTGAATATTGGCCGCCAGATTACATCGCAAATGGGTTTGTTGCAGCTTAAGAACCTGACCGTGCGCGGTTGCATCGGCTCGCCTGGCGTTTGGCCAGCGGCCATCCGCTTCCTGGAACGCACGGGCATTGATCTTTCGCCCATCCAAACACATCACTTTGGCCTGACCGATGCGGTTGAAGCCTTCAAGCTTGGCCAAGATCCACAGGCTTGCATCAAGGTGACACTTTCAACGAAGGGATTGAACTAATGGAACGCCACGCACTGATCGCAGGTGTTTCCGGCATTATTGGCCGCCATCTGGCTGAACACCTGTTGGCGACCAAAGGATGGAAAGTCACAGGCATTTCCCGCCATAAGCATGATCTGCCCAAGGGCGTGAAACATATCGCCGTTGACTTGACCGATGATGAAGCCGTGAATGCCGCGTTGAAGCGGGTGACACCAACAGATGTTTTTATCACCACATGGTTGCGCCAAGCAACGGAGGCGGAGAATTGTCGCGTTAATGCCGGAATGGTGCGCAACTTGCTTCGGGCGATGGATGGCAAGAAGATCAAGCACGCGGCACTGGTGACGGGCGCTAAGCACTATATGGGTCCCTTTGAGGCCTATGCCAAAACCAAGATGGTAACGCCCTTTCGCGAGGAAATGCCGAGGCTTCCTTATCAGAATTTCTATTACGATCAGGAAGATGAATTGTTTGCCGCTGCCGAGAAGCAAGGCTTCAGTTGGTCTGTTCACCGCCCGCATACGCTGATCGGCTATACGCTCGGCAATCAGATGAACATGGCGGCAACACTTGGCGCCTATGCCGCGATCTGCAAGGAGACGGTGCGCCCATTCGTGTTCCCCGGTTCGCCGCAGCAATATGAAGCCGTTGTGGACATCACCGATGGCCGCATCATTTCCAAGCAATTGTTGTGGGCCGCAACCAAGCCTGTCGCGCGCAACAATGCCTTCAACATCGCCAATGGCGAAGTGTTCCGCTGGAACTGGATGTGGCCGAAGCTCGCGTCTCATCTGGGTGTGACTGCTGCTGAATATCCTGGCCACGCACAGCCGCTGGACAAACAGATGGCCGGCATGGAACCTGTTTGGGACAAGATCGTAGCTAAGTATGGCTTGCAGCCGAACCCGCTGAACACAGTTGCTTCATGGTGGCACAGCGACGCCGACTTGGGTCGCGTGATTGAGAACTTCAATGACATGACCAAGTGCCGCGACATGGGCTTCAACGCTTATCAAAACTCGGTACATTCCTTCACGGACGCCTTTGACAAACTCCGCAAAGCCAAAGTTCTGCCGTAGGGGAAAAACAGAACAGATGAACCAAACCGTCCAAGCAACACCTGATATGCCACAGCTGCGGAGCCTGTTCTCCTTGCCGCTGGCAAAGAGTTTTGTGACGGTGATCATCTCCACCCTCGCGCTGATCATTGTATGCCTGTTGTTTGCGCCATCCAGTTTGTCGTGGGGCGCTCTGTCAGGAAGCCTGCCATTCGCGGCAATTATTGCCATCGTCGGATTGGGGCAGTTGTTGGTCGTCCAACAAGGGGGCTTTGATCTCTCGTTGGCGGGCGCCGTATCTCTCGCCGTTGTTGTCTCAACGCATTATCCGCAACAGGACAACGCCTTGCTGCCAACAGCTGTTCTGATTGCATTGGGTTTTGCCTTGGCGGCAGGCCTCGTGAATGGAATTCTGGTCAGCTTCTTCAAGCTCAATGCCATCATCGCCACGATCGGCGTCAACGCCTTACTCTATGGGTGTGTGTTTGCCGTGTCTGGTGGTGTCCCTTCAATCACCACATCCCTGCTTGCAGAAATTGCCGGTGGAGAGACTTTCGGCCTGCCAAACTCTATCTATTTTGCGCTGGCGGCATTGCTGGTGGTTTCGTTTGTTCTGAAGAAGACTGTCGTCGGAAGGCGCTTTGAGGCGATAGGCGCCAATCCATTGGCCGCGCGTGCTTCAGGTCTTCGCGTGCAGCGTCACCAACTGATGGCCTATGTCTATGCCCAACTTCTCTATTGCATGGCAGGCGTTTTGATTGCCGGCATCACCCGTGAACCGACAGCATTTCAGGGCGATAGTTTGTTGCTGCCATCTGTTGCCGTGGTGGTCCTCGGTGGGACATCGCTGCTCGGCGGCCGCGGCTTTCCCATCTCGACCGTCATCGCCGCATTTTTCTTGAACCAATTGAGCCAATTCGCACTCGCAGTTGGAGTGCCGTATTCGGCCCAAACCATTATCCAGGCTTTGGCCTTGGGTTTTGGGATCGGTGTTTACTCTGTCCGCTGGACAGTAAACTCTACTAAGCAGACTACCAAACTATCAAAAACGGAGGAAGTAAAATGAAATACACGTCCCTTACAAAAAAATTGACGCTCGCTGCGGCGGCGGCAATTCTGGCCCTCGGCAGCTCGTCGCTTGCCCAGGCTGAAACACCATCATGGTGCGGCCCGAAAAACGCAACGATCGCATTGCTCGATGGTTACGGCGGCAACAGCTGGCGCCAGGTGACAACGGCATCAGGCAAGCAGACCGCTGCCCTTTGCCCAAGCATCACCAGCTATGAATATGCTGACGGCCAGGGTGACACGCAGAAATCCATTTCCGATATCAAGGGCATGGCTGCAAAGGGTGTCGATGCTCTCGTGGTTTTCGGCGATGCAGGCCCTGCCATGTTGCCAGCCATCACCAGCGTGTTCAAAGCAGGTAAGGTCATTGTACCGTATCGCGTTGACGTTGGCGGCAAGGCCGGCGAGAACTATACAAAGTTCATCGGCTCAGCCTTCGTGGATGATGGCGCGAGCTGGGGCACTTGGATCAAGAGTGTCTTGCCTACGGGCGGCAACGTTCTGTTCCTCTCGGGCCCAGCTGGCAACAGCCAAGGCCTTGATGAACTCAAAGGCTTGAAGTCGGTCCTTGGCCCAGAATATGTGTTCGTTAATCCAGAGCCATTTGCTGTGACAAACTGGGATCCTGCTTTGACGCAGAAGGTTCTCACTGCTGAAATCGCGAAGAATGCAAAGATCGACGTCATCGTTTCAGATTTCGGTCCTTCGCTGGTGGGCGCGCTTCCGCTCTTCGGCAAGTCTGGCAAATCCATCCCAGCTTTGGCCACGTCTGATGGCAACTCATTGGGTTGCTTCTGGACGGATGTCCAAAAAGACAATCCTGACTTCAAGCTGTTCACGGTAGCTACAGGCAACGACAACGTTCGCCTCGCTGTTATGCATGCAGTGGCAGCTGCAACGGGTGGCACACCTCCAGCAGAAGAAATCTTCAAGGCACCTGTGTTTGAAGATTCAGTATCGGGCAAGCCAAATCCGGTCACCTGCCGCAAGGATCTTCCTGGCGCCATCTACCTGTCGTCTGAATTGCCAGACGACGAACAGGCAAAGGCTGTCGGTCAATAACCAACAACGTCCCGGAGAGAGCAATCTCTCTGGGGCACTTCTATATCCAACACGGAATTCCTGAAGTGGCGGCACAAAAAGCTAAAATGAAACAAGCGGATGCGTCATCAAAAGGTGACGTCACCCTTCGGCTGTCAAACATTTCAAAATACTTTTCTGGCGTCCCGGCGCTGAAAGACGTCAGCGTAGAATTCTATGCCGGTGAAGTTCATGCCATCCTCGGTGAGAATGGCGCTGGCAAATCGACCTTGATGAACATCATATCAGGAGCACTTCAGCCGCTGCTTGGCGAGATCACCTTTGAAGACCGCCGCATTTCGCACATGGCGCCAGAGTTGGCCGCATCTCTCGGTATCGCGATTTCATTCCAACATCCGGCTATTCTTGAAGATCTCTCGGTGCTTGAAAATCTTCAAGTGGCTCTGCCAGCGTCTTTGTTTGAAGGTAAGTCCGCGCAAGCCGTCGCTCAAGGAATGTTAGACGCTGTAGGCCTTAACGTGCCACTGCGCACCCGCGCTGACGCACTGACAGTGGCACAGAAGCACCTGCTTGAAATTGCCAAGGCCTTGGCGATCAAGCCGAAGGTTCTGATCCTCGACGAACCAACAGCTTCGCTCGATCAAGATGCGACGGATATGCTGTTCGGCCGCATTCGTGACGTCGTGAAGACTGGCACATCAGTCATCTATATCACCCATCGTCTGGCAGAGCTGCGCCAGATTGCCCACCGTGTCACCGTGCTGCGCGACGGAAAGCTTGCTGGCGCTGGCATGGTCAATGAAATCACCGATGCCGCCCTTCTGGCCATGATCGTTGGCCGCACGCTTGGATCGGCATTTCCGCAGAAGTCACAAGGCGTGGCGAAAGATGTCAATTTTTCTGTTAAGTCGCTGAGCGGCAAAAGATTCAGAGATGTGTCCTTCGATGTGTCGAAAGGGCAGATCATCGGTGTCGCCGGAGTGGCTGGCAATGGCCAGCCTGAGTTGATGCGCGCACTTGCGGGCCTTCAACTATCTGAAGGTGCGATCAATCTTCATGGACGTTCACTGAACCACAATGAACTTTTGCGCAAAGTCGCATTCATGCCTTCAGATAGGCATGTGGAAGGTCTGGCTGGCGGGTTGACTGTGCGTGAAAACGCAGCATTCGCCGCGCTCAATAAATTTTCCACAAACGGGATTGTGCGCCGAAAAAAAGAACTGAAACAGGTCTCATCAACTTTCAGCTCATTGGACGTCAAGACGCCCAGCATCGAGGCTCCAATCCTGTCTCTCTCAGGCGGCAACCAGCAGAAGGTCGTGATGTCGCGGGCGCTGCTTTCTGAGCCGGGCCTCATCGTTGCTGACGAACCAACGCAAGGCGTGGACGTTGGCGCGCGCGCTGAAATTTATCGCATCTTGCGCGATGTTTCGAGCTCCGGAACTCCGGTGATAGTGAACTCTTCGGATGCCGCCGAGCTCGAAGGCCTGTGCGACAAGGTGATTGTCATGTCGCGCGGGCGGGTCGTTGAAACACTCGTCGGCTCTGATGTTTCCGAGGAACGGATTGTCGCTGCTGCCGTGAATGCCAGCAGCCACCATGTCGGCGACAGTGGCTTGCAGGGCAACAGCTCGGCCAAGGGTGGCTGGCGGCACTTTCTCCAATCGGACAATGCGCCTGCCGTTCCCTTGGCACTCGTCACCATTCTGCTGGGACTTTATGTCTTCAGCCAAAACGCAAATTTCTTGTCGTTCTTCAATGTCTACAACATCCTTATGCTGGCAACTGCATTGGGATTCATTGCACTCGGGCAAACAATCGCCCTTTTGATGGGCGGCATTGATTTGTCGGTGGGACCGCTCGCCGGATTTCTGGTTGTCGTTGCCTCGTTTTTCGTGAACGACGACAAATCATCGGCGATGATCATGGCAGGTTTTGTGTTGATGTTTGCCGGCGCCCTCGTCGTGGGGGCCATCAATGGGCTTTTGATCAGGTTCGCAAATTTCACGCCCATTGCCGCAACGCTGGCCATGTATATCGGCCTGCAGGGCATGAGTTTCCTGCTGCGCGATGTTCCAGACGGCTACATCAATTTTAACGTCGTGGAAAAAATCACGTGGCAGTTTGGGCCCATTCCCGCCGCGTTCATTGTCCTGGTCGCAATCGCCATTGCGTGCGAATATGCACTGCGCAGGTCGAGGGCAGGGTGGCGGCTGCGGGCCATTGGTTCAGATGAGGAGTCGGCACGGCGAATTGGTATTCGGATTGATCGCACATTCGTGCAGGGCTATATTGCGTCTTCGCTGTTGACAGCGATTGGCGCTGTCATGCTCATGACGCAAATTGGCGTTGGCGATCCACGGCAGGGCGTCAACTACACTCTGGCAAGCATCACAGCAGTGGTTCTGGGCGGCACCAGCCTCAGCGGAGGGCGCGGTACGTTTATTGGAACGGTTCTGGGCGCCGTGCTGGCAACAGAAGTTCTGAATGCCGTGACATTCCTCGGTTTCTCACAAACCTACCAATATATCTTCCAAGGCGCGCTCATCGTCATTTCCGCTCTCATCTATTCAATAGTACGGGGACGCGCTAGGGCGTGACACCTCAATAGTATCCCGCTTCACGCATTGCTGCATCGATCCGGCTCTGACACCGTGTTAGCGCTTGCTCATCGGAACACTCCCCATTCAGCGCGGCGAAAATTTCTTCCCCGAGGATTTCTTCGATGATGTGATATTCAGGGATTGGCGGTCTTTGCCAGTTTTGGATTTTATTTTGCTTGGCCAACCGGTCGACGAAACTTACGATGGGCGTGCTGGCGGCGGCTTCGGGGTCGGCGCTGACGCTGAAGCGCGGCGCCACGGGGAAGCCGTTTTTCACATGCTCCTTCATCGCAGCGGGAGAGGCCATCCATGAGATGGCTTCAAAAGCGAGGCGGGTGCGTTCGGGCGGAAGCGATGCTGGAACCATGAGCAGAAATCCACCGATGGGAGAAACACTGGTGCCACCAGGCCCGTGCGGATGAGGATAGTAAGCGACTTTCCGCTTTACGACGGAATGAAGGTCATACTCAAACCGGGCCGCACGCATGGTCCAGCAGTATGTCATGGCAGCTTGGCCGCTCATGAAGTAATCCAGTGCCTTGTTCCAATCGATTGACAGAATATCCGGCGGAGAAACGGCCAGAAGTTCGTGCATGTATTTAAGGGTGTGCCGGCCTGACTCGCTCAAAATGCGTGGCCGCATCGCTTCGCCTTTGAGCTTACTATAATCCACATGGAGGCGAGGTGCTGGAATATCGATCACGGGGCTGCCGCAACAGCCCATGAAAAACATGAATGAGTGCGAGATAGGCATGCCCTTCGCCGCATTCCAGACCACACCATGCATGCCGCGCTTTGGATTGTGGAGGACCTTTGCGGCTTCAATAACTTTTTCAAAACTTGTTGGGTGATGCAGGCCGTGGTCTTCAAACAAATCTTTCCGCACTGACAACGCTTCAATGGTGCAATAGATCGGAACGCCATATTGGGTGCTGTTCCAAGTGCCAGTGGCCCAAATGTTGGGATGGAAATCCAAAGGATTGATGCTGCTGCTTTTCAAAAAATCAGTCAGCGGCTGGGAAACATTGTTCACCACGCTTTCGCCGAGCCATGGCATATTAACCGCAATCACATCATATTGGCTTTCCTCGCGGCGGGCGTTGGCGAAAACTTCTTCACGCAGCTCTGGCAAATTCAGAAGTTTGAAATTTCTCCGCGCTGAAAGCTTGCTGCGAAAGTCTGACCACATATCGCGCATGCTGGCAAAATAGTTGTCATCATGCAGAAGAAAGCGCAGGTCTGGGCCAGCTTCCGTTCTCTTTTCCATGATTTCGAGCGGAGGAATGATCTGACCTGCCAAATATGATCCACCAAAATAATAATCTTCGGCATCAGCACTGCCGCTCCTCAATCCAAACGTATCTGCCAGCAGCGCTTTGACCTTGGTCGCGTAGTCGGTAAAGCCAATTGCCAGTTTCCGGCTGGGTTCGAGATAGTGAGACTTGCCTGTTGTTCCGCGTTGCCGAAGCTGAATGTCGCCGTCTTCAATCAGCTTGTGAATGCGGCGCATCGCACTGGCAAACGGAATGTCTGCAGCTGATGCAAGAGAAGACATGGTCACATTCTCGCCGCGCAAGTGACTCCTCATCAGATAAAGAATGATATTCCAGTTTGGATCTGCCTCTGCGGCTTTCAACAACTTGTCATAGGGCGTGCGCATGCGTTCGAGAAACGTGATAATGCGCAACAGTTCATATTCAGTCATAATCGAGACTCCAGACGGCAAAAGTCTTGTGTGTTTTTAGGCTGCATGTATCATGGACCAAGTTACTCGAACGGGCAATTCTGGCGTGCAGCAACTGCTTGTGTTCGATCCATATTTTGGTCAGGAGAACACTATGGCAGAACGCGTCTACGGTATGCATCATATCGGAATTACCGTGCCCAATATCAAGGAAGGCATCGCCTTCTTTGAGGCCGTCTTCGGTGCGGTGGATGTGTTTCACACTGGCCCTTTTGACGTTGATGATAATTTCATGAAGCGGAAACTTGGCGCCGCACCACACACCCGCATTCGCGACCTCGTCTTCCTGCGTTGCGGCAATGGCACCAGTGTCGAACTTTTTGAGTACAGCGGTGAAGACAAGTTAGCGCCGCAAAAACGCACCTCAGAAGTGGGTGGCACGCACATCTGTTTTGAAGTGGAAGACGTCTTTGCCTCCGCCGAGAGGCTCAGGGCCAAAGGCGTGGAAATGCTGGAAGGCCCCAATACTGTGGAGGAAGGGCCGCTTGCCGGCTTCAACTGGGTTTATTTCAGAGCCCCATGGGGACAGGTGCTAGAGATCGCGAGCTTCGACAAGCTTGGCTACGAAAAGGATACGCCGCAGCGGTTATGGCGGGCAAAGCAGTAAGCGGCACAGGATAGTCGTCGAAGGGGCTGACTTGGGTTTTCATTTCCAATGAGGAGCTTTGCTTCAACGCGGCGCGGCGGCTTTGCAGGGAGAAAGGGACCGGGTGTGTATGTTGCCAATCGTGGAGCATTTTCGTCCACGGTCAGCGCCAAACATGGCCATCTTCCTTCAGATTGACCTGTTGCGATTTCCTGGGCCTTCTGCGGATAGGGGTATGATTTACAAAACATCAGATCCATCTAAAACTTCGCAACTGCGAGAATGAACAACGAAAATGTTGCAATGCAAAATTTTTTGGTGTGTTAGCCATCAAAAACTTGATAGTTTGATGTTGAACTGATCTGGAACAAATGTTCTGATGGCTTCGTTGTCGAAACAAAAATTCCAGAATTAACACGACGATTTTCGAGGGGTTCTTGGATTTGGCTGAACAGAACGTCACTCAAACTGCTGCACTGAAGACTGTTACTGGTGCGTGCAAAATCGTCACAAGATATCTGCAGGAAAATACATAATTTCATAAATCCGTCACGAGACGGCAATCAGGAGGAGAAGTAAGAAATGAAGAACATCGTGAGAGTAATGGCTGCTGTGGCTACAATAGCCCTGATGGCATCAAGCGCCACAGTTGCAATGGCTGACGGGATCACGGTTGCCATTGTCGGCGGCAAAACAGATGACCCGTTCTTTGCTAAAGTCAAAAAAGGCATCGATGACGCCGCTTTGGTGGTCGCTGCCCACGGTGGTTCAGTGAATTATCTCCAGCTGCAAACCTATGACAATATCGGTGGCGACGCTGCCAACCTCGTTCGCACAGCCATTTCCCAAAAAGCCAGCGTCATCGCTGTTCCAGATTGGGTTCCAGATGCGGAAGACGAAGCCATCAAAGCTGCGCAAGCCGCAGGTATTCCTGTCATCCTGTTCAACTCTGGCGGTGGCGACAAGGCCAAGGAATTGGGCGCCATCAACTATGTTGGCAATGAAGAATATCCAGCAGGTCTGGCCGGTGGTGAGCGCTTTACGGCCCAAGGCGCCAAGAACGTGATCTGCGTGAACACGGTTCCCGGAGCACAGAATCTCGAAGATCGTTGCAGGGGCATTTCTGACGGCATTTCCAAGGGTGGTGGCAAGTCTACACAACTGCCATTGCCAGCCAGCGCCTTCGGCAACCCAACAGCAGTTGCTGAAGCCATTAAGGCAACTTTATTGAAGGACACTTCGATTGACGGTGTTGTCACGATCTCCGCTGGCGACGCCGACAGCGCTGCTGTGGGCATCGAACAGGCTAGCATGACTGGCAAGGTTCAGCTCGGCTCATTCGACATGAACGAGACCTGCCTCGAACGCATCAAAGCTGGCACACAGCTTTTCGCAATCGATCAACAACCTTGGCTGCAAGGCTTCCTCGCTGTGACGCTGGCTGACGCATACGTCAATTATGGTTTGAAGCTCGCAACAGCACCGATCCTCACTGGACCCGGTGTCGTTGATGCATCCACCATCGACGCGACACTCGCTGGTGCAAAGGCCGGCTATCGCTAAGCGAACGTCGTTTTGATGTCCGGTCCGAAGACAAGTCTTTGGACCGGACATAGTCAGTTGCGCTGTTTCAGTCGGCAGTGAGTTTTCTTATTCGCTATTGCGGGAACGTTTTTCATGGACAGCCAGACCAAGAGCCTTTCGCTCGGCAACCTTTTACGGAGGCCCGAGGCAGGCTCGTTCCTCGGTCTTGTGGCTGTGTTCATCTTTTTTGCGGTATTCGGAGGCACTAACTTTGCATCGGCGACGGGGGCAGCGAGTTGGCTTAACGTTGCCGCTTCAATCGGCATCGTTGCGATTCCGATTGGACTGCTGATGATCGCAGGCGAACTCGATATCTCCATCGGCTCGCTGATACCTGCGGGATCGATGACGATTGCCATCATATCAGGACATTTTCACGCCCCCATCCTCGTCGGCATTGCTGCAGCGCTCGCTGTCGGCGTCGTTGTCGGATTTATCAACGGGGTGCTGGTGGTGCGCACGGCCGTTCCCTCATTCATCGTCACCCTGGGCACGCTGTTTGCGGTGGCGGGTTTAACGCTGGGCCTCTCTGTCGTCCTCACCGGAACCACGAGCGTCGCGATCAAGGCCGGGCCACAGGCAAAGTGGCTTCTGGGGCAGTTCATCGGCGGCGCGTTTCAGGTGACCATCTTCTGGTGGGTGGCACTTGCGCTTATTTTCGGTTTCATCCTCCATTATACGCGCTACGGCAACTGGATCTTGGCAATGGGCGGCGACAAGGTCAGCGCGCGCAACGCCGGGATCCCAACTGAGCGCATGACCATCCTGCTTTTCATGGTGAGCGGTGTCAGCGCTACTTTCGTCGGCCTGTCCCAGGCCATTCTCTACAACAGCGCGCAGGTTTCCGCCGGGCAGTCATACATCTTCAACGCCATCATCGCAGTCGTTGTGGGCGGCGTGCTTCTGACCGGCGGATACGGCTCGGTGGTCGGCATTGTGCTGGGCACGCTGACCTTCGCCATTGTCAACCAGGGCATTTACTACACCAGCTTTGATGCCAACTGGTCCAGTCTCATCATCGGTGTTCTGCTGCTCTTGGCCGTGCTGATGAACAACACTTTCCGGAAACTGGCGCTGGCTTACACGCCTGCAAAAGGGAAAACCCAGAAATGACGGCGCCTCTGCTTAAGCTGACCAACATCAACAAGTCGTTCGGTCCAATCGACGTGCTCTATGACATCTCGATCGAGGTAAAGGCAGGTGAGGTCTTGTGCCTGCTTGGCGACAATGGCGCTGGCAAGTCCACCCTCATCAAGATCCTCTCGGGAGTCTTCTCGCCGACGTCCGGCACGATGGAGATGGATGGCAAAGTCGTGGAGTTCAACAGCCCGCGAGATGCCAGCAACCACGGCATTGCAACTGTCCACCAGTTTGGCGGAACATTCCCGCTCATGAGCATCGGACGATCATTCTTCGTGGGCGAAGAGCCGACGAAGGGGTGGGGGCCGTTCAAGGTCTTCGACCGCAAGCGCGCCAACGACATCGCCGTCAAGGCGGTACGTGAACTTGGGATCACACGTATCGACGATGGCGATCGCCTCGTCGGCGGCCTGTCCGGTGGGGAGCGCCAGGCGCTCGCCATTGCCCGGGCCGTCTACTTTGGCGCCAAAGTGCTGATCCTCGACGAGCCGACCGCAGCGCTTGGTGTCAAGGAGGCGGCTCACGTCATGCGCATCGTTTTGCAGGCGCGCAAGAAAGGCATCGCCGTCATCTTTATCACCCACAACGTCATCCATGCGCTGACCGTGGGCGACCACTTCGCCGTGCTCATCAGGGGGGCTAAGGCCGCCGACTTCCGCAAGGGCGAGAAAAGTCGCGAAGAGATCACCGACCTGATGGCGGGAGGCGAGCACATGGCTGAACTTGAAGCCGAGCTCCAGAGCCATATGGCAACTCGCTAGCGCATAGCGCGTTTTCCCACTTCTGAAACAAGCCAGGCAACTGAAGCATCAAGCAGCGGCCTTGCCTGCGTGGTTTTGAAGTTGCGCGGGTCAGGGCCGAAAACGCCCCAAATCGGGTGGTTTGGGTCGTGGCGTCCAGTTCCCCAATCATCGTCATTGACCAGGGGCGCATCCTGCAGTGCAGGCAAGCGATTGAGTTGCACGAGGTCGGGCCACATGGCAGCCAGTAAAGTTGTTTCGAACACTCCCGCATGGTCCGGCCCAAGGCTCAAACCTTCAATGCGGTTCACTGCTGTTGCAAAGACTTGCAAGCTAGAGCCTTTGCTGTTCCAACTCTGGGCGATCCGGTCAATCATTTCCAGTTGCGTGTCGGCGAAATGCCCGGAGAACAGCACCGCAAGTTTGAGGCCGAAGGATTCGAGTTTTTCAAGCGAGAAATTGAGTTGCGCTTCGATCTCCGTGGGTTCGGATTTGATGATCGTCCAGGGATAGGCTCCGTGGCCGCCACCAGTTCCGTAATGCAGCGGCGGCATCACGACGCCACCATCCATCGCGGCGGCGCGCAGGCAAAGCCCATGCGCTGTTAGAGCATCAAGCCCCACAGGCAAATGCTCGCAATGCCATTCATAGGTGCCAAGCGGCACATAGGCGACAGGACGCGTTGCAACAATTTCTCGCAATTGCCACGGCAAAAGCAATTCATACTGGACCGTTTTGAAGTCAGCACTCACTGATAGTAATTCCTGATCCAGCCATGCTGCGGAAGCTTGGCGTGTAATTCTTCCGGAAACGCAGCGCCGTCGCAATAGGCAATGTTCATGTCGACTTCGGCGCGATTTTTCATGCCGGGAATGAGCGTCGAGAGCGGTTTTGCATGCAAGACAAAGCGCATGGCGGCTTCTGCCAGCGTGGAATAATAGGGGGCACATGTGGCCTTCAGGGCCTCAACGCGCTTTAGTGTTTCGGCAAATCGCTCACCGCGAAACATGGAATGGGGCTGTGATCCGGGTTCGAAGGAGGCGTAGGTTTCACGGGTCCAATTGCCAACCAGCGATCCCGAATCGAGGGGTACGCGGGCAATGAAGGCCGTGCTGGTTTTTTCACCTGCCGGAAACAGCCGCAATGCGGGCCGCTGCTCGAAAAGGTTGAACACCACCTGGATTGAATCGACCAGCCCATAGCTCGCAAGCGCGACACCTTCGTCGGGCCGAAAGTCGCGCAATGAAATTCCCACATGACCAATCTTGCCTTCGCGGCGCAGCGCATTGAGCGTTTCAAGCCAATCCAGTTCTTCGGTGGCAACCGGCATCCAGCTGTGCAGCTGATACAGGTCGATGCGCTCAACGCCCAGACGCTGCAAAGACTTCTCAACATTGTCGCGAATATACCAGGCGGGAAAGCGGCCTTGCATTTGCGGGTTGTCATCGTCTGGCCTTGGCCATTGAATGGGCCGCACCTTGGTTGCCACATAAATCTTGTGGCCGTGCCAGCGTTTCAGGGCATGGCCCACCACTTCTTCGCTGTGGCCATTGCCATACAGCTCGGCCGTATCGACAAAGTTGATGCCCTTGTCGAAGGCGTAGTGCAGCGTATCGATGGACTTTTCATCATCGACCTTGCCCCAGTCGCCGCCAAGCTGCCAAGCGCCAAACCCGATCTCGCTGACTTGCCAGCCAGTGCGGCCAAAGGCACGGTACTTCAAGTGGCCTCGCCCTCGGCTGCGGCCTTTTGCTTGGCGCGCAACAGGAAACGCTCGTCCATGCGGGTCTGGGCTTCGATTGTTCCGTCGTGGAAGGTGCCGAACCATCTATCAAGCGGGATGGGGCCATCAGCGCCATAGTTGCATTCAAAATACCTGTGGTGAAGATAGTGGAAGAAATCGTGGGTTTTCACCGCAACACCTTCGACCAGCACAATACGTTCAAAGCCTGCATGACCCTGGGCCGGGGTGATGCCTGCATGCTGAATATGGAACAGCGCGTGAATGGGATGCGACGGTATGATCCAGTGAATGATGATGCCGGAAAAATAGAGAAGATGTTCGATGGGGTGCATGGAAAGGCCCGACATGGGGCCGACATTCACATTGTTGTGGTGCAAGTAGTGGGCCCAGCGATAGAGCGGCCCCCAGTGGCTGATCCGGTGAATTGCAAAAAAGTGCAGCTCACGAATAAGCGGCACCATGCACATCATGAAGACAAAATAGATCGGATGGTCTTCAATTGAAACATAGGGGATATAGTTGTTGGCGTAGAGCCAAAGGGTCAGCACTTCATAGGCCGACCAGATGGGAACGGCGCTGGCAACCGTCCAAAACAAATTATCCATCGCCTGATTGCGAAACAGGAAGATGGGGTTGTCGCGCGCCAGCCATTTGGAGGAATATTTCCAATCGGCGCCTTGCGCTTTCATGACATGCAGCCACAAATGCCAGGCGCCGATCACCAGCAGTATCAATGCCAGATTACGCAGAACGATAAATGCGATCCAGCCAGCTTCAAAGCTCCGCATCGCTTCAAGCGGCGGCGTCAGATAGAGCCATATCAAAACCGGCACGGCCATATAGACAATTCCCCAGGGGAGAAAAAAGCCGGGATAGCCAAACAGCCATTTCAGAATTGCCAGTGGCCGAAGCGGCCATTCGAACACCGGCGCATAGCGGATCGGCTCCGCCGGTTGCCAGTCGCCGCGCTTGTTGCGCTTGCCGTCAAATTTTGTTTCCATGCTGCACTCCGGGACAGGATGTATCCCCCTTTTTGAGAGAAATCCAAACTTCTGATCTACCACTGAACTTTCATCCATTGGCAATTATAACCTCCGGCAGTTGTATGCCCAGTCGGGCGGTTTGAGCAATAGACCGGGGCTTGAGCTGCTCACGGTTTTTCCCTTAAACAGACTGATATCTTGAGATCAGGGGAAATTGGCTTGCCAAATATTTCAACATTGAATGTGCCGTGGGCGGAGATACTGGCCTTGCCCGGGGACGCCGCTGATTATCGCTTGAGCTATGGCAGCGATGCGCTGCAGTTTGGCGAGCTGCGATTGCCAAAGTCGCGGGGGCCGCACCGGATCGTGGTTTTCATTCATGGTGGATGCTGGTTGAACAGGTTTGGTCTTGATCATGCGCGCATCGTAAGCCGGGCTATTGCCGATTTAGGCTATGCTGTTTGGACGCCGGAGTATCGCCGCATCGGTGATCAAGGTGGGGGGTGGCCCGGAACGTTTGATGATGTGGTCGCAAGCTTTGAGGCGCTCGCTGATATTGCGCCGTTGCACGGGCTCGACCTCAATCATGTGGTGGTGATGGGGCATTCGGCTGGCGGGCATTTGGCGCTGTGGCTGGCCGGGCGCAAAAACCTGAAAGTAAAAATACATGGTATCATGGCTTTAGCCGGAATTTCTCATCTTCTGGATTATGAGGCCTTGGGCAATGAGTGTGCGGCTTCGCTGCTGCTTTTGTTGGAGGGCAATTCGCGCGCGCGGGCTGAACGGTGGCTGGAGGTTGATCCCATCCGTAGGTTGCCCCTTGGGGTTCCCGTCAGTTTCATTCACGGCGACAGCGATGCAATCGTGCCGCTTTCGCAGAGCGAAGATTTCTGCCGGGCAGCGGGCTGGCAATGCACATTGAATGTCATCACGGGTGGCGGGCATTTTGACATGTTGTCGCCATTTTCAGAAGCCTTCAAGGTGATCGGCCGCGAGCTGCAGCGATTAAAAACAATGCCGCGGAATTTTTCGGCTTTGGTGCGGGAAAAAATGCTGGCTCCCGATGCCATGTTTATTCGCTGTGATGATGGGCGAGACTTCACCCATGCACAGTACTGGTCGCTCTCGGGCAAGATCGCCAACGCGCTAGCGGTGCGCGGTGTGGCGAGGGGGGACCGGGTCGCCGCGCAGCTTGAAAAGAGCGTTGAGGCATTGGCAATCTTTCTGGCTTGTGCCAGGCTGGGCGCCATTTTCCTGCCGCTCAACACGGCCTATACGCCAACCGAAGTCGGGTATTTCGTTGGAGATGCCGAACCCAAACTGGTTATTGACGAAAAGTCGTTCGGCAACTTCATGGGCTTGGTGCAGGATCAAACAGACATCGTGCCGGATGTTCGGCTGGATTGGGATAGCCCGATTGCCATTCTCTATACGTCGGGCACCACGGGAAAGTCCAAGGGCGCGCTGCTGACCCATGGCAATCTGGCTTCCAATGCCTTGACGCTGGTGGAGACCTGGAAATTTACGGCGCAGGATGTTCTCATTCATGCCCTGCCGATTTACCATACGCATGGACTGTTCACGGCCACCAACACGGTTTTGCTGAGCGGTGGTTCCATGCTGTTCAGGCGCAAGTTTGATGTGGATGATGTTGTGGCGTTGCTGCCGCAGGCAACGGCGCTGATGGGGGTGCCAACTTTCTATACAAGGCTGGTGAAGCACGAGGGGTTGACGCCAGAGCACCTTCAACACATGCGTCTTTTCATATCGGGCTCGGCGCCGCTCCTGGCGGAAACCCATGGGGAGTTCGAGGAGAAAACCGGACATGCCATTCTGGAGCGCTACGGCATGACGGAAACCAACATGAATACGTCCAATCCTTTTGGGGGTGAGCGACGGGCTGGAACGGTGGGCATGGCGCTTGCCGGTATTGAGGTTCGCGTTGTTGATCCTGCGTCTGGTGAGGCGTTACCGCCGGGTGAAATCGGCATGATCGAGGTCCGTGGCCCCAATGTTTTCAAGGAGTACTGGCGAAATCCTGAGAAAACAGTTGCAGAAATCCGGCCGGATGGTTTTTTCATAACGGGCGATCTCGGTTCGTTTGATGGCGATGGCTATCTCACCATTTCCGGGCGCGGCAAGGACTTGGTGATCACGGGCGGTTTCAATGTCTATCCCAAGGAAGTTGAATCAGAGATCGATCTTTTCACAGAGGTTGTTGAATCCGCCGTGATCGGCGTGCCGCATCCGGATCTGGGCGAGGGTGTTGTGGCCGTTGTTGTTTTGGCAAAGGCGGTTTTTGATGAGAAGAAAATGGTCACTGAATTGCAAAAGCGCCTGGCCAAATTCAAAGTGCCAAAGCGCATCATTGCGGTTTTGGAACTGCCGCGCAACGCCATGGGCAAGGTGCAGAAGAACAAGCTGCGCGAGGCCTATCGGGATTTGTTCAGCGCTTAACGGCCGGATCAGGCGAAATGTCCTGATCCGGCCTTGGGGTAAAAGCTTTAGACGCGGTTGCGCTTGAGGGCATAGGCGCCGTCACCAAGAAGGGCCAGCGCAACAAGCGCTACGGCCCAAAAAGCCGGGAATTCCCAACCGCCGCCCTGGTTGGAGAAAATGAAACCGGCAGCGCCATGGGGCGCATAGATCGAGCCCAACAGGATTGGAATGAGCGCCAGCGAAACCCAGCGCGTCCAGAGGCCAGCGATGAGGGCGATACCGCCCGCCACTTCAGCTGCTATGACGACATAGGCGAGGGC
>JANNXN010000125.1:0-7091 GCA_031409595.1 Rhodobiaceae bacterium
TCGAAAATCTGGTTAGAGGAAACTGATGACTGCTATTCCAAAACACCTGTTCACACCGCTGACGCTGGCTGGACAGACGGTCAAAAACCGCATTGCCATGGCGCCGCTCACGCGCCAGATGGCAGAAGAAGATGGCACTCCAATCGATGAGATGACGGCCTATTATGCCCGGCGCGCGCGTGGCGGCTTTGGCATGATCATTACTGAGGGGACTTATGAAGAAGATAAACTGGGCTGCCGGGCCTATCTCTCACAGCCGGGTGTTGCCAACAGGAAGCACGTGAAGGCGTGGAAGAATGTATCAAAGGCCATACATGCCCATGGCAGCACAGCGATTTTGCAGCTCATGCACGGCGGGCGGGTTTCCGATCCCCGGGTGCTTGATGGCAAACCGCCGGTAAGCGCCTCGGCCACCCAAAGTGGGGGTTGGACGCTCTACACGGATACGGATTATGAGCGCGATATTCGCAATATCAAAAACAAGAAGTGGCCGAAGGTTACATTCAGCAAATCCCGCGCATTGACTGGCAAGGAATTGCACAAGGTGGCTGATGGGTTTGCGGATGGCGCCGCACGCGCCGTTCAGGCTGGTTTTGACGGCGTGGAAATTCACGGAGCCAATGGTTACCTGCTCTGGCAATTCATCAATCCCAAAGCCAATTTTCGCGAAGACAAGTTTGGCGGGTCTGCTGAAAACAATGTGCGCTTTGCGAGAAGGTTCGCAAGGCCATTGGCAAGGACAAGATCATTACACTCCGCGTTTCGCAGGATGGTGTTGACGATTTTGTCGGCGCCTGGCCGGGCGGCGTTGAGTATGCGCGTGATGTTGGCATTGCACTTCGCGGCGCTGAAATTGATGCGATTCACTGGTCGAGCTTTGGCTGGCGCGATAACCGCGATCCCATGTCGGACGTGCCAATGTCGAAAGTCATTCGCGATGCTTCAGGCATAGCCATGATCACCAATGGCGGCATTGCTGATGGCGCGGAAGCTGAGGCCTGCCTTACGTCAGGTGGCGGTGACATGGTGGCGATTGGTCGGCAAAGTTTCACGCATCCGGATTGGCCCTATATTGTTGCATCCGGTCTGCCCTATGACTGGCTATCGTTCGACAGGAAGTATGTGATCAAGCCTTCGCTGGATTATGGCATCGCCTATCCCGTGGCCCTCGCAGATCCCAAATGGACAACCAAATTTTAGTTAAACAGGAGAATGTAACATGGCTAAAAAAATTATTTGCGCGTTCGGCACGGACATTGATTCAGTTGCGGGCTGGATTGGGTCATATGGCGGCG
This sequence comes from Rhodobiaceae bacterium, assembly GCA_031409595.1. Classification (GTDB taxonomy): domain Bacteria; phylum Pseudomonadota; class Alphaproteobacteria; order Rhizobiales; family Aestuariivirgaceae; genus Aestuariivirga. Next base: position 1,296 of record JANNXN010000125.1, read on the forward strand.
GTGACTCTCCGTCTGATATCCAGCGCGGTATTTTCGCCAGCGAAGTTGGCAATATCCGCCTGCTCAACCTCTTCAAGAAGTATAAATTGAAGACCAGCTTCTTTATTCCTGGCCATTCCATTGAAACCTTTCCTGATCAGGTGATGCGCATTGTTGACGAAGGCCACGAAATTGGCGCGCATGGCTACTTGCATGAAAATCCAATTGCCATGACACCGACCCAGGAAGAAGACGTGCTGGTGAAGTGCATCGATTTGATTGAGAAGCTTTCCGGCAAGAAGCCACGGGGTTACGTTGCGCCATGGTGGGAGATGTCGGCATCGACGGCGGCTCTCTTGCAGAAATATGGCTTCACCTATGACCACAGCCAGGGCTACCGTGACTTCCAGCCGTTCTACGCTCGCGTGGGCGACAGCTGGAATGTGATCGATTATTCCAAGAAGGCCGCAGAATGGATGCATCCATTAAAGCATGGCAAGGAAATCGATCTCGTTGAAATTGGGGCCAACTGGTATGTTGATGACTTGCCGCCCATGATGTTCATGAAAAAGGCTCCTAACAGCCATGGCTTCGTCAACCCCCGCGATATTGAAGAATTGTGGCGCGACCAGTTTGACTGGGTCTATCGCGAGATGGATTACGCAGTGTTCCCGTTCACCATTCATCCAGACGTCAGCGGCAGGCCACAGGTGTTGCTGATGCTTGAGCGCCTGATTGAATACATCAACAAGCACGAAGGTGTTGAGTGGATGACGTTTGAGGATATCGCTACAGACTTCCGCAAGCGCTTCCCGTTTGCGGCTGGCAAGCGGCCTGAGGTGATATAGGTTCGCCATGTGTTCGAGTTGCGGATATCCGGCTGCACCTGGTCATTGGACTGAAGCAGGTGCAGCCAGCTTGCCTGACAGACTGCGCGCGAGACTACGCCGCGCGCAGGTTTTGCAGACTGTGCTTTCTGCTTACGGGTTGACGGCCCATGATGGCGCGCTGGTTCCAGGCATTCAGATATCAAATTTGTCAGGCGACCACACGATTGTGCGCGATCTGACTGAAGTCTGGGCAACTGCCGAGAGGCTGGCGGGTGGCCCTGTCGACCCGCTTGATCCACGCTTTATTGGCGAGGCTGACTGATTTGACCGAGAGCGCTGACAGCCGCATGCGGCTGACTGTGCTGGGCGGGTTTCTTGGCTCGGGAAAAACCACGTGGCTTCGGCATCAATTGCATCACGGGCTGTTCAAGGATGCGTTCGTGGTGGTGAACGAGGCGGCGGAAACACCTGTTGACGATGCGCTACTGACAGGCTCCACCAAACTTGCTGTGCTTGCTGGCGGTTGCGCTTGTTGTGTCGGCAAGACCGATCTCATTTCGCTGCTACGTAATATTTGTGACGAGCGCAGCCAAACGCATTCAAGAGAATCAAGACTTGAACGCATTGTTTTGGAAACCAGCGGGCTGGCTGATCCGGCGCCAATCATTGAGGCGATCAGGACTGATCCCATACTGGTGCATCATATTGTTGTCAGCGAAACAGTGGTTATGGTGGACGCCTTGCATGCTTTGTCGCAGTTGACGTCTGAGCCGCTTGGCCGCCGCCAGATTGAAATAGCCGACTGCATGATTGTCACCAAAGTGGATGAGGCAGATCAAGCGGAACTGGCGCGGCTACTCGCGACGTTGCAGTTGCTCAATCCGGGGGCTGCCCTGTTTGGCGCGGTGAAGGGGTCTGAGGTTGCCTTGCCATCGTCTGACGCCGCCGAGCCCCATATATTGGCGGATCTCTCGGAGGGGCCGGAGAGGCCACCAATCTATCCGACCAAGCTTGTGCTTGATGAAACGATTGACTGGGCAGCATTTACCGTTTGGCTTTCTGCTCTTTTGCATGCACGCGGCGATGATGTGGTGCGGGTCAAGGGCGTTTTGCGGACTCCGGCTGGAAGGTTGTTGTTGCAGACAGTCAGAAAGATTGTGCAATCGCCGGAAATATTGCCGGAACAGAGTGAGCGCGAGGAGAACACAATCGTGGTGATCGGACGCGGCTATGCGACGGAAGATTTACGGCGATCGCTCAACTACTTTGCAAGTGCGGGGCGCAAAAATTAGACCTGTCCCCGCAATTCGGCTCTTCTCATGGTTGTAGCTGCCATATCCAGGCCCCAGTCGTAGCCATCGTCGGTTGGTTTCAGGATTACACCGTAGACGTCGCGGGCGTGGGCTACGTCAATGAAATCATCCAGCACATCGTCCAGAACTTTTTCGGGTTCGCGGTCCAGGGGATCGCCATAGCCGCCACCTGAAGGCGACACATAGGTGACCACATCGCCGACATCGACGCGGAGCCCTGAGAATTTGGCCGGGTTCTGGGTTACGTCATTTGGCTTGGCACTGTTATAGGTTTCGAGCCTGCCGACAGCACCGGGGGTTCCGCCGAAGATGCCCCAGGGCGCATCTGTCTGGCGGTCTGTCTCGTGAGTCACAAAGCCCGGCGTCAGAAAGCGCTGGGATTTCACGACGTCCTGCCCGCCACGGAATTTGCCGGCACCGGGGAAAATATCGGAGCGGCATTCATAGCGGTCGCAGATCAGGGGAATGTGCATGCCCAAATCTTCGAGCGGATTGTTGCGGGTATTGCGCATCAATTCTTCAATGGTGTCGGGTCCATCGGACTGAGGCCTGCCGCCCATGGCGGCTTCGTTCACTTCAAGGAATACCCAGTAGTCGCCGGAGGGGCGAACGCCGGAATAGGCCGCAAAGGAAAGGGTTGCAGCATTGCCGCCGGTGCATTTGTCGGGCACCACGGGGGCCAGCGCCTTGATGATGAGATCAACTACGCGCTGGATCTGGCTGAAGCGGGCTTCAGCAGCAACAGGGGGAATGGGGTTGAAGATTGAGCCTTTGGGGGCCGTCATTTTCACCGGGCGAAATGAACCTTCATTTTGCGGGATATATTCGCTGTGAGTATAGGTATCGAGCAGGAGTGCGCGGAAAGCGAAGTAGCAGGCAACCTTGGTTGAGCCCTCGAAGGGAACGTTAAAGGCGGTTGGCACCTGCGGGCTGGAGCCCGTGAGGTCAACCTCGACGCTGTCGCCTTTGACGCGCACGGTGACTTTGACCGGCAATGTCTTGTCGCGATTTCGGCCATCATCATCAAGGAAGCCTTCGGCCTTGTATTCACCATCCGGGATTTTCTTGATCTCACGGCGGAGCATGGCTTCGGTATAATCCATCAATTGCTCGGTGGCCTGCAACACGGTGGATTTGCCATAGGTCGCGAGCAATTCCTGGAAGCGCTTGACGCCCAATTCGGCTGAGGCGATCTGGGCTTCAAGATCGCCCATCACGAGGCTCGGCACGCGGGTGTTATTGCGGATGTAATTCCACACGCTCTCGTTGCGCTTGCCTGCATCATAAAGTTGCAGCGCGTTCATCAGCATGCCTTCGGCATACATATCCGGCACATCGAACTGCAGCGAGAAATTATGAGGCCGCTTGTGGCGCGCCATGTGGAGGATGTCGCGGAAGCCGCGCGTGGTGATCATGCCGACTTCAGCACCCTTGCGTTCGATCACCATGTTGGTGGCAACGGTTGTTCCGTGGAAAACCATGTCGACTTCGCCCGGAGCGACGCCCGCCATTTTGCAGATCTCGACGATGCCTTTGACGACTGCTACGGATTGATCGGCGGGTGTTGAAGTGACTTTATGAACAAAGATCGATTGCTTGCCGCCTTTGCCGCTTTGCTCGAGTACGATGTCCGTGAAAGTACCGCCCACATCAACGCCAACACGGATCATTGCAGTCTCCCCAGTCTTAGATTGTCGCTTGCAACTTCATACATTCAAGTCATTGGAGTCAAGGTAAGAAAGCACCTTTTCCAGAGGTTCAACGTCGCCAAATTTGGCATCGATATCAAATAGATTCCATTCAACGGCGCCAGCTATGCGGTCGCCAATTGCTTCCCTTACGGCGATGGGGCGAAAACCATCGGCTATGGCATCCTCGATCGAGTTTCGCACACAAGCGGCAGCCGTTACGCCGGTTACGATGACGGTATCGACGCCCATGGTTTTCAACATTCCAGACAGATATGTGCCGTGAAAGGCGCTGGCCCGCTTTTTCACAATGACATGCTCGCCTTCGATGGGGGCAATCTGGCTGTCAATGGCCACAGCCTCTGAACCCACTTTCAACACTTCAACCGGGATCTTATGATGCCAGAGCCCCATATCGCCCGGCACATTGCGATCAACAACGTCATAGGCCGTGGTGGTGTAAATGACGGGAAGGCCGCGGCGGCGGAAGGCGGCCAAGAGTTTCTGGGTTGCAGGAATGATCTCGTCCATGCCGTCGCAGGTGAAGGCATTTCCGGGCCTCGTCCAGGCGTTGGCCAGGTCGATATTGAGGAGGGCTGGCTTCTTGCCGTAGCCGATGCGGCGCTGAAACCCGCGGGTCTTGTAGAAATCGGCATTGGCCTTGAAAACAACTTCGAGGGCCTTTTTGACTTCATCATTGGTTTGCATGGCATCTGCTCCTGTTGACATGCATACAGTCTGCACCTTGAAGCAAGCCAAGATAAATTCTTTGTTTTGATCAATTGATGTTTTTTTGTTATCAATAGCGATGATCGACATTCGGCACATCCGGGCCTTTGTGGCCGTGGCAGAGGAGCTCAACTTTCACCGGGCGGCTGAGCGCCTCGGCACCGTACAGCCAGCGCTGAGCCGGTTGATCCAGAATCTCGAAGAGAACATGCAAGTCCATCTGATAGAACGCACCACGCGTCACGTTCAACTGACTGAGGCTGGCAAGGATTTTCTGCTGGAATCACGGGGCATCCTCAACCAGCTTTTGGGCGCGGTTCGCAGCGCGAGGGATACGGCGCGGGGCACCAAGGGCACGCTCACGCTGGCCTATATGGATTTTGCGGTTCACAGGCTTTTGCCCAACCTGTTGGCGGTCCACAATGTTGCCGAGCCTGATATCCGCATCCAACTCACTTACATGTCAACAGCAAGGCAGCGGCTTGCGCTGATCGAGGGCAAGATTGATCTCGGAATACTGATTGGAACCATGACGGGTCCACAGGTTGAATCGATGCTGCTCTCCGAAGAACCCATCTTTGTTGTCATGGGGATAAACCACAGGCTGGCCAAAAAGCGCAGCGTGGCATTCAAGGATTTTCTCGATGAACCCCTGTTGCTGGGCAGCGACAGTGAGTGGTCGGCATTTCGTGATTTCATTTTTGCCCTGTATGCGGAACATGGCGCCAGCCCCAAAATCAGGTACGAGGCCTCAAGTGCTGCGGCCCTTTTGGGCATGGCGGCCAAGGGGCTGGGCATTACATTCTATGCGGGGCTTCCTACCGTCTATCAGGGGCCAGATTTAGTCTTCAGGAAGCTGTCGGGGCCGAAGAAGCTCCCCATCAGCCTGGTCTGGCGCAAGGGACCAAAACTACCCCTCATCCGCCGGTTTCTGAAAGGACCATGAGGTAGATTTCGCTGGACTTCATGGTTGAAATTTCTCAACATGCCGTCAGAAAAAATTGTTGATGGGGAGAATATCATGAACCGTTTGTTCGCAGCTGGAGCGACTTTTGCCATGTTGGCTGCTGCTTCTGGCGCCGCCAATTCCGCTGAAACCATTCGCATGCTGGCGCCGACCTGGCTGGGGTTTGCTCCTGTGCATGTGGCGAATGATCTGGGTTGCTTCAAAGACGAAGGCCTTGAGGTTGACTACAAATTCGAGGATGACCGTTCGAATGTCATGGCAGCCTATGCGCGGGGCGATATCGAGGTTGA
>JANNXN010000126.1:0-18822 GCA_031409595.1 Rhodobiaceae bacterium
CGCGCGTAGTTTCAGCGCCAATGGCTTTGCCATCTTTGATCACAAGTTTTATCGCCTGTGTTTGCGTCCAGATTTCCAGATGCTTTGGCAGGCTGGCGAGCGGATGCAAATAGGTGATGGAGGAGGATTGCCGCAGGCGGCCTTTTGCGTTGAGCGGGAAATACCCCACACCCTCAGTGATCTGACGAGAAAAATCAACTTCATTCAGGCCCAGTTCCAATCCGGCATTTACGAACGCCTGGCTGGCGGGATGGCGGGTTGATGGTTCAATCTTTGTTTTCTCCAGCACACGCGCGAAATATTTGGCCATGGCTTTTGCGCCCCAGCCCTTTGCACCGAGGCGTTCCCAGTCATCGAAATCGGAATCGGGTGGGCGCAGGAATGCGCAATCATTGTGGTTGGCGCAGCCGCCCAGAATTTTCGCGCGGGCATAGTTCAGTTCAGGTTTTCCCCCAGCAAGGGCGGATGCCTTGAAGCCCCAATCATAGTCAGCTGTCTGTTCATCGAGGCGGGAGAGATCGGTTGCGGCGGGATCCCCTTCATCGGATTTCCCCGCCTCCAGCAGAATAATGCGGCCTGTGGTTTTTTCGGCAAGCCGTTTGGCAATGATGCAACCGGCCGAGCCTCCACCAATGATCAGGAAGTCGCAGACTTCGTTCAACGCCAGCCCCAGCTATCGGCGAGCGCGAGGCATTCCCGCCACGGCACAACGGAACCCGTCGTGGTTTCCGAGCGCAGGCTGGCGGCGGCGCTGGCGTGGGCAAGGCGGAGGGATTGCTGCATGGGCCAGCCCTCGTGGCGGCCAAAAAGAATGCCGGCGGCGAAAGAATCGCCAGCACCATTATTGCCAACAATGACCGACTGGGGAACGTTGACAGAAGATTGCTCGGCCACTTCGCCATTGCGTGACAGTGCAATGGCGCCCAGCGGGAAGTGCACAACAATGAATTCCAGCGATGACATCGCCATGATTTTCTCGGCAGATTTCCGGCAGGCCTCCAAATTGGTGAGACCCCCTGCCACCGTATCCACTTCGGCAAGTGCGCCCACTTCCCAATCATTGATAACAAGCGAATCGAGCCAGGGCAGAATGGGAACCATGGCAGCGCGCAGGCGTTCAGGCGCAATGGAAGCCATTTCGAAATTGGACTTGATGCCCTCGCGGCGGGCCTTCTTGAGCACGGTTACCCAGCCGCTGACATCATCACCCCACTGAACGTCGAGCTTCTCGTGAAATCCCGGAAGGCCCAGGTGGGCGATGCGGGCGCGGGTTGTGGTGAAATCAAAGTCATCAGGAGTTTGCAGCGCATGGGCGCCCGGCACTGTGAAGAATGTGCGCTTGCGGTTGGCGAGCGAGCTCATCACGAGAGTGACGGGAGTGGCAATGCCCTTGCGCACCTCAAATGCCGTCGTGCCGATGCCCATCTCCTTGCAAATATTGAGGAGATATTTGCCTTCCGGGTCGTCACCCAGAAGTCCCATGCCTTCGACCGGGAATGGCGCGCCCAATCGCTTCAACGCGGTGGACATATTGTGTCCGGGGCAGCCGCCGAAAATTTTTTCCGACTTTATGACGGCAACGGTTTCCTCGGCGGGCCAGTGGTCAACCATCAATATCCGGTCAACACACCAGGCGCCGCCGCAGAGAATGCCGCTGCGGTCCATCCTTAGCCCTTGAGCACGGGGTCGGTGATTTCGCAATCCACGCTCAGCTCGCGGTCGGCTTTCAGCTTATGTTTGGCGAGATAGTCATGGTAGGCCTTGACGCCATCGAGGCCCGAAAGCTTGCGCTCAACCACGGCCCGCATGAGGCGCACCAGTTCAACCGGGGCTTCCGCGTAATTGATCTTGCGGCCAAAGAGGGCGACGCGTGCGCCGTTGCGTTCGGCCTGGCTCGCAAGCTCAAATGTGTCGCGCGTTGTGCCGCGCGCTCCGCCCAAAATTCCAACGATCAGCCGCGATGGATCATAGCTTGCAAGTTCAGACATGGCGGCAGCGCCATTGTATTGCATCTTGAGGAACAAGGGGAACTCGTCGGAGGTCATGCCGGCGACACAGCTCACGATGCAGTCGTTGATGTATTCTCCAAGGGAGGCGCCTTTGAGGCCGATGTCCATGGCGGGGTTGAAGACTTCAAGAAAGTGGCGCATGCGGGCGGCGGAGGCCTCCTCGCGGAAAATCCGGTACTCCTGAAGCGTGCGGCGATCAGCATCGATGTTGTTGGAGAAGGTGACGGAGTAGAGGCCGAGATCAGCGAAGCGTTTCACCTGCTTTGACCTTGCCGTGCGAAATGGCTGCTGCAAGCTGTCCTTGTAGTTCGATCCGCGCTGGGACCAGATATCCGTTGTGTTGTTGAGGCGAACGGCGGGCGTTACCTTGCTTTTGGCGAACACTTTTTTGGTGACCAGAGCCTCGGCAGATGAGGCTGACATCAGCATGATGTCCACGTGGCCGGATTTGGTCATGTCAGTCATGGCGGCCAGATATTCGGCTTTGGTTTTCAACCCCGGCCCGTCGCGCCGGGGGCCGGGAGCTGTGGCGCCAAATCCCATGTCTCCATCCTTGGCGTCAGCGATGATGAAATCTTTGGGCGAATATTTTCCGGAATGAATGCGGGCGAGCTTGGCGTCGAGGATTTTCATGGGTGAGGGAATCTTTCTGATTTGAAGTCAGAGGGCTTAGTAGCGACAAAAATCAGGATTGGCCAGAAGTCAGCTGACTATTTTATATTGTGCCCCGGACGATCTCATCCCGTAATAGGCTTTTAATCTTATTATAAGAGAGCTGGAGCGGGTTTTCAGTCCGGTCCGCAGGGGTGGTAGCGGGCAGGGGCTGATTCCCGCCCACGGGGCTGCCAAGTGCCTTAGGATTAAATTCGTGTTTTGGCCTGCGTCTGGGTTGGCACAAAACCGCGGGTGCCAAGATGAATAACGGTCGACACGAAAAAGCCGACTTTATTGCGGAATTTGGTGTTGCATTGAGAGGCACGTTCCGCCGCAGGACATTGCCAGTTTCCTTGCCTTGGAATCGAAGGCGCGAGGGCTTGCGGTTCCCGGCATGCCAAAAGGTTCACCCGGTATGGAGGGGAGCAAGCCAGCGGAAAGATATGACGTCATTGAATTCATGTCAGACGGGGCGTCAAGGATCTACGCGAGCTACTGACGTTTGAGTGGTGCTGAAACTGGATTGAGTGGGTCCACCACATTCCCATAATTCCGGCGTGTTTTTTGTTGCAGTTGGACGACTTGTATGCTATTGTCATACGCATGGCTCAATCCTCTTCAACAACTTCCATTCTCAGTGTACGCGTCAGCCCTGCGGAAAGAGCGGTGTTGGAAGCTGCGAGTGATGAAGCGCGGACGAATCTAAGTGATTTTGTTCGTCGGGCCTCGGTGGAGGCTGCCGAGGTTAGTCTTCTTGGGCGTAATATAGTTACCATTCCGGCGCAGCAATGGGACGCTTTTGAGGCCTGGGTTTTGCGCCCTGCCGCGAAAAATGCAAAGCTGCAAAAATTGGCGCATAAAAAACCGACATGGCGGGCGTAAATCCGCCGCGCCCTTTGCGGGAAGATGATGATCGCAGCCAGTTTGATTGTGGACGAGATTCGCTGAATGGCTGGTTCAGGCGTCATGCCTGGAACAATCATCTGAGTGGAGCTTCCCGTGTCAATGTCATTTGTGCGGCAGATTCCAATGCCCTTATTGGATATGTGACTTTGAGTTCCGGCCAGATCGAACGTTCGTTTTTGCCCAAATCGCGGCAGCGCAATCAACCTGATCCGTTGCCCGTAACTTTGCTTGGTCAACTCGCTGTTGACAAGGCTTTTCACGGGCGAGGGCATGCCTCATCTCTCCTGGCATTCGCGCTCAACACTGCCGTCAGAGTTGCAGAAAGCGTTGGAAGTGTGGGCGTTATCACCCACCCTCTTGATGAAAACGTGCGTTCGCTTTATGCAAAATGGGGCTTTGAGGATTTACCCTTTGATCCCCGTTCTACCATGATCATTCGCATGGTTGATCTGCGCGCCAATGGCTTTGGCGGTTAGCCCACCCGCACCGCGTTCGAATAAGCGTCCATCAGGGTGCGTGAGATGTTGCCGGGCTTGAAGGTGTAGGGGCCGATTTCAGCGACTGGGGTTACTTCGGCGGCGGAGCCTACGATGAAGCACTCGTTAAAGCTTTTGAGTTCATCGGGCATGATGCGGCGTTCGATGATTTCCATGCCTTGCTGTTTGGCGATCTCCATGACGGTGGCTCTTGTGATGCCGCTGAGGAAGCAATCGGCAATCGGCGTGTGGATGGCGCCGTCGCGGGTGAAGAAGATATTGGCGCCGGTGCATTCAGCAACGCGGCCTTGCCAATCGAGCATCATGGCATCGGCATAGCCCTTTTTCTCGGCTTTGTGCTTGGAGATGGTGCAGATCATGTAGAGGCCGGCGGCCTTGGCATGAACAGGCGCGCATTGCGGATCAGGCCGACGGAAATCAGCGATGTCGAGCCTGATGCCCTTCATTTTGGTTTCGGGATCGAACATGGAGGGCCAGGCCCAGGTGGCGATGGCCACATGGATTTTGTTGTGTTGGGCCGAAACCGCCATCATTTCGGAACCGCGCCAGGCAACGGGCCTGACATATTGGTCGCCGCCGCCGTTGAGTTCCACGACCTTGGCCTTGCCGGCCTCGAGCTCGTCGACGGAATAGGGGAGTTCGAAATCCATGATCTTGGCAGAGTTGTGCAAGCGGACTGAATGTTCGCGGGATTTGAAAATTTTCCCCGCATAGGCGCGCTCGCCTTCGAAAATGCTGGAGCCATAATGCAGGCCATGGGTGAGCACGTGGATCTTGGCATCTTTCCACGGCACGATTTCGCCGTTGAACCAGATTGAGCCTTCGCGCTGGTCAAAAGGAATGATGCTCATCGGAATTCTCCCAATTCGATTTTTCTGACAAAACCGCTTATATGTTATTGTGAAACAGGCCAAATCAGCTGATTGCGCAATAACATTGCGTTTTGTGGTGGCTAAACGTAACAAAAATGGATAAATATGTCAATATGGCTGACATAAATTCTGGCAACGCTTTGAGTGATGACGAAACAGTGGCTCTGATTGAACTTTTGTTCTTTGCTTACCGTGACTTCGTTTCTGATCCTGATGCGTTGCTTGAGCAGCAGAATTTTGGCCGCGCGCATCACCGGGTGGTGCATTTTGTGGGGCGCGACCCTGGCATGACGGTGGCGCAGTTGCTCGACATCCTGCGGATTACCAAGCAAAGCCTCAGCCGGGTGTTGAAAGATTTGATCGACAAGGGCTATGTTTTTCAGAAGGAAGGCGAGACTGACCGGCGGCAGCGGCTGTTGCATCTGACTGAAAAAGGCGAGGAGCTGCGCCAGCAGTTGATGGCGCCGCAAATGGCGCGCATCCGCCGGGCGGTGACGGAGGCCTCATCACAGGGTGGAGATGGCATGAGGGCCATGCTCTATCATCTCATCAGTTCGGAAAACCGTGAGGACGTGGAGAGCTGGATCGCCAGGGCACGTGGGGCGGGCGCCAAGAATGGCAGCTAACTCCCATCATATTCTGGTGGTTGACGATGATCGCCGCATTCGCGAGCTGATCAAATCCTACCTCATTGAAAATGGTTTCATGGTGACGGTTGCGGGCACTGCGGCGGAAGCGCGCGAACGCATGCGCGGGATGACATTTGATCTGCTGGTGCTTGATATCATGATGCCAGGCGAGACCGGATTGGTTTTTACGTCAGCCATGAGGGCTGCTGGCAACTCTGTTCCGGTGCTCATGTTATCGGCACTGGCTGATTCAAATGACCGCATCGTGGGACTTGAAACTGGCAGCGACGACTATTTGACAAAACCGTTTGAGCCACAGGAGCTGTTGTTGCGGATCAGGAACCTGTTGCGGAGGGCTGTTGTGCAGCCTGGCCCCCGGACGGATGTTCGCTTTGGTGATTTTCAGTTCAATCTTTCGCGCGGCGAATTGCGGAAGGCCGGTGAATTGGTCCGGTTGACGTCGGGTGAAAAAGAATTGTTGCGGCAACTGGTGAGCAAGTCCGGTGAGCCGCTCAGCAGGCTTGAGCTTTCACAGCCGGGCGCCGAGGACTCTGCGCGCAGCGTTGACGTGCAAATAAACCGATTGCGCCAGAAGATTGAGAGTGATCCGGCAAATCCCATCTATCTGCAAACCATGCGCGGGGCTGGCTATGCTCTCCTGATTGATGAAGAGGGGCACCGGTGAGCAGGCTGTACTACAGCTTCAGCCGCTTTCTTGAGCGCCACTTGCCGCAGGGATTGTATTATCGCTCGCTCATCATCCTTATTGCGCCGATTGTGCTCCTGCAGACAATCATGGCGGGCATTATCCTGGATCGCCATTGGGACAATGTGACCAAGTCGCTTGGCAGATCGCTTGCCCGCGAAGTTGGCTTGATTACCGATCTCTATGACAGGTCAGACAAGTCGGATGCAGCAATTGGCGACATTGAGCGGATTTTCACAGAGCGCCTGAAATTTGAATTGCAGATCAGGCGGGGCGAAGAGTTGCCAGCACCCATCAGCCGGAAACTGTATTCGCTGGTTGATGACAAGATGACGAAATATCTTGAGCGCGAAACCGGGCGGCCTTTCTGGATCGACAGTTCGGCTGGTGACGGAAAAGTTGAGATCAGAGTGGAAGTTGAGAAGGGGCTGATTTTTCAAATCCTGGTTGACGAGGAGCGCGTTACGGCACCCGGCACGCAACTGTTTCTGATCCTCATGCTGCTTTCGTCCCTGGTTGTGCTGTTGATTGCAGTCATGTTCCTGCGAAAGCAGATTGCACCGATTGTTGATCTAGCGAAGGCTGCGAAGAGTTTTGGCATGGGCCGCGAAATTGCAAAATTTAATCCACGTGGCGCCACAGAAGTTCGGCAGGCGGGCCTTGCCTTTGTTGACATGAAGGACCGCATTACGCGCCATGTTGAACAGCGCACGGCGATGCTGGCCGGGGTCAGCCACGATCTTCGCACCATCCTGACGCGCTTCAAATTGGAACTGGCAATTCTGGGCGACGGGCCGAAGGTGAAGCCGCTCAAAGAAGATGTTGAGGAAATGCAGCGCATGCTGGAAGCCTACATGGCTTTTGTTCGTGGCGATGGCGGGGAAACAACTGAGGCTGTCAACCTGTTGCAGGTTTCAAATTCGGTGGCATCGGCGGTGGGGCGCGGAAAATCGCGTGTCAGCCTTGATGTGCAGGATATCGTTGTGAAACTGAAGCCCAACGCGTTCCGGCGACTGATTTCAAATCTGATCGGCAATGCGGTTCGCTATGCGAGCCATGTGAAGGTCAAGGGCGCGGTCGAAAATCGGCTGCTGACGTTTGTGGTCGATGATGATGGCCCCGGCATTCCGGCGGAAAGCCGCGAGGATGCGTTTCGACCTTTCGTGCGGCTGGATCATGCGCGCAATCTTGATGAGACTGGAACCGGGCTGGGGCTGGCAATCGCTCTGGATATAGCGCGCGCTCATGGCGGCGAGATTACGCTGGGCGACAGTCCGATGGGCGGCCTTCGGGCGATGGTGCAAATTCCGGTCTAATACAAGCGCCCGCCGTTTGGCACTGTTCGCTCGACGGCTGCCAGGACAACATCGCCCTCGGCATCGGGAAAACCGAGCGTTAGAACTTCTGACATGAAGGGGCCGATTTGGCGGGGCGGGAAATTTATGACAGCTGCGACCTGGCGGCCCATGAGTGTTTCGAGCGTGTAATATTTGGTGACCTGGGCGGAGGATTTTTTCACGCCGATGTCGGGGCCAAAGTCTATGCGCAGTTTGAAGGCGGGTTTGCGGGCTTCCGGAAACGGATCAACCGCCACGATGGTTCCAACCCGGATATCGACCTTCTGAAAATCATCGAAGGTTATCATTTAGCTGGCGAGCTCGCGGGAACGGTCGGCAGCAGCCTTGACGGCTTTTTCGAGCAGGGGGGCCAAGCCATCATCGGCCATCAGCACTTGCAGCGCTGCGTAGGTTGTGCCCTTGGGAGACGTTACGTTCTGGCGCAGAACTGACGCTTCAGTTCCGGTGATCCGCATCAATTCGCCTGAGCCCGCCACGGTGGCGCGCGCCAATTGCATGGCGAGTGCTGGCGGCAAACCGATTTTTTCACCAGCGATTGCGAGACACTCGGTGAGGTAAAAAATATAGGCGGGGCCGGAACCTGAAACTGCGGTTACGCAATCAATCAGCTCCTCCCTGTCGAGGGTCACCACTTCACCAATAGTGGCCAGCAGGTCGGTGGCGAGCTGCATTTGCTTGGCGGAGACATTGGCGTTTGCCACCATCGCCGTAATTCCGCGCCCGATGGCGGCTGGCGTGTTAGGCATGGTGCGGATGACGCTGGCGGATCTGCCGAAGTGTTTTTCGAATGTGGCAATGGTTTTTCCGGCGGCAATGGAAATGATCACGGGGTTGGTTTTTCCGAGCGCCACAATATTTGGCAAGACATCTTCCATGGTTTGCGGCTTGACGGCCACCAGCACTACTTCGGCATCATTGATGGATGATACATCCGAGTTGAGCGCCACGCGATGTTTTGTGAGAAGGGCTTTCATGCCGTCGGAGGCAAAGGGATCCAAGGCGACTATCTTTTTGGGGTCAGCTCCAGCGGCGAGCCAGCCTTCGAGCATTGCGCCACCCATCTTGCCTGCGCCCACAAGAACGAGGGTTCCGGCAAGCTTGATGGTCATGCCTCCCCCTGGGTTTCCAGCATGCTGCCTTCCATGGCTTCCCTGGCGGATTTTCCGGCCCAGCAGACATATTGGAAAGCTGGATAATAGCGTTGGCAGGTTTCGACACTCATGCGCACAAGTGTCTCACATTGAGCCGTATTTGCAATAGCGCCGCCTGAAAGAATTATGCTGGTCCGGAAAACGATGCTGCCGTCGCCATCCCAGATATCGAAATGGCCGTGAAAGAGCTGGCGGTTGATCAGGTTGATGAGGCGGCCCACTTCATCCTTGCGAAGTTGCGGTGTCTTGGCATCGAACGTGCAAGCAATCATCAGCGCTTCAATGTCGTCATTCCAGTTCAGTGAAATATAGAGGTCGCTCCACTTGCCTTCAACGATAAGAGTTACTTCACTGTCTGTGGTCCGGTCCAGCGACCAGTCACGGCGCTCGGCCAGCCGCTCGATAACATCAAGCGGATTCGTAGCCTGGATAGAAAATGCCTGCTGCGCGCCCATTGCTGTATTTCCCTCAAAGCCTGACGAATCGCATCAAGCCGATGGCAAATTGCAATAGCAATTGAGTCGCCACAAGAGTCAGCGGCAGTTATGTTTGATTCATCCACACGGAATTCATGGCGCAGGGGGAGTTTGCAACCTGGATTCAACTTCTGCGAGTCTTGCGGCGAGGCGATCATTCTCTTCGCGGGCTTTTTGGGCCATGTCGCGCACCACATCGAGCTCTTCGCGCTTGACCAATTCAAGATTATTCAGCACGCGCTCGACCTGCGCCTGCACCAGAACATCCATCTCCTTGCGAAGGCCCTGGGCCGCTCCCGTGGCATTGGTCATCAGCTTGGCAAGTTCATCAAAGAAACGGGAAGATGTCGTGGTCATGGCGCAACTCCTGTTGGTTTAACTTACCTATGATCTGATGGTACATATTTCAAGAGATGTAGTGCCACGGGGGCAAAAAGGGTATTAAGCTGAAGGCTGAGGACAGAGGAGATGAGATGGATTTGCAGCTGAAGGGCCGGCATTTTCTGGTGACCGGCGGGACGCGGGGAATTGGCAGGGCGATTGCCATGACGTTTGCCGACGAAGGGGCAGATGTTTCCATTTGCGCCCGCGACGGGAGCGCTGTTGAGGAGACTTTGAGCGTGCTTCGGGCCAAGGGTGTCAAAGCCTTCGGGCGGGCCATTGATGTGGCAGACGGACGGGCGCTTGAAGGCTTCGTCCGGAACGCAGCAAGCGAGCGCGGGCATTTGAACGGGCTCGTTGCCAACGCAAGCGCTTTGGCCGACGGGTCGCAGGAGGAAGATTTCCGCAAGGCATTTGAGGTTGACCTGCTACACACCCGCAATGCAGCGGAGGCGGCAATCCCCTTTTTGGAGAAGAGCGATGCCGGTTCCATTGTGGCTATTTCATCGATCTCCGGCTCCGAGGATTATGGCTATGATGGCGTTTCCTATGGCGCCATGAAGGCGGCACTTTTTTATTACGTGAAGTCCCTGGCCCGACATGTGGCGGGGAAAGGCATTCGCGCCAACGTGGTTTCGCCGGGCACCACCTATTTCGAGGGAGGGCATTGGCACAAAGTGGAACTGGAGAAACCGAAAAATTTTGCAGAAACACTTGCCGCCAATCCACTGGGCCGGATGGCGAGGCCGGAAGAGATTGCCAGTGTGGTGGTGTTTCTTTCGAGTTCGGCGGCGAGTTTTGTATCGGGCGCCAATGTCGTGGTGGATGGAACGATGACAACACGGATTCCGAATTAGTTCATGACTATTTTTGCTGTACTGACATTTCCAAATATTGATCCTGTCATTTTTTCAATCGGGCCGTTTGCGGTGCGGTGGTATGCGCTGGCTTATATTGCCGGGCTGATATTTGGCATGTGGTACATGAAGCAGCTGGTTTTGAACCCGGCACTTTGGGTGGGCAAACCAGCATCTGCGACCGCCAAACAAATTGATGATCTTTTTATCTGGGCGCTGCTGGGCGTGGTGCTGGGTGGGCGCATCGGTTACGTTTTGTTTTATGCGCCGGGGTCTTTGCTGGCTGATCCCTTGAGCCTGTTTCGCGCCTGGGAAGGCGGCATGTCGTTTCATGGCGGGTTCCTGGGCGTGGTTATCGCGTCCATGATATTTGGCAGGCGCAATGGCATCGGGCTTGATCGATTGCTGGATCTGGGAGCTGCTGCAACGCCCGTTGGATTGGGACTGGGGCGGCTGGCCAATTTTATCAATGGTGAACTTTATGGCCGCGTCACTGATGTGCCGTGGGCCTTTGTGTTTCCGGGCGGTGGCGGACTGCCGCGCCATCCGAGCCAGCTTTATGAATTTTTGCTTGAGGGGGTTGTTCTCTTTGCGGGGGTCAATTTCGCGGTTTACCGGTTCAAGATATTGGCGCGGCCGGGTTTTGCCTCAGGGCTCTATGCGTTGATCTATGGATTGTCGCGGATATTGGTTGAAACGGTGCGGGAACCTGATGCGCATATCGGCTATTTCGGCGGGTTCATCACCATGGGCATGGTGTTGTCACTGCCGCTTGTGGGGATTGGTGTTTGGCTATTGTGGCGGGCGCGAAATTATCATGTCAGCGCTTGAGAAAATTCTGGCTGAAGTGATTGCTGCCGAGGGGCCGATGCCGCTGGACCGTTACATGGCGCTGTGCCTTGGCCACCCTTCACACGGCTATTATATGAGCCGCGATCCATTGGGTGACGGCGGTGATTTTATTACGGCGCCCGAAGTGTCACAAATATTTGGCGAGTTGATTGGTGTTTGGTTGGCGTCCGCCTGGGCGATGATGGGACAGCCTGCTTCGTTCAATCTGATCGAACTGGGGCCGGGGCGGGGCACACTGATGGCTGATATTTTGAAGGCCTCCAAAGTAATGCCTGGCTTCGGCGAAGCGGCCAAAGTTCATCTGGTTGAAATGAGTCCGGCATTGCGGGCGCTGCAAAAAGAGAAGCTCGGGTCTGATGTTACCTGGCATGATAATCTGGCAAGTGTTCCCGAGGGACCGATGCTGCTTGTGGCCAATGAATTCTTCGATGCCATTCCCATTCGACAATTTGAGAAGCGTGACGGCAAGTGGTTTGAGCGGTGCGTGGGTGCTGAGGGAATGGGACTGACGCCGTCGGCACTTGATGCGGCCCAAGGCGCTGATGGCGACGTGATTGAATTTGCGCCACAGCGCTTGCAGATTGCAACAGACATTGGACGCAGAATTTCCGCTCACATGGGCGCTGCACTCATTATTGATTATGGCCATTTGCAAACCGCGCCGGGGGACACGCTGCAGGCATTGCGGGCGCACAATTATGTAGGTCTTACGGACTGTCCGGGGCAGAGCGATTTGACTTCGCATGTGGATTTTGAATCTTTGGGCAAGTCGCTGGCGCAGGGCGGCGCTGTGGTTCATCCGGCACTTACGCAGCGCGCATTTTTGCTGGCTATGGGGCTTGAGCAACGTGCCGCTGTGTTGGGGTCCAAGGCCGATATCAAGACGCAGCAGATATTGACCCGATCAGTTGCCAGATTGGCGGGTGAAGCAGAAATGGGAAATCTGTTTAAGGTTATGGCAGCAACTTCGCCAGCTTTGGCGACGCCCTATCCTTTTGGAAAATCATGAAACAGTTCGAGGAGCTTGTTCATCCACGTGTTGCCCATGGTTTCTTTGGGCGGCAAGGCGGGGTTTCCACGGGCCTATTTTCTTCGCTCAATTGTGGACTGGGGTCTGGCGATGAGCGGAGTGCGGTGATCAAAAACCGGGGCTTGGTGGCGGCTGCTCTGGGTGCGCTGCAAGACCAGATCGTGACTGCGCATCAGGTCCACAGTGCCGAGGCCGCTATTGTCAGCGAGGCTTGGGGGCATGATGACCGGCCACAGGTTGACGGCCTGGTCACGAATGTGCCTGGCATCATTCTTGGAGTTTTAACAGCCGATTGCGGACCGGTGCTTTTTTCCGATGCAGAAGCAGGCGTTGTTGGTGCTGCTCATGCAGGCTGGAAAGGGGCGCTCACAGGAATTACCGATTCTACGGTTGTTAAAATGGAGGCGCTTGGGGCCCGGCGCTCGCGCATCGTTGCCGTGCTTGGCCCGACGATTTCAGGAGCGGCTTATGAAGTGGGGCCGGAATTTCTGGATCGGTTCAAGGCTCCCGTCGACAGAAAATTCTTCACAGACTCGGTGAAGGAAAACCACTACATGTTTGATCTTCCGGCATATCTGGTTGAGCGCATGAGGGGTTTTGGCATTGGCACGGTCATTAACAGCGGGCTTTGCACGTATCTGAACGAGCGCGCGTATTTTTCCTATCGGCGGGCTACACACAGCCACGAAAAGGATTATGGTCGGCAGATTGCGGTTATCGGTTTGAGGTAGGTTGAAGCATGGCGTTGCATTTCGAGATTTCTGAGTATCGGACCCGCATTGCGGCGGCCATTTCAGCCTTGCAGAAGAATAATCTGGACGGGCTTTTGATGTTCCAGCAAGAAAGCATGTATTACCTCACGGGCTATGACACGTTCGGGTTTTGCTTTTTCCAGTGCCTCTATCTTGGTGCGGACGGCAAGCTGGCGTTGCTCACCAGATCAGCGGATTTTAGACAGGCACAGCACACGTCGATTATTGAAGACATCCGGATTTGGACAGATGAGGCGGGAGCACAACCGGCCGCCCAGCTTCGCACCATGCTGGAAAGCCTGGGCGCAAAAGGCAAGCGCCTTGGCATTGAAACCAATTCCTATGGCCTGACCCATTTCAATGGCCGTGCGGTTGATGCGGCCATGGACGGGTTTTGCACGCTGAGCGAAGCAACCCCTCTGGTCAACAAGTTGCGGCTCGTCAAGTCGCCTGCCGAACTCAAGTATGTGCGTAGAGCCGGCAAACTTGGCGATGAGGCGCTGAAAGCTGCCATCAGGAAAACCCGGGCGGGCGCCAACGAAGGCGACATTCTGGCGGCTCAACAGGCGGCGATATTTTCCGGCGGCGGCGATTATCCGGCCAATGAATTCATCATTGGATCTGACCGGGACGCGTTGCTGTGCCGCTACAAGTCTGGCAGGCGCAAGCTCTCGAAACGTGATCAGCTGACGCTGGAATTTGCCGGTGTCTATCGGCATTACCATGCGGCATTCATGCGGACGGTGATCATCGGGAAGCCCACTAAAGATCATCTTGCGATGGATGAGGCGTGCCAGGAAGCATTGGCGGAAGTTGAAACTGTTTTGCGGCCCGGCAAGACTGCGGGCGATGTTTTTGTGGCGCATGCCCGGGTGATGCACGCGCATGGCATGCAGAAGCACAGGTTGAATGCGTGCGGTTATTCGCTGGGTGCGAAGTTTACGCCGAGTTGGATGGATTGGCCGATGTTCTACAAGGGCAATGATGATATGCTTGGTGAAGGCATGGTATTTTTCGCCCACATGATTTTGATGAATTCGGATGCTGGCGCTGCCTATTGCCTGGGTCGCACGTATATTATCGGGCCTAAGAAACCTGAGCCGGTTTCAAAGTTTCCGCTTAAAATGATCGTGAGATGAAACAGATTGGGGCAATTCTGATTGTGCTTTTCCTGGCTGGCTGTGGCCTCAGTCAGCCTTTTGGCAAATCGGATTCGCAGCCACCTGAAATCACTATTCCACCGTGGGATACCCGCCTTACTGCGGGACCTGGAGCCTCTCAGGATATCGACCTCGAAACCTTGAATGGTCCGATCGATGCCAACACCCTGCCGGAACCTGATTTGGCTGTCGCTGAGCCGCCAGCTGATCAGCCTACGGAGGAAGAACCGCTGGCCAAGGGTGAAAGCAACAAGCTGGAGATCAGGGCGGTTGCTGTTTTGCCAGTCAAGGGTGCGCCGGGGCAGGGCAATGACGAACTCACCAAGGCCATGCGCCAGACTTTGACAACAGCGGGATGGACCGTGCTGCCAAAGGCCGCGCCTGATGCGCTTACCATCCAGGGGAGTGTGGCCCTTTCACCGCCCGTGGGGGCCAAGCAGACAGTGGCTCTGAAATGGAACGTGGCGATGCCTGATGGCAAGAGCCTGGGCGATATCAGCCAGGCCAATGACGTGCCTGCCGGGTCGCTGGACAGCGGCTGGGGTGAAAATGCGGTTTTTGCCACGGAGGCCGCCGCCACCGGGATTTTTGAACTTATCAACAAGTTCCGATGATTTAACTCTCTCCACAGGCTGCAATTGCGCTTGCGGGGGCAGCTTGTTATAGAGCGGTCACAATTTTGTGGGTGACCGAGGGACTAGCATGATGAAGATTGTGGCGGGCAACAGCAACCGCCCCCTGGCTGAGGCCATCTGTTCCTACCTTAACCTGCCGCAAACCAAGGCTGTGGTGAAGCGTTTCAACGACATGGAGGTGTTCGTTGAAATCCAGGAAAACGTGCGCGGACAGGACATGTTCGTGGTGCAGTCCACCTCGTTTCCAGCCAATGACCATTTGATGGAGTTGCTGATCATCATCGATGCCCTGAAGCGGGCGTCGGCCAAGCGCATAACCGCTGTCATTCCTTATTTTGGCTATGCGAGGCAAGACCGGAAGCCTGGTCCGCGCACGCCGATTTCGGCCAAGCTGGTGGCCAACATGATTACGCGCGCTGGCGCTGACCGGGTGTTGACGCTTGATTTGCACGCTGGACAGATTCAGGGCTTCTTCGATATTCCAACGGATAATCTTTTTGCGGGTCCGGTTCTGGTGCGCGATATCAAGCAGCACAATGATGTGGGCAACACCGTTGTGATTTCGCCGGACGTTGGCGGCGTGGTGCGAGCACGCGCCCTGGCGAAACGGCTGGATACGCCGTTGGCTATCGTTGACAAGCGCCGCGAGAGGGCGGGCGAATCTGAGGTCATGAACATCATCGGCGAAGTGAAGGGCAAGTCCTGCGTTTTGATTGATGACATCGTGGATTCAGGCGGCACATTGTGCAATGCGGCCGAAGCGCTGCTGGCTGCGGGTGCCAAGGATGTGATCGCCTATATCACCCATGGGGTTCTCTCGGGCGGTGCGGTTTCTCGCGTCACATCATCCAAGCTCAAGCAATTGGTGATTACGGATTCAATTCAACCCACCGAAGCTGTCAAGGTTGCCCGCAACATTCGGGTGATTGGCATTGCGCCGCTGCTGGGCGAGGCTATTGGGCGCACCAGCCGCGAAGAGAGCGTTTCGAGCCTGTTTGAATAGCGCTGCCTACCTTAGCCTGTTTCTTGTTGCTCTAGGTGCGGCGACCATTCTGCCGTTTGGATCGGAGCCCCTTGTTGTGGGGTTGCTGGCGGCGGGAACGCTGCCCTGGCAGGGCATTTTGGCAGTTGCCAGCGTTGGAAACATTCTGGGTTCGATCATCAATTGGTGGCTTGGGCGCTCGTTGGCGCGGTTTCAGGACAAGACATGGTTTCCGGTGAGTGGGTCAAATTTGGCGCGGGCCGAGACCTGGTACCGGCGTTATGGCAGGGCGACACTGCTATTGAGCTGGGTGCCGGTGGTGGGCGATCCCCTCACGGTAATCGCCGGGGCACTGCGCGAGCCTTTGTGGTCATTCACCCTCTTGGTGGGTGTGGCCAAGACTGGACGGTATCTTGCGCTGGCGGCAGCGCTGTTTGGGTGGTACCGCTAGACGTTTTATCCCAGGTTTTGATGCCCGAGCCATGTGGGTCTTATTTTTGCCAGCTTGTTACATAGAGTGGAATTGCGGGAATTTATTTCAAAACCAAAGGAAGGAAAAGTCATGATCAGAGCAATTTTTACTGCGAGCGCCATTCTTGCGGTTCTTGCTGGCCCCGCCTTAGCCAGCAGCTGCCCATCGCTTGCTGCCAAGGCAGAGGAAGCCATGAAAACAGCAACCCTCGATGACGCCACCAAAACCAAGGTGACCGAGTTGATCACCAATGGCAAAGCCGACCATGAAGCTGGCAAGCACGCTGATTCAATGGCCAAGCTTAACGAAGCGCTGAAGTTGCTGGGCGTTGTCTTGTAGTTTTTTCGATATTTAAGCTGTTGCAACCTTTGCTCGGCTTTGGCCCGGTCCGCTGTGGACCGGGCAACTTTTGGGAGCAATTGTTGGAACGCGATGAGCGGCATACATAGCGGTCTAAATGCCGGAAAAAGCTCCATCGTGCGCAAGCGCTGATCAGAACTGATTTTCCGTTAGGACTTGGGGAAATCCTCGAGAATGCGTTTTTCAAGCGCGATGAGATCAGCGGGCAACGGCTGGCCAGTTTCCCTAAACTCGTTCAATTTCTGATGGAGCAGCTCGTAAAGTTCATGAATATCTTCGGGCTGGCGGTTGATTTGACCGACCAACAAACCGATCTGCGCCTGAAGTTCATCAAATGCCATACGTTTTCACTCTCAATTCGCTGGGGCGTTTGGCGCAATTCTAATTTGCTTTTGTCAAACCACCAAACCAATTCGATGTTCAGCCCCATCAGGGAAACCAGGCAAACAGTCAAAATTCCATTAAGTTATTGATATAATTTGTAAATACGTCTACATCAAAGACAATTCCGCTGCTGGGGCGCGGCAGTGATTTCCTGCACTTGCAAGCCATTGCCCCCTCATCTATACCGCCCGGCACCATGCGGGAGTGGCGGACACCCCTGGAGGCAGGCTTTTGCGTGGTTCATTATTTTCAGGAGTTTAGAAATGTCGAAGATTGTTCAGCTTAAGGCCGTAGCACGCGGCCGGGCAGGCAAGGGGGCCTCCCGCGCAGTTCGTCGCGAAGGTCTCGTTCCCGGTGTCGTTTATGGCGACAAAAAAGAAGCCCAAATCATCTCGTTGAATTACCGCGAGCTTGAGCCCCACATTCAAACTGGCCGTTTCATGTCAACGCTGGTTGACCTTGAAGTTGATGGCCAGACAGTTCGCGCCATCCCGCGCGACATTCAATTTGAACCGGTGCGCGATTTCATCGTGCATGTGGATTTCCTGCGGCTTGGCAAGGCATCGCGCTTTGCGGTTGATATTCCCGTCAACTTCAAGGGACAGGAAGCCTCGCCCGGCATCAAGCTCGGCGGCTCACTCAATATCGTTTCGCATTCTCTCAGCCTCTATTGCTCAGCCGACTTCATTCCAGACGAGATCATGGTTGATGTGGCCGGCATGCAGATTGGTCAATCCATCCACGTTTCAAATATCACGCTGCCTGAGGGCGTGACCCTGGTATCGCGTGATGATTTGACGCTGTGCACGATCTCGGCCCAGGCCAAGGAAGAAGTTGTCGAGGAAGCTCCAGTATCAGCGGAAGTTCCTGCAACGGCCCAGAAAGCTCCGGCGGCTGGTGCAGCACCGGCTGCTCCTGCGGCGGCGGGTGCAAAGGCTGCTGCTCCTGCAAAGGGTGCGGCACCTGCGGCGGCGGCACCTGCTCCAAAGAAGAAGTAATCATCTTCTAAAGGAAAAGGCCATGTTTCTCATTGTTGGTCTCGGCAATCCGGGAACCAAATATGCCGGAAACAGGCACAATATCGGTTTCATGGCGGTGGACGAAATCGTTCGCCGCCATGGCTTTTCCAGTTGGCGCAAACGCTTCAAGGGTGAAGTTTCCGAAGGCACCTTGGGGGCGGAGAAAGTTCTGGTCCTCAAGCCGCTGACGTTCATGAACGAGTCGGGCCAATCGGTTGGAGAGGCAATCCGCTTTCTTGATCTTGAACCCGAAAAAGTGATTGTCATTTATGATGAGCTTGACCTGGAACCCGGCAAGGTGCGGGTGAAACTTGGCGGCGGAGCTGCGGGCCACAACGGCATTCGCTCCATTTCATCACACATCAGCCCTTACTATGTGCGCGTGCGATTGGGGATCGGACACCCGGGTGACAAGAACCTGGTTTACCCCCATGTGCTGAGCGATTTTGCGAAGTCTGACAAGGCGTGGGTTGAGCCTCTGGTGGAAGCTGTAGCCGAGCAAGCCGCTTACCTGATCGAAGGCGACTATGCGAAATTTCAAAACAAGGTGCATCTTGCACTCAATCCAGCGCCCGAAAGGCCTGTGAAAAAGGACTAGAATCTATGGGTTTCAAATGCGGCATTGTTGGCCTTCCAAATGTTGGAAAGTCGACGCTCTTTAACGCTCTCACGCAGACTTC
>JANNXN010000127.1:0-30139 GCA_031409595.1 Rhodobiaceae bacterium
ACATCCAGTACACTTGTTCTCGCGCGGCGTACAACGTCGGTTGCAACAGAGCCTTTAAACAGCCGCTGAAATTTTGTTCGGCCTTCATCGGTAACGACAATGATTTTGTAAAGAGAGCCGCGCTCGACAATTTCTTCCACCACATTGCCCACGGCAACCTTTGAATCCAGCACGGGAATTTTCATGGCCTTGAGAAGGGCTCGAGCGTTGGCGACAGCCTCTTCCGCCGCACCACGGCCTTGCTCCGTGTCCGCGACAGAAAAAAGTGTAATGGGTTCGCCCGTCACATGAGCCAAAACTGCCGAGCGCCGCACCGCTTGCATGGCCCGCGATGAACCATCAGTGCAGATGAAGAAACCGGATTTTTGTGGCCCCCCGCGCACCACCAAGACCGAACACGGCGCCAGCGTGGTCACCTGCTGAACAATACCTGCATCAAAGAACGCCTTAAACTCACCCCGCCAGCGCGAAGGCTCGCCCAGCACCATCAGATTATAGGGGCCAAGCTCATATTGATCGAGAATGCCATTGGCAACATCAGGTGCGGTCTTGAGTTTCAGCACAACACTGCGGCCCTCAGGGCCTTTGTATTCAACCTTTGTATCGCCAGCCGGATCGCCCCAGGCATCTTGCGTATCGGTTTCCTTGGACCAACTCTCCGGATCAATGCCTATCTCTTTCAAGACGTCAAGCGCCTGCTTCAAATGCCGGACCCCTGGCAATTCAAAACCTGCCTCCATCATGTTCTGTCGCGCCAATCGCACCTGCAACCCGCCGGAATGCAGGCCTTGGTCGATGGGCCGGACAAAAAGAATAATCAGGTCGCAATCATCACTTGCCGCAAGACTGGCCGCATAGCGAACCGTGTCATAGGATTCATCCGTGCCATCAATGCAAGCCAGAATGCGAAACCTGTTGCGCCGCTGTGCCCGTAAATTTTGCAACGTCTTGCGAACGGCACTTTCCTGCCGATCCGACAGTTGCGAACGCTTGAAAAAATTTCTCATCGCAGCAGCGGCCAATAGAACGTGGACAGCAACAACAACACGATCAGCGAAAACACCATCATGCGAATGCCAATCTTGAAAAAATCGGAACCCTTAAGATAACCGGAAGCATAGATGATGGTAAAGGCGGGTTGGGCGGCAGGTGTCAAATAACCGAACGCAGAAGAAATTGCGGTAACGAAACCCGCACTGATCGGATCCTCGCCCGCCACCACCGCAGTCTTCAAAACAATCGGCGCCAACACCGCCACAGCAGCACCTGCCGTCATCGTGTTCGAGACGCCAATGGTAAGGATTGATATGACAAAGTTGAAGCCCAGCGCGCTTCCGGCGCCAATCTGGTTCATGGCCATCAGCGTGCTGGCCGCTACCCATTCGGCCGCACCCGTCTCTTTCATTTCCACGCCAAGCGAAATCGCCGCCGCATAAAGCAGCACCACGCCCCAGTTCACGCCGGCGTTGATATCCTCCCAGCGCACCAATCCAAAAACTAGAAATGCAATAGTGCCGCCGAGTGCTATCACGCCAAGCCCAAGCTCATCGGATAGCGTGATCCATCCCAAGATCGTGATCAGGAATATGGCAATCGTCATCCACTCCGATGATTTCATGGGCCCCTGCATGGAAACCTGCGTGCGCAGGCGGCTGATGGCGCGCGACATATCCGTGGTTTCCGGCTTGAAGGTAAACACCAGCAGTGCGGCAACAATCGGTAAACGCACCAGGAACATCGGGAACGCGTAGTAAATCCAGGTCACGTAATCCATCAGATAACGCCGGGTCGCGGGGTCAAGCGGATCGTAAAAGAATTCCTTCCAATAGCTGATGATGATGGCGTTGCGCGCACCGCCAGAAGGTGTTGCAACACCGGCTATCGAGCAGCCGTACGAAATTGAAAACAGAATGACCGCCGCCAGGTTATGAACTTTCTTCGGGTCATTGGACGTCAGCGTGATCAGCGTCACACCCACAGGCAGCATCATCGCCGCAACCGTATGCTCACCAATAAACGCCGCAAGAATTCCGCAAACAGTTGTGATGCCGAAGCTGATCCAATAAACGTTGGTGCCTGTCATCCGCACAATCCACCAAGCGATGCGCTTGTCCAATCGCTGTCGAACGATAGCCACTGCAAGCATCAAAGAACCCATGATGAACAATACTGAATCCGTCATCAGGCTTTGCGCCACCTTGGTGGGGTCAGCTCTGAGCAGAACAACTTGGCCCACAATGATGAGCAAGGGAACGGTCGGAAGCGGGATAGCCTCGCTGATAAACAGGATTGTTGCAATGAGCGACATGCACAGCACAATCTGCCCATCATGCGTCAACCCAGCAGGCGTTGGAGCACCCATGAGGGAAAACCCCAAAAGCATTGCGATGATAAACCAGCGGCGCTTCCACAGCAGCGTTAAATCGATTTGCGAACTGAGCAGGCGGTAGCGCTGATAGCCGCGCCGGCGGAAACGGCTGAGACGGGCCGACGACTCATTGGCCTGCAGGCTGTCGCGTGCAAGCGAAAAGGCAGTTATGGTTTGCGTCGTCGTCATGCCCAAACCCTTGCGGTTGGCTCAATGTCCGTGGGATAAGACATTAAACCTCGAAGTGTTAGGAATATCTTATGGGCGATGTGGAGGCCGTTCTCAAACAAATTGACGGCAGCTTTGACGATAGTTTGCAACGCTTGTTCAGCCTCATACGATTTCCGACGGTCGCCACCGATCCCAGGTTTAGCGCCGATTGCCGCAATGCAGCCCACTGGCTGAAACAGGAATTCGAAGCGCTGGGACTGGCCACAAGCATCCACGAAACCACGGGCCAACCCGTGGTCATCGGGAAATACAAGCCTGAGGGCCTGTCCCATTTGCCCCATATCCTCTTCTATGGCCATTATGATGTTCAGCCCGCAGACCCGGTTGAACTGTGGACAACACCGCCTTTCGAACCCACCATAAGAATGGGAAAAAACGGCCAGGATCAGATATTTGCCCGCGGCAGCTCAGACGACAAGGGCCAATTGATGACCTTTGTTGAGGCCTGCCGGGCCTGGCTGGCTGTGCACGGCAGATTGCCATTCGAATTAACAATTCTGATCGAAGGCGATGAGGAGGGTGACAGTTCTCACCTCGATACGTTCCTCGCCGACAACCGCAAGAAATTAACGCCAGATGTGGCCTTTGTTTGTGACACAGATATGTGGGACGAAAAAACGCCCGCGATCAGCACATTCCTGCGGGGCTGCATCGCCGAGGAAGTAACCATTACCGGCCCGCGTATTGATCTGCACTCCGGCTACTACGGAGGAGCCGCCATTAACCCCATCAGGGTGTTGAGCCGCATCCTGGCAGCCATGCATGACAAGAACGGCAGAATCACAATTCCGGGCTTTTATGATGGCGTTAAGCCCCTGGCCGCTGAAACGCGCAAGGAATGGGCCAAACTGAAATTCCCCACCAAGCAATTCTTGGGCGATGTGGGGCTGGCAATTCCCGCGGGCGAAAAGGGCTACACCGCGTTGGAACAAATCTGGGCGAGGCCAACGGCGGAAGTGAATGGAATTCTCGGCGGCTATACGGGTGTCGGCACCAAAACCGTGCTTCCGTCCAAGGCCATGGCCAAGCTGACATTCCGGCTGGTCGCAGGGCAGAGCCCAAACAAGGTGCGCAACGCTTTTCGAAAGTTCGTAAAAGCGCAGGTGCCGAAAGATTGCAAAGTGAGTTTCGTTTCTCAGGGTGGCGAATCTTCTGGCGTAAATGTTTCCAATGACAGCCGCTATGTTTTGGCCGCAAAGAAAGCGTTGAAAGCCGAATGGAAGAAGGCACCGGTCATGAGCGGCAGCGGCGGCTCAATTCCCGTGGTCGAATCCTTCAAAAAACACCTTAAGGTTGACAGCCTGATGGTTGGGTTTGCCCGCGAGGATGACAATGTGCACAGCCCCGATGAGAAATATGATGTCGAAAGCTTCCACAAAGGCATCCGCTCCTGGGCGCGCATAATTTCAGAATTGGATACGCGAGGATAAAATGACCAACACAGTTCTAGCCGCCGCCGATCAGGAGTTTGAAAAGAGTATTGATCGGCTGTTCGATTTCGTCCGCATCCAATCCATCTCAACAGATGCAGCTTACAAGGCCGAGTGCGAAAAGGCCGCACACTGGCTGGCGGCACAGTTAACCGGTTTGGGCTTTGCAGCCGAAGTGCGCCCCACGCCAGGACGGCCAATGGTGGTGGCCCACTACACGCCAAAATCGGCAACCGCAAAAACCCCCCACGTGCTGTTCTATGGTCACTACGATGTGCAACCGGTGGATCCCGTTGATCTCTGGCATACACCGCCTTTTGAACCCACGCGCCGAAAAGGCAAGGACGGCGTGGAGCGCATGTATGGCCGTGGCACAGCAGATGACAAGGGCCAGCTCATGACGTTTGTGGAAGCAGCGCGCGCCTGGATTTCGGCAACCGGCAGCATGCCAATCAAGGCGACATTCCTGATCGAAGGCGAAGAGGAGTCGGGCTCACCATCACTGGTTCCATTCCTCGAGGCCAACAAAGCCGAACTCTCATGTCAGGCAGCATTTGTATGCGATACAAACATGTGGGATCCCGAGACGCCGGCCATCACCACGCGCCTCCGCGGCCTCGTGCACGAGGAAATGACTATAACCGGCCCCAGCATTGATTTGCATTCCGGCCTCTATGGTGGCGCCGCAATGAACCCGATCCGCGTGCTCTCCAAGGTTTTGTCGGCACTCCACGACAAGAATGGCAAAGTCACCATCCCGGGATTTTATGATGGCGTGAACCCGCTTCCACTCACCACAAAAAAACAATGGAAGTCCCTGAAATTCTCCGACAAGAAATTCCTGAATGAAGTAGGCCTGGCAGTGCCAGCTGGCGAAAAGGGAAAATCAGTTCTCGAACTAACCTGGGCAAGGCCGACAGCTGAGGTAAACGGCGTCTGGGGCGGTTACACAGGCGCTGGCACCAAAACCGTTCTGCCGTCAAAAGCCCATGCCAAGCTAACCTTCCGCCTCGTCGGAAAGCAGAATCCGCAAAAAATTCTGAAAGCGTTCCAGAAGTTTGCGAAAGACCTGATTCCAAAGGATTGCAAACTGGAATTCTCGGGCAGAGGTGGTGGATCGCCCGCGTCCGAAATCAAAGAGGACAATCCGTTTATCAGGAAAACAGCGGCAGCCTTGAAATCCGAATTCAGTCGTGAAGCAGTCCTCATTGGTTCAGGCGGATCAATTCCAATCGTTCGCAGCTTCAAGGATATTCTCGGCATGGATAGCGTGCTTGTGGGCTTTGGACTCAATGACGATGCAATTCACAGCCCCAATGAAAAATACAATCTCAGCAGCTACCACAAGGGAATTCGCAGCTGGGTGCGCATCATGGGCGCTCTGGCGGAGTAGGGCCATGGCAAGGGATTTGCTGAAACTTGTTGCGCGATATCACAAAGCCCTTAATGACTTTGATTTCACGACTGTCGAAAACATGTTCGTTGAAAACGCCGAATATCATTCTTCCGGCATTGGCGGGCTCTATGGTCGCACCAATATCCTGGAAGCGATGAAGGCCTATTTCTTCGAGTTCAGCGATCAGATTTCAAGCGACGAAAGCATTGAATTTGTAGGTTCGGATTCGGTACGCTGCCGCTGGAGGCTGCAGGCAACCAGCAAGTCCTCAGGAAAAAAAGTGAAGCGCCATGGTGTCGAAACGGTGCACTTCAACGCCCGGGGCCTGATTACGTTAGTTGAGGTTCAAGACGTTGAACCCGTGGCCGAATGAACACCCTTTTGCCCATGGCATCATTGTGGGTTTTTCGAAAGTATTTTGGCGTGTGGCCAAGGCGGCCGCTAAACAGCCGGGTCATTTGCTGTTGATCGGAAAAACCTGAATCCAACGCGATGTGACAGATGGGCAGATCAGTTGTGCGCAGCAGCTTGACGGCGTGGTGCAGCCTCCGATTTACAACATAAACATAAGGCGTAAGTCCCGTCTGGTTCTTGAACAGTTCAATCAGGTAAGTGGGTCTTAGTTCCGTCACCCGGCACAACTGCAGAAGAGATATATCTGTCGCGAAATTTGCATCAATAAATTCTATGGCGCGGTGGATCCTTTGATCGGGCAACATGCAGGAATGGACTGCGGCGGGTTGCTTTGTCCACGCCGATTTTGCCAATTCAATCGCCAGCAGCCTGATCAGCGATTCGGCAAACAATGGGCCTCGCATGGTGGTTTTGTCGAGTTCCCGGCCCAACAGGCGCACCAGCAAGCCGATCTCTGGCTTGGCGGAAAAATTGCTTGCAATGAGATGTCCGGTTACGAAAGAGGCCGATACCAGTTCTTCGCAGTGGTCCTCAAATATCTTGTTGTCAAATTCGACAACAATGGATAGCTGTTCTGATGCAAGTGTTTGCCAGGCGAATCTCGCTGGCATGTTCTTGGGTATCTGGCACAGGTCGCCCGAATTGGTGGGTGTCTCATCAATTTTCCCGTCCATGTCCGTCAGATGCTGGGCTGTGCCCGATAAATCAAGCGCCAGAGTATTTACTCTGGTCGTTTCAAAGGCGATGTCATTTGAGATTTCCCGCGTTTTAAAAACACGCACAGATCGCCACGTTTGCGACCCGCTATTGGCGGATGCAACTTCATTGAAGTACTGCGAACTCAGGCGATAATTCTTGGTCACTCGTAACCCTTTCTACCCCCTCCGATTGGAAGCTTCGGGGAATGCCGAAAAGATACAGAGCGTATGATGAACCCTCAATTCAACACGGTACAATCAACGGTTACCGTTGCGGGCACTCGGGTTCAACAATAAGTCACGTCGGCTATCGGCGTGATCAAGCTAGCGTGAGCGGTGTGCCATTGGGCAATACATTTGCATTATTGAATCGATGCAAAGCTTGACATAGACAAAAGGGCCAAGCTGACTGCCTGGCCCAGTTTAGAGATACCATCGAAAATCAGATTACCTTTCGGCGCCTTCTTCGATCATCATGCGCTTCAACAACTTCTGGTAATTGCTGAGCATGCTCATTTGGGATTCAATCAATTGCTCAGTCATTTGCATGAATTCCATCCGCATCTTCTTGGTGGATTCCTTGTCAGCTGTCTGGGCAAGAGCTGATGTGGAGAGCACGGCAATCGTGAGGGCAGTAATGGCAAGTTTCTTCATTTGTAACTCCTGTTGATAGACGTCTTGTTCCGGCTGCAGCTAGTTAACATCCGTATCGACGTTGCTATCACGGGCCCAAATCACAATATTGCGTGAAATTACGCTTCCTTTGTCACATATTTCGGTGCCCTGGGAAAATCGATAATTTCTTCGTGATGGGTTTAGAGGTTCGTTTTCCAGAACTTCAGCATGCGCTCCCAGCTTTGTTCTGCGGCAGCCCGCTGATGCACATCGCGCTGTTCGTTCATGAAGCCATGGTCAGCATCATAGCGGAAGATTTCCAGCTTTGAATTTCCCGCAGCGAAACTATCCACCCTTTGCGGGGTGATATAGTCGTCCGTGTTGGCATAATGCCCTTGCAGCGGAATTTTGATGTCAGCCGGATTGACGGCGCCATCCGGGGGCAACCCATAGAAGGCCACAGCTGCCGCAACTTCAGGAATGCGCACCGCCCCCAATATTGTCACGGCCCCGCCCATGCAAAATCCGGTGAGGCCAACTTTAGCGCCAGTCTTGCCAAGGTATTGCACCGCACCTCTCACCACCTGGTCAGTCGCCTCAAGAAAATTCAACGAGTTCATTTCGCGGGCTGCCGCTTCCGTGTCGTGATAGGCCACAACCGTTCCCGCATAAAGATCAGGCGCCAAGGCCTCGTAACCCGAAAGCGCCAGGCGGTCGCAAATCCCCCTGATCTGATCCTGCAGGCCCCACCATTCCTGAATGACCACAACACCCGGCGCATTGACCGCACCCGCCTTGGCCAGATAGCCTGTAGCCATTTTGCCATCCGGACGCGAGAACGAAATCTTGGTGCCCATGGTGCTTGCTCCCTCAAATTTTCGGGAGAGTATCTGTCCGCCTCAATGGCGTGGCAAGCCTCAGCCGATTTTGAAGTTCATCACATGATCAGGCGGTGTCAAGCCGGGCAAGTTCCGTTCGTCAGCCGTCGGAGCCAGTATCTGAGTTCGCATGGGAATGAGCCCCGCCCAGATCGGCAAGGCATAGTCTTCCTCGTCATCGCCCGGCGGGCCATTGCGCACTTTAGCCGAAGCCTCGTCAAGCGAAAGGCCGAGCATCGTCGTTGCTTTCAGTTCCTTGGACGTAACCGGCCGCAGGACATCCCAGCGGCCCGGAAAAAGCTTCTCGGTAAACGTCTTCAGCCGCTGCTCCTTCTCTGCCGGATCGCTGATAATGTTGGCCTTGCCCATCACCATCACAGAGCGATAATTGCAACTGTGATTGAACGCAGATCGCGCCATCACCATTCCGTCAATCATGGTGACAGTCACGCATACATCTGCATCCACGCAGGTCTCAAGCATCCTGCTTGCTGATGATCCATGCCAGTAGATGTGATCATTTTCACGCCACTGCAGGGTTGGCGTCACATAGGGCGAACCCTTGAACACATAGCCCACATGACAAACTGGCATTGCGTCTAAAATCGCATGCACCGTTTCAGCGTCATATTTTGCGCGCTTGTTCAGGCGCTTCACACGAACGCGTTCACTGGGGGCCTTATCCATAAGTCATCTCCTCGATTGTCAGAGTTCTATGGGTGCTTTATGGTCTGGTTGAAAGAACCAAGTTTGCCACCAATGAACAGACCACTTTCAGCCACCTCCACCAGCGAAATTGGCATTGACCGTGCCGATGGCGAACCCATTCAATCGCAAATATCCCGCCAGATCAGGGAGTTCGTATTAAGCGGCAGGCTGCGTCCACAGTCCAAACTGCCATCCACCAGGGGCCTTGCCGAAGATCTGAAAGTTGCCCGCGCAACCGTCGTGGAAGCCTATGAGCAGCTCTTAAGCGAAGGCTATATTGAAACCCGCAAAGGCTCAGGCACGCGCGTGGCAGCCGAACTGCCGGAAACCCTGCTCAATGCCAAAGCCCCCACAGCTTCGCCCGCCAAATCGACCCGCGAACACGCGCGCGAACCGGCGAAACCCTTCCGCTCTGGCCTGGTGGATTGGGAGCATTTTCCCCATGACGAATGGGGCCGCCTCCTGGGCCGCTATTGGCGCAACCCGCCCATAGCCATGCTGGAGCATAACGACCCCTTTGGCTGGCTCCCCCTGCGCTCGGCCATTGCGCGCCACCTCTATGAATGGCGGGGCATTTCCTGCGATCCCGCACAGGTCATCATGACAGCTGGTGGCATGGACGCTTTCGATCTCATCAACCGCTCGATCTTCAAGGCGGGCGACAAAATATGGCTTGAAGAACCCGGCTATCCAACAGCGCGCCGCGTATTTTCATTGGGAGGTGTTAAAACCGTCGCGGTGCCGGTAGACCGCGAAGGACTGAACGTTGCCAAAGGCCGTGATCGCGCTGCCCGGGCCCGAGGCGCATTCGTAACGCCAGCGCGGCAATATCCAACTGGCGTCACCATGCCGCTATCGCGCCGTCTCGAACTGCTGGATTGGGCCGATGAAGCGAAAGCCACCATCATCGAAGACGATTACGACAGCGAGTATCGTTATGTGGGTCAGCCCTTGCCAGCCCTCATGAGCCTCGATCGCAAGGATCGTGTGATATATTCCGGCAGCTTCTCAAAAGTTTTTTCGCCAATCCTCAGGCTGGGTTTCATTGTCGTTCCCAAGACCATGCTGGAAAAATTCCGCGCCGAAAGGCTGGCTCACGGCGCACCACCATCACTCATGGCGCAACCCGCACTTTGCGACTTCATGACATCAGGCGCCTTTGCCATCCACATCCGCCGCATGCGAAGAATTTATGCCAACCGCCGCACCGCATTGATTGAAGCACTTTCGGCAGCTGATGAAAACCAATTCACCATCGACGCCTCACCCGCGGGGCTCATGCTGTTGCTCCGGTTGAAGACAAAGGAAAATGACGAGCAGTTGGTTCAAAAGCTGGCCCGCGCTGGCATCGAAACCCAATCCCTCTCAAGTCACTACGCCGGAAAAAGCCGTGAGCAGGGATTGCTCTTGAGCTTCGCTGGATTCACGGAAAAGGAACTGAACGCTGCGTCAAAAAAACTGATTGCAACGCTGTCGCAGTAGCTCAGGAAGCCAGCGGTGTTAATTCGCGCAACAATTTTTCCTTTATCGCGCGAGCGAAGTCTTCGAAATCTTTGGCGGGTTCAACAAAAGCATCTGAACCAATGATGACGTTTCTTTGGTAATACTCCTCGAGCCCCTTGTCATCAGACGCAATCGACAGCCCATTGATAGTGATGCCGGCAGCGCGCGCATTCATTCTTGCGCCCTCCAAATCTGCACTGCTGTTATCCTGCCCATCGCCTGAGACATCAATCACCTTGCGATGTCCCTCAAACTCATTGTTAGCGATCAATGCCACTGCATCATCAATTCCCGTTGCAATGGATGTTGCGCTGGCCCTTATCCAACGGCGTATAAACCCCGCCCGAAAACCGAACGCCTTGGCATGCATGGAGTTTTCCAGCCACGTAAACGGCACCACAACGCGCGTTTCTCCCGGTGCTCCCCACTGCACCACGGCAACTGCCACGCCAAAGGGCTTGAGGTTGTCAACCGCTTCCAGAACTTCAGGATCACGGAATGCCGCAACCAGTCCCTCCACCTGCAAGCGAAATTCGCGGTTATCGACGCTTGCCGAACAATCCAGCGCCAGAACCAATTCAATGCCTACAGGGTATTTGTCATTGGCCAGACTGGGTGTTGTCACAAACAGCAGTCCCACAAAAAACACACGCGACCCTTCGCCGCGCAATAGCCGACACATTCGCGCCCAAATCCGAGGCAAAAACTCCCCCATGAGAAAGCTATTTATCGAAATCCTGACTGCCACAGCCCTAACCCTTGGCGCCATCATAGCACTTCCCAATAGCGTCTTGGCTAGTGACGTAAAGGTGACAAACGCCTTTGCCAGAGCCTCCGCCGTTTCGACGGCCAAGGCTGGTGCGGCCTATATGACGCTGGTGAACCACGGGGCAGGGGCAGATAGGTTGTTATCGATCACCACCGAAGCCGCAGCATCCGCCCAACTGCACGAAACCAAAGAGGTTGACGGTGTTATAAAAATGCTGCCCGTAGAAGCGCTCGAAATCCCGGAAAACGGCACGGTTGAGATGAAACCCGGTGGCCTCCACATTATGTTGATGGGCCTCAACGCACCCCTGAAACAGGGTGAAACATTAAAGTTGCTGCTCACTTTTGAACAAGCAGGCGTCATGGATGTGGAAGCCCAAATCGGCGAAGTGGCAGCCGATGCGCACGCTCACGCCGAAGGTTCAACCGGCAACTGATTTTCTTCGCGCAAGGGTTTCAGCGCCGCTTCTTCCTGCTGGATGCGATAATACAGCAGCACCAGATTGATGCAGCCGAAGATCAGCGCGTACCACCAGAGGCCGAAAGCCATTGGCAGAATGAATATCTCGGCAGCGACAATCATGTAGTTGGGATGGCGGAAATATTGGTAAGGTCCAGCCTTGCTCAAGGTTTCGCCAGGCACAATGATGATGCGGGTTGTCCAGCGGCTGCCAAGGGCCGCAATAATCCATCCGCGCGCCGCCTGCAAAACCAGATAGGCGAATATCCACGGCAATGCCACTTCATGGGTCCAGACAAAATACCAGAGACCGGCCAGCCACACCGCGTGAAAAGCAACGATGAGTTGATAGTGACCGGAACTCATCTCGATGCCGCCATTTGCCAGCAGGCGTCTTGTATTGCGTCGTGCAATGAACAATTCAATTAAACGCTGCAGCGTGACAAGTGAAAGAATGACAAGATTGGTCCACATGGCGCTAGTGTAGCATGGTTAGGAACCCGGCTGTAAAGCCCGGCCCAAGTGCTGAAACAAAGCGGCGACCGGAGAAGTTCTCTTTCAGGCCCTGTTCCAAAACGAACAACACTGTGGCCGCTGACATATTGCCAAAATCCCTGAGAATTTTCCGTTCATTGGCAAGCTTTCCTGGCTCGAGCGTGAACGCTGCTTCCAGTGCAATAATAACCTTGGCTCCGCCCGGATGGAATGAATATGCGCCGACATCCTTAAAACTCAATCCGTTATGGGCTAGAAACTGATCCGCCGCAGGGCGCAAATCACGCAGCGCCAGCTCAGGAATGCTGCGCGAGAATATGGCGCCAAACCCCTGCGGGTCCATGCGCCAGCCCATGATATCAACGGTGCCTGGCCAAGTATGCTCGCCCATAAACTCAATTTCGCCATGGGCATTGCTGCCGGTAGTTGACAGCACGGCCGCCGCCGCACCATCTCCAAAAAGGGCAGTCGCGATAATGTTGGATTTGGATATTTCATCGGAACGAAACGTGAGCGAACATAGCTCAATGACAACGGCCAGAACATGTGATCCCGGCTGCGCCAGTGCCAATCGCGCCGCAAGTGAAAGGCCTGCCACGCCACCTGCGCAGCCCAATCCAAACACAGGCACGCGCATCACATTATCGCGAAATCCAAGCTCGCTCATCACCCGCGCCTCAATCGTGGGCGTTGCAATGCCTGTGGAGGAAATCATGACGATGGTATCGATTTGCCCAGCCTCAAGCCCGGCGCGCTGCAGTGCAGGTGCCGTAACCTCCGCAAACATTTTTGACGCTCCAACAAGAAAAGCTTCTGAACGCTCCGGCCAACCCTGTTCTTGCCGGAACCAGTCATAGGAGCAGGTGGAGTAGCGGGTCTTGATTTCGGAGTTCGCGTAAACCGGCAGCATCCGTTCAAAGTCCTCGTGCTTTCCGCCAAATATCTTTTTGGCCTCGACAAGAACGTCTTCTGTCCGCAATTCGAATTCCGGCACGGCAGTTGCCAGACTGAGTAATTTTGAGCGCATGATCTTTCCTAGGAATTCTGTTCGCGGAATTTGCGGTTGAGCACCGCTTCACGGTGTGCGGCATAGAGGCCGGCAGCTATGATCAGGCCCATCCCGAAGTATGCGGGAACATCCGGATATTCCGAAAAAACAACCATTCCAAGAATAATTGAAAACAAGACGCTACTATAGCGGAATGGCGCAGTAACTGAAAGCTCGCCCAGCCGCAGGGTTGCAACCATGAACATATAGCCAGAAGCCAGAAGCATGGCTGATAGTGTGAGCAACCCCAACTGCCACAATGCAATAGGCACAAAGCCTTGCGTGAAAGCAATCACCAGCCCGCCAAGAGTTACAAATCCGGCATTTGCCAGCGCTATTACAAATATGGGTGTGTTGGCCGGAATCCGCTTGGTAGCGAGGTCTCTCATCGCAACCGAAAACACAATGCCCAGTGCCAGCCCTTCATAGATTGTAAAAGTTGAGGGTTGCGGGCGCATGATCAGCATGACCCCGACGAACCCCGCAAAAATCGCCCCAAAGCGGCGGATGCCCACTTTTTCGCCCAAGAATATCACCGAAAGCAAAACCACAACCAGCGGCACACTTTGCAATATGGCCGTAAGGTTGGCGAACGGGATGTGCATGAGGGCAATCAGAAACATGATGGTTCCCGAAATATCGAGCAGGGACCGCACCAGCACCCAGCGTGAAAATATGTGAGATGTGTACTTGAGTTCGCCCTGGCTGGCACAGAACACAGCAATGACTGCGGCCGCAATGAAACCGCGAATGCTCATGATCTCGCCGAGCGGCAATGACGTGCCAATGTACTTGATGCAGCTGTCATTGAGCACAAAGCTGGCCATGGCGGCCACCATGCAAACACTGGCCCGTAAGGCCTGATTCTGCGGGGAGAAATGCATTGAGGCCTATCTAGAGTGAATGCCTTGCGGGCGCAAATGGACCCTAAATGACGGGCGGCATCAACTCAACTTTGGCGTCATGGGTGGCGGACGTTTCCAGTCCAGCCGCATAGAGACCAGCAGTAATAATCATTGCCATGCCAGCATAGGCCCACAAATCAGGAAACTCATTGAACACCAACATGCCGGCAACAATGGCGAATAGTATTTCCGCGTACCTGAAGGGGGCGGTGGCAGATAGATCGCCCAGACGGATTGTGGCAACGATGAAAATGAATCCGCTTGTGATAAAAACACTGGCAGCCAAAAGCACGCCGAGCTGCCACAATTCCAGGCTGAGGAAACCCTGCACCAGCACAACGCCAAATCCACCTATGAATGCAAATATGGCGTTTGCCAGTGCAATAATGAGAAGCGGAACGTGAGCCGGTATTTTCTTGGTCACCATATCGCGCGCGGCAATCATGATGACTGTTCCCAACGCGAGAAATTCAAAAATCGAGATGCTGTCAAGAGTTGGCTTGACGATAAACATCACGCCAAAAAACCCAAAAATGACGGCTGCGATTCGCCTTATCCCACCGGATTCGCCCAGCAAGACAATGCCCGCCACAGCCACGACCAAAGGCACAGTCTGCATGATGGCGGCCATATTGGCGAGCGGCATGTTGAGCAATGCGAGAATGAACATGAACCCCGCAAGCAGATCGAGCGTTGAGCGCAGCAAAACCGATCGCGAAAAAATCATCGGCGCCTCAGTCAATATTCTCTGCTGTGCGCAAATGAGGAATAGAAACACCGTTGACAAAAGCCCGAGCAACGCCATGATCTCGCCAATTGGGAGCGTCTTGCCGATATACTTGATGCAAGTGTCACCTAAAACAAAACATGCCGTGCACAGCACCATATAGAGTCCGGCACGCAGCTTGATATTTCCCGCAAGTGAAATCATCGAGGCTGTCTAGCGGGAAAACCTGCTATCCGCCAGTAACACTCATGTGGCGCGAAACTGCAGGCTTGTTGTGGCGGCGATCGATGATGAAGTCATGGCCCTTGGGCTTCCGGCCTATGGCCTCGTCAATGGCGGTGCTCAAAAGCTCATTGCCTTCGGACGCGCGAAGCGGTGTCCGCAAATCGGCGGCGTCCTCCTGGCCCAGGCACATGTAAAGTGTGCCCGTGCAAGTCAACCGAACCCGGTTGCAGCTCTCGCAGAAATTATGGGTGAGCGGAGTGATAAATCCGAGGCGTCCACCAGTTTCGGAAACCCTGACGTAACGCGCAGGCCCGCCGGTCTTGTAGGCAATGTCTTCCAGCGTGAACTGCTCAAGCAATTGCGCCCGAACAACCGACAGCGGCAGATACTGGTCCGTACGGTCGCCATCAATATCACCCAGTGGCATGGTTTCGATGAACGTCAGATCCATGCCCTCGCCATGACACCAGCGGATCATTTCCGGCAGTTCATGTTCATTCACGCCTTTCAGCGCTACAGCGTTGATTTTGATAGCCAAACCTGCAGCCTGTGCAGCCCGGATGCCGTCTTTGACCTTGGCCAATTCGCCCCACCGGGTAATCTGCTTGAATTTGGCGTCATCCAGCGTATCCACCGAAACATTGATGCGTCGCACCCCGTGCGCCACAAGTTCCCCGGCATATTTGGCCAGTTGGCTGCCATTCGTAGTCAGCGTCAATTCTTCCAAAGCGCCCGAACGCAAATGCCGCCCGAGGTTTTCCACCAGGGACATGATGCCCTTGCGCACCAGCGGTTCCCCGCCCGTCAACCTGATCTTGCGAACCCCCTTGCCGATAAACACCGAACACAGCCGGTCAAGCTCCTCCAGCGACAGCAAATCCCGTTTCGGCAGAAATGTCATGTCCTCCGCCATGCAGTAAACACAGCGAAAATCACAGCGGTCCGTCACGGAAACCCGCAGGTAACTGACATGGCGGCCAAAGGGGTCAATGAGGGCAGATGTGGTCATAAGTGCAATGTGGCGTTTCGGGCAGTCACGGTCAAGTCACGCTTTTGAGGCAGTCATGGCTGGGCAGAAATACCGTCAGGAGCCCGATGGCCGGCAGCACCGAGCATACTTGGTAGACAAAAGTTATGCTGGTCTGATCTGCAAGCGCTCCAAGGGCCGCAGCGCCAAATCCGCCAAAGCCAAACGCGAAGCCGAAGAACAGGCCCGACACCATGCCGACGCGGCCCGGCAAAAGCTCCTGCCCATAAACAATGATGGCCGAGAATGCGGATGCCAGAATGAGCCCAATGGGAACAGTAAGCACCACTGTCCAGAACAAATTTGCAAATGGCAGCAGCAGCGTGAACGGCAGCGAACCCAGTATGGAAAACCAGATCACGGCTTTGCGCCCAATGCGGTCTCCAATGGGCCCGCCAGCAAATGTGCCGACAGCCACCGCGCCCAAAAATATGAATAGATAAATCTGCGCATCCTTCACGGCGACGTGAAAATGATCAATCAGGTAGAACGCATAAAAGCTTCCCAAGCTGGTCATATAGAGAAACTTGGAAAACATAAGCGCAATGAGAATGGCGAGCGAGATCATGACGGTCCGTGAACTCAAGCCATGATGAACCAGCGCAGTTGCCCGTTGCGTTTTGCGCTCCGCCAGATGCTCGCTGTACCAGCGGCCCACAGCGCCCAATATTACGATTGCCCCAATCGTGATCGCGCCAAACCAGACAACGCTCATCTGCCCCCGTGGCAAAACAAACCAGGCCACTAACAAGGGCCCAATGGCTGTTCCCGCATTGCCGCCAACTTGAAACAGGGATTGCGCCATGCCGTAGCGCCCGCCCGAGGCAAGCCGGGCTACCCTGGAAGACTCCGGATGAAATATCGCAGACCCCACGCCAATCGCTGCCGCCGCAACCAGCAACCCCGTAAATGAGGAAGCCATGGCAAGAAGAATGATCCCAAACAGGGTGAAAACCGGCGCCACCGGCAGCGAATAGGGCAGTGGATTGCGATCCGTAAAATGCCCCACCAGCGGCTGCAAAATCGAAGCCGTAACCTGGAACACCATGGTCAGCAGCCCAATTTGCGTAAACGTCAAAGCATATGAGTCCCGCAGCATCGGATACATCGCAAGCAAAACCGCCTGCAATGTATCATTGATCATATGGCACGATGCCACCGCCAACAGCACCGCATAAACGGTGGCGGCGGCGGCGCGGTTTTGGTCAGCAATTCCGATGGTTGTCACGCGGCATGTTCCCCAGTTTAGGGAAAACCGTTTAGCCCAAAATTCCGGCCATCGCCACAGGCCATCATGCAATGCTGATATGAGCGATGCAAATCACCGGGAGCTCATGTTGGCTGGCATCATGGACCGCCCGATCACTGTACAGGCCACGAGATGGGGATTAAAATGTGCCAGTTTTGGTTTAATCTCGCCGAGGCTTGCGATATCAACGCCCATATCTTCGAGCAAATGACGATCAAGGGTTCGCAAGTATGCGATTTCGCGGGCAGCGGCCAATCGAACGCGACGGTCTTCCAGCTTCTGCTTGATCCAGCCAAACACGCTGAGTGGCCGAGCTTGATAGGCATTCTGGAAATGGTTAGTTCTTGCGGCGTAGGTATCCATGATTGCTTCCTCCATTTTTGCTAGACATCCCTGAGGGACATGCAGGCAGGATGGCTGAACAGCGTTTAGGGGTCTCAAAAAACCAGCCGAAATATTCCGAAATATTCCAAATATTGTTGTATGAAAACGCCATGGCGGAGCAGATTTACAGATTTGGCCCATTCATGTTTGACTCCCGGCGGCGGGTGTTGCTCAAGAATGACGCGCCAGTCTCAGTGGGGCAAAGGGCGCTGGTATTACTGGAAACCTTGCTCGCAGCCGATGGCAAGGCCGTGTCAAAATCCACCCTAATGGATGCCGCCTGGCAAACCGTTAATATCGAAGAAAGCAATCTCACCGTCCAGATGGCAGCACTGCGCAAATGCTTGGGAAAATCACGAAATGGCGAAGAATGGATCGCAACGGTCCAGCGTATGGGCTATCAGTTCGTAAATCCCGACCAGCCTGTTGTGGTCGGAGCGAACGATATTCCCAACGTCAGCGGATCAGATCGCAAACCGGTCATTGCCGTATTGCCGTTTGAAAACCTGAGCGGTGACCCGAGCCAACAGTATTTCAGTGACGGAATTACCCACGACATTATCGACCGGCTTTCGAAATTCCGCATTCTCGCGGTGATTGGCCATCATTCTTCGTTTGCCTTCCGGGGCCGCGACGCCGACATCCAGGGCGTGAGGGACAAACTCACGGCTGACTATGTGCTGACGGGAAATATCCGGAAGTCCGAAAACCGTATCCGCGTGGCTGCCCGATTGACCGATGCCAGGACCGAACGTGCCATATGGGCCGATCAATATGACCGACCCTTGCACGATATTTTTGCAATTCAGGATGAGGTTGCCAGCATCATTGCCAGTACGTTGATGGGGCGGGTTGAGATTGAAATCGTCAAACGCAGTCCAGCAGTGAGTTCGGCTAGCATTTCAAGTTATGAGAATGTCTTGCTGGGAATCTGGCATTTCAAGAAATTGACTTTGGAATCCAATACGGCGGCGGCGAGGTGTTTCGAAAAAGCCATTGCAGCATATCCCGAGAATGCCGAGGCCCATCAGTGGTTAGCACGCAGCCATAACAATACGTGGCTGACGGATTTTGCGAAGGAGGGATTTGCGAA
Organism: Rhodobiaceae bacterium; assembly: GCA_031409595.1. GTDB lineage: Bacteria > Pseudomonadota > Alphaproteobacteria > Rhizobiales > Aestuariivirgaceae > Aestuariivirga. The sequence continues at coordinate 18,623 of JANNXN010000127.1, forward strand.
GGGTCTTCATGAGGCTGTCCGTTCCATCGATCTCGATCCGACGAGCGCGGGCGGCTATGCGGTCCGGGGGTTCTGTCAGTTATATCTCACTGGACCAAAATCGGCGATGGAATCCCTTGAAACAGCACTCTCACTCAATCCCGGCGAACCGGGTATCTTAATTGAGTTTGGATTGCTGCATGTCTATGGAGGGAACCTCCAATTGGGCCGAAGTTATTTCGATAGGGCTTTCCAATTAAACCCTTTGCCGCCGCTGTGGTATCCCGAGTTCTGTTCAATCGCAGCGTTTGTCGAAGGCGGATATGAAGACGCGTTGCCTGCTTTTGTTGCGATACCTGATGCCGCTTGGGACACCATGTACGCCATGTCTTGCATGGGACACCTTGGGCTTTACGAGCAAGCCGCGGCATGCAGAGCGCGTTATCTGGCGGCAGGCAAAAAATGGGATTTAATCGAAGCTGCGAAGGCCGAACCCTACGCCAACCCCGATCCCCGGCAGCGTCTTGTTGCTGGGCTGGAGAAAGCATTGGGAACGTAAGCCCAATTTCTATGCCGCCACTTGCTCCAACAACCAAGCCTTGAAAATTGCCACCTCATCGGCGCGGCTTTCTCTTGGGTTGGCGGGTTCGGAGATGAAGTATGCCTTCTCTTCCAGCACGGGAGTGTCAAACAACTGCACCAGCCGGCCAGCCTTGAGATCATCGGCCAATATCGCGGTCGGCGCCAGGCCAACGCCCTGACCTGCCAGTATTGAAGAATGCAAGAGGTTGAATCCCTCAAACAACAGCCCCGGCAACTGGTCATCAATTTTCGTGCCTGCTGCCTTGAACCACCTGGACCATGGCCTGCGGTCAAGATCATGCAGCAGGGAACACTTCAGCAGATCAGCCGGTTCCAGCAAGGGCCCTATTTGCTCCAGATAATGTGCGCTGCAAACCGGATAAGAAACCCCCTCCAGAAACTTTGTTGCAGTGGGCGGAGCCTCATTCCAATCGCCATAGGTAATGGCCAGGTCCACATCTTCAAAGTCAATGGGTTGTTCAAAGATGGCGTGCAGCAGGCGAACACCGATACCAGGATTTGCTTTCTGAAAAGCCGGCAGCTTTGGAATGAGCCAGATCGTGGCGATGGATGGAATGGCCGCAATTGTGAGCGTGGATTTTCCATCACTCTTGGTAATGCGCTGACAGGCGCTCGCCATAATTCCAAATGCGTCAGCCAGCGATGCCGCAAGTTGAGCGCCGTCAGGCGTCGCCAGCGTGTTCCGTCCTTGACGATCAAACAGCGGCACGCCGAACCAATCCTCCAGCTGGCGGATTTGGTGGCTGACGGCAGACTGCGTCACATGCAGTTCTTCTGCGGCTCTGGAGAAACTGCCGTGGCGAGCAGCGGTCTCGAAGCATTTGAGGGCATTGAGTGGGGGCAGGCGGGACAAAGCGACTCCATGAAAAATCCTCATATATTATGAGATTGATCGTCCTTTGACACAAGCACTAATCCGGTCGCAATCTGGTGTTTACCCGGGAGGGCAAAATGTCTGTCAACGCACGGCCAAGCCTAGTCGACTACCGGAAGAACGGGAATCCACCCAAACCCACATTTTCAGCTGCCGAAATGCAGCGCCGCCAGGACAACATCCGGGGCTGGATGGCAAAAAGCAGCGTCGATGCCTGCCTGTTCACGTCCTACCACAACATCTGTTATCTCGCCGATTTCCTCTATTGCTACTTCGGTCGCAAGTATGGCCTGGTGATCACGCAAAAATCTGCAACCACCGTGACAGCCGCAATCGATGGCGGCCAGCCCGCCAGGCGCACCTTTGGCGACAATGTCACTTACACCGATTGGTCCAAGGAAAATTACTTCACCGCCGTGCAAGGCCTGATCAAGAACGCCAAGCGCATCGCCATTGAATTTGATCACGTGAACATCGATTTCCGCAAACAGTTGCAGGATGCCTTTCCCGGCGTGGATTTTGTCGATGTGGCCGCCCCCTCAATGCGGATGCGGATGATCAAGTCTGCAGAGGAAATCAAACACATCACCAAGATGACGCGAATTGCCGACATCGGCGGCGCGGCCTGCGTGGAAGCCATTGCGGTGGGTGTTCCCGAACATGAAGTAGCCCTTCACTCAACCCAAGCCATGGTGCGCGAGATTGCCAAAGTCTGGCCTCATGCTGAATTGATGGATACTTGGACATGGTTCCAGTCGGGTGTGAACACCGATGGCGCACACAACCCTGTCACCAGCCGGAAAATCAGAAAGGGCGATATTCTGTCACTCAATTGTTTTCCAATGGTTGCCGGCTACTATGTAGCCCTGGAACGCACATTGTTCGCCGAGACCGCCAGCAAAGAACACATCAAGATGTGGGAAGTGAATTGTCACGTCCATGATGTTGGCAAGAAACTGCTGGTGCCCGGCGCCAAGTGTTCAGACGTAGCCAGGTCATTGAACGACATCTACGCCCAGCATGGCCTGTTGAAGTATCGCACCTTTGGCTACGGCCATTCATTCGGCGTGCTGAGCCACTACTATGGCCGTGAAGGCGGTCTGGAACTCCGCGAAGATTGCGACACTGTGCTGGAGCCCGGCATGGTGGTTTCCATGGAACCCATGATCATGATTCCCGAAGGCCAGAAGGGCGCTGGCGGCTACCGCGAACATGATATTCTGGTCATCACTGAAAAAGGCAATCGCAACATCACGGGCTTCCCCTATGGGCCGGAACACCTGATTGTGAAAGCCATGGGCAGGAAAGCCAAAAAGAAGCGTTGATTTCGCCGCTTCCTTTTTCCGCGCGACCGCATATGATAGCTGAAAAAAGGGGAGTGCGATTTAACGATGGCAACTGAAGCTATGGTCCGTTTTGCCCAGGTTCAAAAGAGCTATGACGGCGAGACGCTGGTTGTCAAAAACTTGAACCTGGATATCGCCAAGGGCGAATTCCTCACCATGCTTGGCCCCTCGGGTTCCGGCAAAACCACAACGCTCATGATGCTGGCGGGTTTTGAGCCCGCAACCAACGGCGAAATCTATGTGAAGGGTGTTCCGATCAACAACACGCCGCCCCACAAGCGCGGCATCGGCATGGTGTTTCAAAACTATGCGCTGTTTCCCCACATGACGGTTGCCGAAAATCTCGCCTTCCCCCTGCAAGTGCGCAATCTTGGCAAGGCCGAGATTGAGGACCGCGTTAAGAAAATTTTGAAGCTGGTCGAACTTCCCGGCATGGCAAGCCGCAGGCCAGGCCAGCTTTCAGGTGGCCAGCAGCAGCGCGTGGCAGTTGCGCGCGCGCTCGTATTTGAGCCCGACCTTGTGTTGATGGATGAGCCGCTTGGCGCTCTCGACAAGCAGCTTCGCGAGCAGATGCAATATGAAATCAAGCATATTCATGAGCGGCTGGGTGTCACGATTGTGTACGTGACCCATGACCAGGCCGAAGCGCTCACCATGTCTAACCGCATCGCCGTGTTTAACGATGGCGTCGTGCAGCAACTCTCAACGCCTGACGAGCTCTATGAGCGCCCGCAAAACTCATTCGTCGCCCAGTTCATCGGCGAGAATAACAAATTGAAGGGCGTAATCACCAGCAGTGGCAGCAATGGCATTGCCACAGTGAAGCTCGATTCAAATGATGTGGTGCAGGCTCTTGCTGTCAACGTTGGCAAGAAGGGTGAGCGAACGCTTCTGTCCATCCGGCCCGAGCGCGTTGAGATAAATCCGTTGGCGAAGAATGTTGACGTCATCTTGAAGGGCAAAATCGCCGAGCTGATCTATCTGGGTGATCACATTCGCGCCAGGCTTGAAGTGGCAGGTCACAACAACTTCATTGTCAAAGTGCCAAACAGATCGCGCATCGAGGGAATAGCCCAGGGCAAATCGGTTAACGTCGGCTGGTCGGTCAAGGATTGCCGCGCACTCGATTACATCGAACTTCATCACTGACAGGAGACAAGCCTTTATGCCACGCGCCACAAATTGGATAACGCGTGTGGTGTTTGCGGTGTTGTCTGTGGTTGTTCTGACGTTGCCCACGCAACCCATCCATGCCGGTGACGATCAGGTTGATTTGGCCCTTGTCCTTGCGGTGGATTGTTCGTTCAGCGTCGATCATTTTGAATTCAATTTGCAAATGAAGGGCTTGGGCGAGGCTTTTCAACGCGGCGACATTAAGCGCGCCATACGTCAAGGCCCGCTGCAACGCATCGCCGTAAGTGTTGTGCAATGGTCCGATGAAGGCAACCAGATGGTTGTGCTGCCCTGGACTATCATTTCAACTGACGATGAAGCCCAGAAAGTCGGCACGACACTGACCAAAATTCCCCGCCTTTTGGCTGAAGGCGGCACGTCAATTTCGAGCGCGTTGCTCTATTCGGCAGCGCTCCTGACTTCGGCGCCAAAATCCCCCCGCCTGGTCATCGATCTCTCATCAGATGGCCGCAACAACGTTGGCCCTCCCGTAAACGCTGTGCGCGACAGGCTCGTCGGGCAGGGTATCACAATCAATGGCCTGGCTATCCTCAATGAATGGCCAACACTCGATATTTACCTCGAAAGACAGGTCGTAGGCGGCCCCGGTAACTTCGTTGTCGTGGCTCAAAATTATGGGGCTTACGCCGACGCGATCTTCATCAAGCTGCTGCGGGAAATAACCGGTCCGGGCGTTTCGTGAGCGAGGTGAGAAAGCCTCACGCTTGACCGTGGGATTTCAAGCACTTAAGCGGGTGAATACATCACCTGTCGGAATCAATACATGCAGTCTTTTACGCTTTCTCGTCCCCCCGAAATTGTTTTTGGCGCCGGAAAACTTTCTGGTTTGACCGAACACGTTGCGCGCCATGCCAGCCACGGTGCGGCTGTGCTTGTCGTTGCTGACCCCGTGATGGCAGTGCTCGGCATAACCGCGCGAACGCTGAAAATCTTGTCCGACGCCGGATTCAAGCCCCAGGTGTTTGACGCGATCAAGGGCGAGCCAAAACTTGCAGATATCGATGCCGCAGCAAATCTGGCCCGTTCCATGGGGGCGCAGGTCATTGCCGGAATTGGCGGAGGCTCGGCCCTCGATACGGCAAAACTTGTGGCTGCCTGCGCCGCCTCAGGCCTTAGCGCACAGCGCTATCAATTGTGCGAAACCGCATTTCCCCAAAATGTGCTGCCGCTCATCGCAATTCCAACAACGGCTGGAACAGGTTCGGAAGTAACCCGGACATCGGTTTTTGCCAATGCGGACAAGATAAAAGTCTGGGCCTGGGGCGAAGAAATAAAACCGCTTGTCGCAATTCTTGACCCGGAACTGACCATAGCTGTTCCGCCCCATATTACAGCCGCAACCGGCCTCGATGCCTTGGTGCACGCCATCGAAGCCGCCACCAACAATCGCCGCACCGATGGCAATGATCTCTATGCCCTCGGGGCAATTTCACTGATATCCCAAAACCTGGAAAAGGCAGTCCACAGCCCAAATGATGTGGAGGCCCGCGGCAACATGCTGCTTGGCTCTTGCTACGCCGGGATAGCGATCGATAATTGCGGCACGGCATTGGCCCACAATATTTCCCATGCCATGGCAGACTTGGCCCCAATCCCCCATGGTCGCGCCACCGGCCTTGCAATGCTCGCCACAATGGAATGGGTGTCCCATGGTGACGCCGCCGCATTCGCCAGAGTGGCCACCGCCATGGGTGCAACCAATGCCGTAAAAGCCTATGACCGATTGGTGCGCGCAACTGGCCTGAAAGTCTCGCTCGAGGGGGATGGACTGGATCTGTCCAAGCCCGAACTGCTGGCCGAACACATGGCCTCGCCCGCCAACACCCCCATGCGAAAATCCACCACACGCTATCCCGATGACACCGAATTGGTTAATTTGGCGCGGCAGGTCTACGCCCTCCGTTAGCTTGATTTCCACGAACACGCCCTTATGGTGCGGCCTATGAATCATGATCTTTTCGAAGACGTGAGATGGGCCATCAGCGCCATCGCACGGGGGCTCAATGCGATAGGGGGAACGGCTGCCGAGCAGGTGTTGAACCGCCTGGCCGGGCAGGATTTGACAACCGCGGATTTTATTGAGCCACGCCCGGCCAGCATTGAGGTTACCCGGTTTTTCGCCCAGACGATTGCCGAAACCATGATGTTCAATTCCGTGGTTGCAGCCGCCTTGGCATCGCTTGATGGCCATCTGAAATGGTGCCAGTCATCGACTTATACCGACGAAATTCTTGGGCAAGGGTTCACGCAGAACTACGGCTGGAGCGAGATCATCGGCCCCAAGGGGTTTTTCAAAGGCGATGACTTTCTGCTCGGCATTTTGATGCTGGGCCCAAATCGTCATTACAAGGATCATTATCATCCGGCCCCCGAACTCTACTGGCCGCTCACCGGCCCGACACTCTGGAAGCAGGGTGAGGGCGAGTTTGAATTGAAGCAAGCCGGCGAAATAATCTGGCACCCGCCCCACGTGATCCACGCCACAAAATCCAACGCCACCCCAATGCTCGCCGTTTGGAGCTGGACCAAGGACACGCATACCCCTGCGAGGTTGGTGGAATCTTGAACATCATGAAACTTGCCGCCCTACTGGTTGTTTTTACATATGGTGCGATCATTCTGGCAATGTATGTCTATCAGCGAAATCTGCAGTATCATCCGGAAAACAAGGGACTGACTCCGGAGAGCGTGGGGATTTCGGGCGCAAGTGTCGAAACGCTGATCACTCCCGATGGCGAAAGGATTATTGTGTGGTATGCGCCAGCGACGGCAGGGATGCCGACGATCCTTTATTTTCATGGCAATGCCGGCGAGATTGGCGACAGACCCCTGCGATTTAAGTTCTATCAATCCCATGGATTTGGCGTGGCCTATGTTTCCTATCGAGGTTATGGCGGAAGCTCTGGAGAAATTTCGGAGCGGGGCCTCATCGCGGATGCCACAACAGCTTATGATTGGCTGGTCGCCAATGCCACTGATCCTAAAATGATTGTGCTGGTTGGGGAGTCGCTCGGTACTGGCGTTGCTGTCCAACTCGCTGCCAGGAAAACTGTCGGAGCCATGGCTCTGGAAGCTCCTTACACCTCTACAGCCGATATCGCCGCCAATATCTATTGGTGGTTGCCAGTCAGGATTCTGATGAAAGATCAATTCAAATCGGTTGAATACATCAGTTCCATCAAGGCGCCATTGCTGATCATACACGGTGACCGGGATACATTGATTCCGCTGGAATTTGGCGAGCGGTTTTTTGCTGCGGCCAATGAGCCCAAGGAAATGCTGGTGGCCAAGGGTTTTGGTCACGAGGTTTTGTTTGAAGAATCCACATGGGAAAAAGAAATCGAATTCTTTGAGCGGGTGCTGAAAGAAAAAGAATAAGCCAAATCAATACCCCGGCGGCGGAACGAACCCCGCGTATTCCTTCTCCAGCAGTTCAGCAAATCTCAAACTCGTGTAATCGCCATACTGCCGCGTGATGATTTGAACGGATGTCGGCAAACCCTGCGGCGTTAAGCCAATGGGCGCCACTGTTGAGGGCAGATAGAAACAGCCGGAATAGCCTGCCCAGAACAATTGATCGGTTGTCGGCACCTGCTTGCCGTTGACTTCAATCGTTCGTTCATGGCGGTCGCCCACCTGGTCGTGCGGGAATGCGGCAGATGCCGCCGTCGGGCACAACATCACATCCCAATCATTGAAAAATTGATCCCACAGCAAGCGCATCTGATGTCGACGCTCATTTGTAGCAAGCCAGGTGCGATGCGGCATAACATAAGCCCGCGTCATCTTGGCATAGTAGCTCTCATCATCAGCAGAGAAATTCCCGACAATCTTGGCATTGTTCGCAAAATCTTCTTCAGTCTGACGCCTGCTGGTGGCGGAACGCAGCAACCCAATGTAAATATCCATCGCCTCGCGTGTTGAAAAATCCGGTTGCGCCGCGTGGGAAATTTTCTTGACCTTCTTGTCAAGAAACTGCGCGAGTTTCGAAATGGCGTCCTGCACCGGTTGATCAACCTCGCTGACAGGATCATTGAGCATGACCGCCACGCGGAAATTCTTGAATGATTTTTGCTTGAGGCCCGGCAAATTCAGCCGCAAACCATACGCATCAATTCCTTCTGGCCCAGCCAGAACTTTCATCATGGCCGTCAGATCGCGAGCCGAGCGGGCCAGGGGGCCTGCAACCGAAATATCACTCGGCATTACGACGCCCGGCAGCAAGTGGCCCTGATAGGGCACCACTCCGTAAGTTGGCTTGTGGCCATAAACTCCGCAGTAATGAGCAGGGTTGCGGATCGATGCGCCGATATCAGAACCGATTTCCAAGGCGCTCATGCCCGCGGCCAAAGCAACGGCGGAACCCCCAGACGAACCACCCGGTGCCCGCGTTACATCCCACGGATTATTCGTAGTGCCATAAACATCATTGAAGCTTTGCCAATCCGCCAGCATCAGCGGCACGTTGGTTTTGCCATAGACAATGGCGCCGGCGGCAGCCATGCGCGCAATCGCAACAGCATCAGACTTTGCGATGTTGTCCTTGTAGGCAGGCGAACCCCAGGTGGACGGTGTTCCCGCCCAATCAAATGATTCCTTGGCCGTCATCGGCACGCCATCAAAGGGGCCGATGGCAGCGCCCCTTCTAAGCCGCTTGTGTGCTGCCGCTGCCGCCCGCTTCGCCCGGGCTATGTCTGTCACGACAACGGCGTTCAAGGTGTCATTGTGCTTTGCAAACTGATCGAGGCAACTTTCCAGAAGTTCAACTGCCGATATTTTTCGCGCCCGCAACAACCGCGCCAAATCCAAAGCCGAACGAAAATGCAGGGGAGTCAATTGATACACCTCATGGGAATCCGCGCATATCAGTCATGTTACCCAAAGCTGGCGACAAGTACAGCAGGGCCGTGTAAAACGACGTGCCATGGAAAGAAGGCGAATTCTTGAGGGCTACATTTATGCAGGCGCAGGTGCTGCCCTCTTTTCAACCAAGGCTATTTTTATCAAGTTGGCCTATATGGAGGAGGCAAATGCGGCCCTGTTGCTGGCGCTCCGCATGGCCATGTCGTTGCCATTTTTTGTCGCCATTGGAATTTATGCCGTCTATCACCTTCGCCGAAACGGCGGGGCGTTGCCAAGTTGGGGGCTAACCTGCCGCGCTTTGCTCACCGGCATCATCGGCTACTACATATCCTCGCTGCTTGACTTTGAAGGCCTGGTTTACATTAGTGCCCAGCTCGAACGCCTTGTGCTGTTCACCTATCCCATCTTCGTCATGTTTCTGGGTTGGATGTTTTTTGGAGCGAAACTGAGGGGGCTGGGTGTTCTGGCTGCCGCCATCACCTATGCGGGGCTGGTTGTTGTGTTCCTCACGGATTTGCCAACGGGCGGCATGGCAACGGTCATCGGCACTGTTCTGGTGCTGGGTTGTGCAGTGACTTTCGCAATCTATCAACTGTTGGCCAAGAATTTCATAACCGCGATGGGAAGCACGCTCTTCACTTCCATTGCCTTGTCCGGTTCAGCCTTCGCCTGTATTGCGCACTACATCATCACCAGCCAGAGTTTCGATTTTTCATCATCGCCAAAATTTTTCTGGTTGGCAGCAGGCACCGCATTTTTTGCAACAGTCGTCCCGTCTTTCCTGGTGAACGCCGGACTCTCGCGCATCAGCCCGCAGTCCACCTCCATGATCGCCACCATCTCGCCCTTGATCACAATCAGCCTGGCCGTCTGGATTCTGGGCGAGCCCTTCACCCTGGCAGACGCAATTGGTTCCATCATGGTGATAGCGGGCGTGGCCCTCTACGCCATGACGGACAGGAAACCAGCAGTTCCCGCCGAGGGAACTTAGCTCACGCCGTCTGGCAGCGTTTCCTTGCGCTTGGCCATGAATGCTTGCAAGCTTTCATCAAGGCCTTGATCCAAAGCCGGGGCTTCATAGTCTGCCAGCATTTTTTTCCAGGTGGCGTTGGCGCGGACTGATTGATCCTTCTCGCCGTCATCGCGCCATTGCTCGTAGGAATTGTTGTCGGTGATGCCTGAACGCCAGAAAGCGCTTTCGAAATTTTTCTGTGTGTGGGCAGTGCCGAGGAAATGAGCCTCACCCGTTGCATTCCGTTCGCGCATGGCTTCGAGGGCCTGGCCATTCTCGGAGAAATCCACGCCTTCGGCAAAGCGCTGGAACATGGTGAGTTGGTCCGCATCGATGATGAATTTTTCGTAGGAACTGACAAGCCCGCCTTCCAGCCAGCCCGCCGCATGGAGGCAGAAGTTTACGCCACCCAGCAACGTGGGCCACAGGGTGTTGGCGCTCTCGTGGGCGGCCTGCGCATCCGGCAGTTTTGAGCCGCAGAGGCCACCGCCGGACCGGAAAGGAACACCCATGCGCCGCGCCAGCTGTGCTGCGCCAAATAAAACGTGCGCCGGTTCTGGTGTGCCAAAGGTGGGCGCACCCGATTGCATGGACATGGACGAGGCAAAGGTGCCGAAAACCACGGGTGCGCCGGGTCGGCAGAGCTGGGTGAGCGCAATGCCCACCGAAGCTTCCGCCAGAATCTGCGTGAGCGTGCCAACGGCGGTGACCGTCGACATGGCGCCCGCCAGGATAAATGGCGAAATCACGGTAGCCTGGTTGGCGCGGGCATATACTTTCAAGGCACCCACCATCGTGCCATCAAACACCATAGGCGAATTGGCATTGATCAAATTGATCAATACGCAATTCTGATCGACAAACTCCTCACCGAACACCATTTTGGCCATGGTGACGGAATCTTCAGCGCGCTCCGGCGCCGTCACTGAACCCATGAACGGCTTGTCGGAATATTTGATGTGGCTGTAAACCATGTCGAGATGGCGCTTGGCCACCGGAATATCCACCGGTTCGCACACGGTGCCGCCGGAATGATGCAAGCTGGGCGACATGTAGGCGAGCTTAACGAAATTGCGGAAGTCTTCGATTGTGGCATAGCGCCTGCCGCCATCAAGATCGCGCACGAAGGGAGGGCCATAGACGGGGGCGAAAATGGTGTTCTTGCCGCCAACGACAACATTGTTGGCAGGGTTGCGCGCATATTGCGTAAATTCCCGCGGCGCCGTTTTGCAAATGCTGCGCACCAGGCCTTTCGGAAAGCGCACCCGCTCGCCCTTGACATCGGCGCCGGCATTTTTCCACAGCGTCAGGGTTTCCGCATCATCACGAAAATCAATGCCGATTTCCTGCAGGATGAGTTCGGCGTTGTTCTCGATAAGCTCAAGCTGGTCATCGGAAAACGGTTCATAGAGCTTGATATTGCGGCGAATGTAACCCTTGGGCGGCACCACCTGGTTGGTTCGCGAAGCGCGCCTCGCATCAGCGCCACCACCGCTCCGCGCACGGCGACCTGTTGGAGCGGGCTGTAGATCTGTCATGACAATGCCTGTTGAGAAAGTTTCACCTGTGGAGAGCTTTAGGCGCTGATGCCCGCCAGCGAACGCGGTTAAGCGTCAGACGATGATGCGGAAACGACGTGGGAGGCG
>JANNXN010000128.1:0-6508 GCA_031409595.1 Rhodobiaceae bacterium
TCTCCTCCAGCCCCCAATGTCCTGCCGCGATCATGGCTTCCATGACTTTCCAGTCGGTCATTGAATCGAGGTTGTGGCTTCGTTCTTCGGGCATTACGAAGGGGATGGTGTTTGGGGGGAGGAAGCGGTTTTCGCGGCGGAAGACTTCCAGCGAGATTAGATAGAAAGCACCGTTCAGTTTGTAGGGTTGGGGCAGGGATTGGCGGGGGCCTTCGTGACTTTCGCCTATGTAGGGTACGATCCGGCCATCCACAATGCGCTTCATTTTTTCTGGACGGGGTTCGTCGATGGCGGTGACACTTGCGATTGCGTCGGCTTCGGACCGTTCATAGGTGGCGCAGAGTTCTTCCAGGTCGGCGCGGGTTCGCAATGGTGACGTTGCTTGGAGAACGAGCAAGTAACCGCCCGTTATGCTGCACTCCGACAAGACATGTTCGACAACGGCGGCAGTTGTGGCGGTGTCGCTGGCCAAATGGGCGGGGCGAAGGGTGGGGCATGCAACGCCGTGACGTTTGGCGATGTCGTGCATTGCGGCATCATCGGTGGTGACGATGGTGCGGTCAATGCGGGATGAGGCCTTGGCGAAGCTGATGGCGCGCTCAAGCAGGCTCTGGCCCGCCAGGAGCTTGAGGTTCTTGCCAGGAATGCCTTTTGATCCGCCGCGCACGGGGATGATCGCGGTGAGGTTTTCGCCCCGGACCATGTCAGTAGGTCAACATTTTTTGGATGGTGAGAGGGGCTGTTGCCAGTGCATCCGCAATGCGCTTGCCGGCATGGCCATCGCCATAGACGAGATCGCGCAGGCGGTCTTTCTGGTGCCACATGTTTTTGATGGCGGTGGCAATTTCGCGCCGGTCATAATCCACGTCGGTGACATTGCGGCCCCGGTCGCGGCGATTTTGCCTGCTGCCAATGTTGACGGCGGGAACGCCAAGATATGAGCATTCGCGGATGGCCACGGAAGAGTTGCCGACAAGCCCCCGGCTGTTGATGAGGATTGACAGGAAGTCGAGCGGGTTCATGTTTTTGTAGAAATGGGTTTGTTGCAGTTTGTGATACTCGCGCGCTGCCCGGATGGCTTTGGAGGTGCCGTCTGAACCCGCATCGACATTGGGCCAGAACCACAATGTGGGGTAGCCCGCATCGTTGACGGCCTCCACCGTTTCAGCGGTGTGCTGGCGGGATTCATTGTATTCGGTTGTAACCGGGTGTTGCATGACCACAATGTATGGCTTCGTGACATCCACCACGGCACCGACGCCAGAATATTTCGCGGCCACAGCCGCGATGTCGCGGGGTTCGGCCTCAAGCGCCTGGCGGGCGAGATCAATCGAGGGGCAACCGGTCACATAAATGCTCGCTGGCTGCTCACCCATTTTCTCAACCCGGATGCGGGCGTTGTCGCAGGACACGAGATGAATGTCTGCGAGCTTGGTGTTGGCATGGCGGGTTTTTTCGTCGATTGATCCCGTTACTTCGCCGCCCTGCACATGCACCAGCGGAATGTTCATGTAAGCGGCCGCGATTGATGTAGCCACGGTTTCATAGCGGTCAGCGATGGTGACCACCATGTCAGGTTTGAGATCATTGAACACAGTTGCAAGTTCGGCCAGGCCAAAGCCGGTAGACTTCGCCGAAGTCACAAGATTTTCACCCTCCACTATCATGTAGACCGTGCGGTCAATCCTGAAGCCTTCGTTTTCAATAACCTTGACGGCGTTGCCATAGCGGTCGAGCAGGGCAGATGCGGCCACCACGAGTTGAAGCTCCAGACTTTCATGGTCGCGGATCGCTTCCATGGCCGTCTTGATGCGGGCATAGCTCGGGCGCGCGGTTATGACGACACAGACTTTGCGCTTCATGGGTTTTCCAAATCTTCAAATTTCAGGGGTTGGTCACGGCTCACCGCAGACACAAGTTTTTTTCCAATGACGCCATCAAGCCGGGCTGCCGGGATGCCGTTGCCGGGTTTTTTGAGAGCAAGATGTTCACGCGCGAGAAGGGTGCCTGCGGCGAGATCCCGGGCTGCCACAACGCTCTTGAAAAAAATGTCACGCATGGCGGCAACATTGCCATCAACGCCGGATTTGTCAGCAGGTGAGCGGCGCATTCTTTCGTTGAAGCGCACGCCATCGCAAATCATGCGGAGTTCGGCTGGTGTCACCGAAGCAGCTACATCCGGCCCGAACATGTCCCGGCTCATGGTGAGATGAATTTCAATCACCTCGGCGTGGTGGGTAGCACTTGCGGCAAGGGCCGGATAGATTGTGCCGGAGTGATCGGAAAGACCCACCGCGCAACTGAATCGAGCCCGCAGTTCGTCCAGTACGTTGAGTCCTATGGCTTCGGGCGGCGAGGGATATTGGGTCGTGCACTGAAAGACGGCGAAAGGTGAATTTGCATCTCTCACGATCTGGACGGCAACATCGATCTCGCTCATGGGGCTCATACCAGTTGACAGCATCAACGGTTTTTTGTCCCGAGCCATTTCACGAATCATGGGAAGATTAGTCAGCTCGCCAGAGGCCACTTTCCAGGCGGTCATTCCCAATTTGCGCAGGAGCTCTACGGCCTCGCCAGAAAACGGCGAACTCAGAAAAACCAGCTTTTTTTCCTCGGCGTGAGTCTTCAGTCCGGCCCATTGTTCGGGGGTGAATTCCATACGCTTCCAGTAATCAAACCTGGTTTCGTCTTGTCTGCTGAACTTTACGCGCCACGGTTCATTTGCGGTGCTTTCAGCCCCGGCGATGTGTGTTTGGAATTTGACGGCATCTGCGCCAGCACTTGCAGCGCAATCAATATAGGCGTGCGCCTGGCCAAGACTACCGTCATGGGCTTGGGCGATCTCTGCAATTACGGCACAGGCTGCACCAGTCGTTGGTGCGTGAAGCCAATGTAGTGGGGTCATGTTGGTCAAGTATTAGGCCCAATCAAAGCGGTATAGTTAGAATCATGCGCCTTGCAAAGCAACCCCCTGTAGTGTAGCCGGAGGCCGGAAAAATAAAGGAAATCCGGTGGCTGATCCCGATCAATCGTCCATTCTGTTATCCAAAATAAAGGCTCGAACGGCTGTTGCAGGCGTGGTTGGGCTTGGTTATGTGGGATTGCCTCTGGCGTTGGCCATTTTGCGGGCAGGTTTTGTGGTCAGGGGACTGGATATTGATGGTGCGAAAATTACCGCGCTGAATGAAGGTGTGTCCTATCTCAGCACGGTGGCCAGTGATGCGATTCATGCTGCCGTGGCAACGCAACGGTTCTCGCCCATGACGGATTTCGGCGCTCTGCACGAATGTGACGTCATCATCATTTGTGTGCCGACACCACTTACCAAATACCGTGAACCGGATATGACCTATATAGAGGAAACCGGACGTGTGATTGCCTCTAATCTGCGTCGGGGCCAACTGGTTGTGCTTGAATCCACAACCTACCCTGGCTCAACAGATGAAGTGTTGCGGCCATTACTTGAAGCCACAGGCCTCAAAAGCGGAGTTGATTTTTTTATCGGGTTTTCGCCCGAACGAGAAGATCCGGGCAACGTCACATTCCACACGGCATCAATTCCAAAAATCGTCTCAGGCGATGGCGCCCCGGCATTGGTGCTCATGAGCGCGTTTTATGGCGCAGTGGTTGAAAAGATTGTGCCGGTTTCCTCTACGGCCACAGCTGAAGCCACAAAGCTTTCTGAGAACATTTTCCGCGCTGTTAACATCGCCCTCGTCAATGAACTGAAGGTGGTTTTTGATGCGATGGGCATTGATATATGGGAAGTCATTGAGGCGGCCAAGACCAAGCCGTTTGGCTATATGCCGTTTTATCCCGGCCCGGGTCTTGGCGGACATTGCATTCCCATTGATCCGTTCTATCTCACGTGGAAGTCGCGCGAATTTGGTTTACCCACGCGATTCATCGAGCTGGCCGGTGAAATTAACACCGCGATGCCCAAGCATGTTGTGGAGCGTCTGGCTGGGGAGCTTGACCGGCAGCTTGGGTTGGCGTTGAGCCGTTCACGCATTTTGGTCATCGGACTGGCATATAAAAAAAATGTGTCGGATGTCCGTGAAAGCCCGTCGTTTCGCCTGATCGAATTGATTGAGGAGCGGGGCGGAAAAACGGAATTTCACGATCCCCACGTGCCCATGGTGCCGATGACGCGCGAACACGCGGCGTTGGCCGGACGAAAATCCATGCCCCTTGATGCAATCAATCTCGGCAGTTTTGATGCGGTGCTGATCTCTACAGATCATGACGCGATAGATTACGCCATGTTGGCCCAACATTCGAAATTGATTATTGATACGCGAAATGCGATGGCCCAAAGGGGGCTTTTGCTTGACAAAACTGTGCGGGCGTAGTCGTCATTGAGGTCATGATTTCCTCGCGAGAAGAGATACGGTTTGGGCTCCTGTTAATTGCCGGTTCCGCGATTACGTGGAGTTTTGGTGGGGCGATTGCCCGGTTTATTTCGG
Organism: Rhodobiaceae bacterium; assembly: GCA_031409595.1. Lineage (GTDB taxonomy): Bacteria > Pseudomonadota > Alphaproteobacteria > Rhizobiales > Aestuariivirgaceae > Aestuariivirga. The sequence continues at coordinate 4,470 of JANNXN010000128.1, forward strand.
TTGGCGACAGCTGGACGGTGGTGTTCTGGCGGTCGGTCTTTGCCTGTCTGTTCTTGTTGCTGTTCATGCTCTGGCGTGACGGATTGCGCGGAACGATCGCACTGTTCAGGGGCATGGGGTTGGCCGGGCTGGGCGTTGCCTGCTGCTTTGCCGTGGCATCCACATCATTTATCGTGGCGCTGGCGCATACGACAGTTGCAAATATTCTGTTGATGCAGGCTGGAGTGCCGTTGATTGCCGCCTTGTTGTCATGGGTTTTATTCAGGGAAAAAATACCGGCGGCCACCTGGGCTGCGATCGGGGCGGTTATTGCGGGTGTTGGCATTATGGTTTCAGGTTCAATTACGGGGGATGTATCGCCGCTGGGTGACGGGTTGGCGCTGGTTATTTCCCTGGGATTTGCCACTGCCACGGTCATCACACGGCGCAATGCACATGTGAGGATGACGCCTGCTGTTTGCCTGGGGATGGCGATTGCCGCAGGGGTTTCGGCTTCATTGGCCGGATCATACATGGTGACGGCGGCAGATTTTGGATTGTTGTTTTTGTTTGGAGCCATCAATCTGGGGCTGGGGCTGGCCATGTTTGTGACGGGTGCGAGGCTGGTGCCCGCCGCGATGGGTGCGCTTGTCGGCACACTGGAGCCGGTGCTTGGGCCCATCTGGGTGTGGCTTATTCACACTGAAATTCCGACACAGTCCACGATTATTGGTGGGTCAGTGGTGTTTTGTGCCCTGGTTGTTCACATCCTGGTTGATTGGCGGCGCCAGCCTGCCGCTTTGAAATAATTCTATCCCATTCTACAAGGTTTTGGCTGCAATTGATTCGGAGCTGTCTGCATGAGTCACTTCAAAACTTATCTGGCACTTACTGAGCCGGCTATGATCCTGGAAAGCAGGATTATTGATACGTTGAGGTCGCTCGTGGAAGAGTCGGCTTATCAGATTGGCTCACTGGGTGTTGCCGATGACCATGGCAAGTCCTTCATTCTGAAAATCAACGGGCTTTCGGTTACCGTGATGTTCGTGGCCACTCAATTGGAGCTTGAAGCCTGGCAGGAGGCGGTCCAACGGAATATCTCGTGGGCAGATGCAGCCGGTGTCATGCGGTTTTCCCGCGCCCATGTGGTTGTAAGCCTGGCAGCCAATTCCTATGATCATGCAACTGCAATTGCCGGGGCAACTGCTGTTACAATTGTGGCGGGAGCGCTTGCCAAGCACCTGCCAATCGCAGCGACAGTATTTGCTGAATCCAATGCAATTGATGATGGCGACGGGATTTGGCACATGGCCATGGCGTTGATCGCCGGGCGCATGCCTGACATGTTATGGATGAGTGTACGGTATTCTGTTGGGATACCGATGGCCGATGGCAGGCCGACTGTTGGCGCTGCAACACAGGGTCTGCTTGCCTTTACGGGCCGCGAATTGGAACTTGATCCTGTGCCTTTATCGCCCTTTGAAATCAATCAATGTCTGGTTGAGATATTCCAACACCTGATGCGGAACGGGCCTGTTATCAAGGATGGGCTGCCACTGGGTTTTGGCAGTCATGGAAAGATAATTGCACGGTTTTTGCCGGAGGGTCGCGTGGCCGCGGCGCCAGTCATAAGACTGACACTGGAAGATATTCCGGCCGCGCCGCAGGAATTGCCTCCACCAGAACAAAAGGTGGCTGTGCAGGTTTCGCAAGAAACGCCCCGCGTTGTTTTTGGCAAGCGCGTGAACTAGGGCGTGAACTCATAAACGGGCATGGCTAGATCATGCACGTATGTCTGCTTCCGAGGCGAAAGCGGGCATTATCGGCTACCGTTGCCATGTCGCAGAAGGGCCAATAGGTGACATGGCGAGAGCCTTACGCACGGCGTGACGCAGGTGGACCGACCGTGGTGGAGATCGGATTCGGCAGCGGGCGCTAGACGTTGAGACCGCCATCTAGCGTGTGGCGAGAAGGACGTGACATTCCTGAGGGGACACGAGCTCTCCACCCGTTGTGTTTCCCCCTAGCGACAGGACGAGATCGCTCGTGATTGCATCTAT
>JANNXN010000129.1:0-25236 GCA_031409595.1 Rhodobiaceae bacterium
ATCATTGCCAAGCGCACAAGTTCCTGTCGCTGTTCCATTATCGACACCGCCTTCCAAGCCATGATCAACCCTCCCGCACAATTGCGAAAAAGTGTCAACCATGTCTCCGAACAGGTGTCAGCTATGTCCCCGGGCTAAACAAGAGGCCGCCAGCCAATCCCATAATGGCTGCGCCAATCACAAAAGTCTGCAAACGGAACCAATCCACATCCTTACCGGCAGCCTGGGCGGACTCCGCGTTGTCACGGATAGCCCGCAATGTCCGCCCCCACGGACTATCGTGCAAGCGCGCGCTGATAAAATAAACAATGGCCACCACCATCCAGACGTAGCCAAGGAAAACGAAATCCGCGGCTCGCCCCTGTACCCATCCGTCAAAGGGCCGGGGAATTCCGGAAATGCCAAGACTGCCATTGGTCAGCCAGGACTCATTGACAATGACGAGACGCAGTATCTCGGCAATGCCAATCGAGGCCATGGCGAGATAGTCGCTCTTGAGGCGCACGCATATCTTTGCCACGGCCCATCCGGCCAGCCCTGCCAACACCGCAGCCATCAGAAGTCCCACCGGAACGGGCATGCCAAAACCACCGAGATGCTTGTCTGATGCCTGTGTCGTGACAATTGCTGATGTGTAGGCGCCCACGGCGAAGAAACCGGCAATTCCGGCATTGAATAGTCCGCCCATGCCCCATTGGATGTTAAGCGCCAGACACAAAATGGCATAAATGCCTCCCGCAATCAGGAAGCTGACGAAATAGAACATGAGGCCGGTCCATTCCATTACAGCAGTCTCCCTCTAAAAAGGCCTTGCGGACGGAAGATCAACAACACGACCATGATCATGAAAGCTACTGCGCTCTTATAGGACGGAGAAACCAACGACGCATCGCCGATCCAATTGTAAGTCGAAAGTTCTTCAGTCAAACCAATGATGATTCCACCCAGCATTGCCCCCATGGGCTTGCCAATGCCACCAAGAATGGCCGCTGCGAACATCGGCAACAGCAAATTCCATCCAAGGTTGGGATGAACATCAGTATCCATTCCAGCGAATACACCGGCGATTGCCGCAAGTGAAGCACCTATGATCCACGTCCAGCGGATGATTTCCTCGGTGTCGAGTCCTGCCACGGCGGCAAGCTCAGGTTCGTCGGCCAATGCCCGCATGGCGCGGCCGGTACGAGAGCGCGTGAGAAAATAGTGAAGTCCTACTGCAATAATAAAGGTGATCGCGATGGCCTCTGCATGCAATGCAGAAATGCGAAACGTGTCAAACAGCAACACGGGCATGGTAACGCCGTCTACGAATACCTGATTGTCCGCACCCCAGATGATTTGCATCAAGGACCGAAATATCAACGCAACACCAAACGATGAAATCACTGTGTAGATCGTGGGAAGTTTGCGCAGTGGGCGATAGAAGAAATAATCCACTGCCAATGCTGACAAAACTGCAAGCACAATTCCAAACGGCAAGAGCAGCAGCGGATGAATGGGCATGAGCCACACGGCTGTCAGCACACCATAGGCACCAATGCTCATCACATCGCCATGGGCAAAATGTGCAAAGCGCAGAATACCAAAGATCATTGAAATCCCAACGGCGCCCAGGGCGTAGATACTGCCCAGCATTAGTGACGGGATGAGATAGAGATTGATGAAATCAATCATTCCGCCTGGCCCCCGCCGAGAAAGGAACGACGCACATTATCATTGTTGAGGAGTTCCTGGCCTGTCCCAGAGATAAAGTTACGGCCATTGACGAGCACATGTCCCAAATCGGCAATTCGCAAGGCCTGCCTGGCGTTCTGTTCGACCATCAGGATTGTCACTCCGGTCCTGCGGACATCGAGAATGAGGTCAAATATTTTTTCAAGATAGGCAGGGGAGAGACCGGCGGTGGGTTCGTCCAGGAGGAGAAGCTTTGGTTCGCTCATGAGGGCGCGCCCGATGGCCACCATCTAGCGTTGCCCGCCAGACAGCTCGCCGGCCGGCTGGTGCAGCTTCGCCCGCAGATCCGGAAACAGGGTGAGAACTCTCTCTTCAGTGCGGGCGCGGTCTTTCGGCGCCGATGCATAGGTGCCAATGTCCAGGTTTTCAGCTACGGTGAGTGACGGAAACACATTGCGGCTTTGCGGCACAGCGGAGATCCCGGCAGGCACCAGTTGTGACGTGGCAAGCCCGGTAATATCGCGATCCTCGAAATTTATGTTTCCACCAGAAATGCGTGTCAGGGCAAAGATCGACTTGAGGAGCGTTGATTTCCCCGCTCCGTTCGGGCCGATAACCACGGCCACGCTATGTTCAACCACATCGAGGTCTATTTCCCCAATAACAGGAACGCCACCGTAACCCGCTGTGAGTTTTCGGACGGAGAGGAGAGGACTCATGGGCGCCCCTCATATTTGCCACCGCCGAAGTAAGCATTGATAACCCGCTCATCCGCACGCACCTCAGCAACAGTGCCCCTTGCGAGAACCGCCCCTTGAGCCATTACCAAAACACTGTCACAAAGCTTGGATACAAAATCGAGATCATGTTCGATCAGGCAGAATGTCAGGCCACGTTCCTGATTCAACAATTTGATCTTGTCGGAAATCTTGGCAAGCAGAGTGCGATTGATTCCTGCACCCACTTCATCCAACAGGATAATTTTTGGCTTGCGCATCAAGGCACGGCCCAATTCCAGAAGCTTCTTTTGCCCGCCCGAAAGATTGCCGGCCTTTTCGTGGGTCACATGATCAATTTCGAGAAAATGATGGTTTCCAGCGCTGCATGATAAATGCCTTGTTCTTCGGACCTGAATTTCAGAGGTTGAAAAACAACGTTGAAGGCGTTCTCGCCCAATGGGGCCGACGCCGCAGCCATCAGATTTTCCAGGACAGTTAGACGCGCGATCCTGCGCGGCTTTGTAACGCCAGACCGGACAACACTGATATCATCAACGCACCGTGCGCTCGCCGTTTCCGAAAAGATGACACCGGGTGACGGCATTGCTTCAAGTGCTGAAGTGCACGCGGCTGCCGAGATTGCGGCACAACGTGTTGTGATGTTTGATATGGAAGAAATTGCCAACAAAAATGACTCTGTTATTTCGGCAGCGTTGTTTGGGGCACTTGCAGGAGCGGCGGTGCTGCCATTTTCGCGCGACTCTTTCGAAGAAGCGATCCGGGCCTCTGGCAAAGGTGTTGAAGGGTCCTTGAGGGCATTCGCTGCTGCCTGTGATGGCGTACTGGCAGTGCAGCCCATGCCAAATACTCAAAGTAAAACTGCGGCTCACGCTGTTTTGCCAACAGGCTCTGCGAAGTTGTTGGCAGATTGGCGAAAGCTTGAAGCTCGCGCCCTGGCGTTGCCTGCACCAGTTACTGCAATGGCACAGCGAGGTCTGTGCAAGGTTATTGATTTCCAGGACAATGCCTATGGCAGCGAATACCTGAGCCGCGTCGAGGCCGTGCTTGAACGTGACGATGCAGCCAAAGGTTTTATTTTAACGCGCGAGGCCGCAAAATACATCGCCAATGCCATGGCCTATGATGACGTCATTCGCGTAGCGGACCTCAAAACGCGGGCAGGGCGTTTTGCCCGCATCAGGACCGAAATGGGCATGAATGACAATCATGTTTTGCAACTCACCGAATTCATGCACCCGCGCGCCGAGGAAATTGCTGGCATGTTGCCCGCCAAGCTTGGCGCCAAGGTGCAGGCGAGCCCCACTTGGATGGCGCGACTCGATCGTTGGTTCAACAAGGGACGCAGGCTGCGCACCGACAGCCTGCATGCCTTTGTCGTGCTCTATATTCTTGGTGGCTTGCGTGGCTACCGCCCGCGCACCTTGCGCCATGCGCAGGAGCAGGCGCATCTCGACCATTGGCTGGCAGAGGCGCTCAACTACATTCCGGTAAACTACGATCTCGCCGTTGAAACAATTCGCTGCCGCCGCCTGGTGAAGGGCTATTCTGATACCCATGCACGCGGTCTTTCGAAGTTTGACCGGGTCCTGGGAGGCATCGCTCTCGTTGCCAATCGCGATGATGCCGCCGACTGGGCGCGCCGCCTGCGTGAGGCAGCGCTGGCAGACGAAGAAGGCAAAGGTGGATTCACATTCGAAGTGCAACGGTTTGAGGTGAGATAGGAATAGCTCTGCCGGGGTTTTGAAGGCAAGGCATTTTCTGGGAGTGTTGTTGAGGTGGTTTGCGAGGTGTTGCAGATCTTCGTTTGTAAAGCTGTCGGGGTCGGTGCCAAGGGGAATGTACCGCCGGATGCGGCCATTCATGTTTTCGACACTGCCTTTTTGCCATGGCTGGTGGGGTTTGCAGAAGTAGGTTTTGATGCCCAATGGATTGAGGTGGTGGTGCAATGAGAACTCGGGTCCATTGTCGTGTGTCAGGGTTCGGCGCAGATTTTCCGGCATGTCGGTAAACCATTGGCTCAGTTGGTCGTTGATTGGCTTTGCGTGTTTTCCAGGCTGCTTGGCCAAGAGTACATAGCGGGTTGCCCGTTCGAGGGTGACCAGCACGGCAGCGCCGGATTTGCGGGGATGCAAGAGGTCTGTTTCCCAATGGCCCACTTGGCATCGTTTCTCAATGTAAGCTGGCCTTTGACTGATGGGAACACGGTTTTTGATGGTGTGGATGGGGCCTTGGGCCTTGCGGATACGCCCCCGTTTGCTCTTGGCGCGCGGCAGGTAAAGCCGCCAGCAGTAGTTTTTGGTGCGGGCAATCTGAGAATAGATAAAGCGGTAGATGGACTCATGGCTGATGGCGGGCGTAGCCTTGTCATGTGCCAGTCGGCCTGCCACCTGTTCCGGCGACAGTCCCTTAGCAAGATGTTGCAGAACATATTTTTGCAAGTCCGGCTGGCACGCCAGTCTGCTGCCGCGCCACCGCCGCGCCCATGCCTGATCATCGGCCCAGCTGGGTTTGTAGCCCACCTTGTTGCCCGTGTTGCGCTCTAACTCCCGCGCAACTGTCGATGCCGCGCGATCCAGACTTGCTGCGATTTGGTGGAACGATTGACCGGCTTTATGCAGACAGGCAATCCGGCAGCGCTCGTCAAGCGAGAGATGATTGTATCTTTGTCCCATAGCGCCAACACCTTAGCAGGGTGTTGCACTTCGTTTGTGAATTCAGGAAAGCCCTTGAAGGGGCTCTCCTATCAATTCGATCATTTTCTTCAGAATCAGAAGCTGCAAAAAAATCCGCTGGTTGACGAGGATTTGAGAATGGTTGGCGGGCTGGGCTCTCGCTACCAATCTTCCTTGGAGAGTAGTGGTTTCGCCTGGCAGGGGGTTGGCTCGCCTGGATTGCAAGACTATTGGGTTAGGTGCAGTATTCCCGCACAACGCAGGTGATCGTGCGGGAAGGAGCGCAGATGGCAAAGGCTGGGAAGACAGCGAGATCTGGTTTGCAGGCCGCAGGTTTGAGTGGCCAGGAAACAGAATACAAAGTTGTCCATGATCAGCGCCTGGCGGTGATTAGGTCTTACAATCAGTGGTATGCATTTGGGCACGTTGTGGCACATGCCTATTTCTGGCTCCTCATCAACCTGAGCCTGACGCTATCAAGCCGACCTCTGATGATTGCCACCGGGGTTACGGCGTCGCTTGTTGTGTGGTTTGCCTACCGTGTCGTGCTTACAATCGACCGGGGGGTGGTGAGCCTCTACCCGCGCATCATCTATCTTGAGCTGGTTCTTGATTACAATTTTTACCGGGATTATTTGCGCCGCAGAGGGCGGGGCGATACGGAGCGCTCATTCGTCGAAAGATGCGAACAGATTTATGCGAATAATCCGCCTGACCTCTGGGACGAGATTTATAGCCAGTTCAACGAGAATGAATTCCCCGCAGACCGACGGATCACGGCGCATTTCAAATCGGCGGCCTATCTCTCGATCGGCCTGTTTTGGGTTATCATTGGCATGATTGTTTTGCCTGATTATTTTCCGTGGCGGTAGGAGCTCCGGAACCTGCGGGATAAAGGAAATGGGTCGTCAAAAATTGCGATTTGACATCGTGAAGCATCTCCTCGTCTTCGGCCTCGGCATGTTCTTGGCCATGCGAAGCGTTGCTGCAGACGTGACCAATCCGGTCGTGGTGTTCAATTCATTTGCACCCATCGTTGAAAAAACATCGCCGGGGGTTGTCAACATTTACACCCGCAAGCGACTGCGATCAAACTCCGCTGCTCGCAACTTGGAGAATTCTGGTTTCTGGCGGCTGTTCAGCGACGCCCTGCTTTTTGGTTATGGCCAGGACCGGATTGAAAGTTCTTTGGGTTCGGGTGTTATTGTTTCCGCCACCGGTGTGACCGTTACAAATCACCACGTTATTGTGGATGCCGAAGAAATTGCCGCGGCCCTGACGGACGGGCGGGTGTTTGCGGCGCGGGTCCTCCTGACGGATGAGAGGTCCGACGTCGCGGTTCTGAAGATTGAGGCTCCGGGTCAAGCGCTGCCGTTTGTGGAGTTTGGTGACTCGGACTCGCTGCGGGTGGGCGATCAGGTCATCGCAATAGGTAATCCCTTCGGCATTGGTCAAACCGTTACCAGTGGCATTGTATCAGCGCTTGCGCGGACTGCCATCGGTATAACGGATATTCGCTTTTTTATCCAAACCGACGCTGCCATCAATCCGGGCAATTCGGGTGGGGCACAGATTGACATGGCGGGAAAGCTGGTTGGAATCAACACGGCAATTCATTCAACCTCTGGCGGTTCACAAGGGTTGGGATTTGCCATACCCAGCAACATGGTCAAGATGATTGTCGAGAACGTGATGCAGAAGAAGCCTCTGGTTCGGCCATGGATCGGACTTTCGGGGCAAAGCGTTCCGCCACAGTTCGCCGCAGCGCTTGGCGTGCCTGTTGGCAAGGGCGTGCTTGTCACTGAAGTTTACGAGACCGGTCCAGCAGCGGCTGCAGGTCTGCGTGTGGGTGATGTGGTTATCTCAATTGATGGATTTCCGGTGAGTGAATTTCAGGCATTGCGTTATCGCATCGCTACCCGGTCGGCTGGCGGGATAGCCAAAATCAGGCTTGTGCGGCGGCGTGCAGAGGTCGATGCCGCGGTTTCCCTGATCGCACCGCCGGATGAACCAGCGGCAAACAAGACGTGGTTGCCCGCCAGCAGCAGTCTTCGCGGTTCAAGAGTTGCAAGTCTCTCGCCCGCATTTTCTGAAGACCTGGGGCTGGATAGCGGAATAGCCGGGGTAATCGTTCTTGAAGCAAAGGTAGGCTCAGGCGCCAATCGCCTGGGCATCAGGAAGGGTGACATCATCCGAGGCGTCAATGATCATGAAATCAAGACAGTCGATGAACTTCTCGCGTTTCGAATTTCGCCATTCAAGCCCTGGAGCATAGATATTATCCGATCGGGCCAGCGCCTGGTGCTCAAGCGGGTTCGCATTTGAAATGATTTGCCTACTTGGCGAGATGGCAGCCGGGCCGTCTTTTTCCCTCGACATATTCATCAATCAATTGGCGAAATCGGGTTTTTCCAAAGCTGGGGAAGTGGCCGCCGTGGATGACGGTTACGGGGAGATCGCGCAGGCGCTCCATGGTTTCGACGTAGGTGTCGATGTTGGAATGATAGGCATCGTCGATCAGGGGGCCGTTGTAGATAATATCGCCGGAGAGGAAAATTCCAGTGGTTTTTTCGAAGAGGCCGATGCCGCCGGGCGAGTGTCCGGGTGTATGAATAGCTTCGAAGTGGCGATCACCGAGATCGATGATGTCATTGTTTTCAAGCTGGCGTTGGGCGGGCGCAGGCTTGATTTTGTAGCCGGGCGTGCTCCAGCCCTTGGGTTGGCGATCGAACATTTCCTCGGTTGCGTAGCGATCCGCAAGGGTGAGATGGTTTTCGGGATCGGCGAGAATTTCTGCCTCTGCACGGTGCACACAGCGGTCGGGAAATTCGTGGTGGCAGCCGATGTGATCGAAGTGGGTGTGGCTGGCGATGCAGGTGAGTTTTCGCTCGGTGACAAGTTTCACATGGGCCGTGAGACTGAAGTGGCCGAGGCCCGTGTCGAAGAGAAGATCGCGATCATGACCGCGGGCATGCCACATGTTGCAGCGGAAGAAGGGTTTGATCCAGGGCTCGTGGATAAGCGTTACATCATCGCTCATGCGGATTGTTTCATACCAGTTGCCGGCCTCAATTTGCATGGTTCAACCTTTCAGGTGGATCATGTCTTCGGCACGGCATGACGGGTCGATGATGTCTCCGACGCTCACATGCACGTCTGCCGCGCATCGGGCAATGAAAACCTGGCCGGTGCTTGAGCTTGCGAGAACGCGTTTGAAACTGCCCTGGAAAACCACGCTGGTGACACGGGCCTGCCCGAATGATTTGTTTCCAGCCACAGATGTCAGTTTCAAATGTTCAGGGCGTATGGCGATGTTGGCGTTTTCCAGCACTGTGCTTTCGCCCATGAAAGTGGCGCTGAAGCGGGTGGAGGGTTTGGCATAAACGCGCTCGGGCGGCCCCTCATCTTCGATGCGACCGCGGTTCATCACGACACAATGATCGGCCAATGCCATGGCCTCTTCCTGATCGTGGGTCACATGTACAAAGGCTGTGCCGACGCGGCGCTGGATGGCTTTCAGCTCATCCTGCATCTGGCGGCGGAGTTTCAGATCGAGTGCGCCGAGGGGTTCATCGAGAAGCAACACTGCTGGTTCAATGACCAATGCCCGGGCCAGCGCCACCCGCTGTCTTTGGCCGCCGGAAAGCTGGTGGGGTTTCTTGTCGAAAGCGTCGGCGAGGCCAACGATTGCAAGGGTTTCTCTGGCGCGTTGATCGCGTGTCGGCTTGCCCACACCTCGCATGCGGAGCCCGAAGCCTACGTTATTGCCGACGCTCATGTGAGGAAACAGGGCGTAGTCCTGAAACACGGTTGTGGTGGGTCGGCTGGCTGGCGCCACGGTGGTGCAATCCTCGCCACAGATAAAAACCTTGCCTGCACTTGGCACGAGGAAGCCGCCGAGAATTGACAGGAGCGTGGTCTTGCCTGAGCCAGAGGGGCCGAGCAAAACCGTGTAGCTTCCTGACGCGATGGTGAGTGAAACCTCATTCAGAACCTGAACCTTGTCGAAGCTGTGGGAAATGTTTTTCAATTCGACGATGGCGGCAGTCATGCTGGTTTCTTTCGGAGCAGGATGATTTCGAACATGATGGCCAGAACGACCGACACGCCGAATACCAGCGCGCCCACGGCATTGGTTTTTGGGTTGAGGCCAGAGCGCAGCAGGTTCCAGATTTCCACGGGCAGCGTGGTATCGAAGCGCGTGAGCAGGAAGGAGATCACGAATTCATCCCAGGAAAAGGTCATGGAAAGAAAAAGGCTGGCGAAAATCGCTGGCCACATTACTGGAATGGTTATCATGAACAGCACTTGCCATTCCTTGGCGCCGAGGTCGCGGGCGGCACGTTCGATATTTATCTGATGGTCACCTAACTGACTGTAGATGATGGCGAAACACAGGGGCAAGTTGATGACGACGTGGCCAATTCCTGCTGCGATCAATGACTTTGGCAGGCCCAGCCAATTGAACATGATGAGCAGTCCCATGCCGATAATGAGATAGCTTACGGTCAGGGGAAGTGTAATGAGGCCGCGCATGAGTGATGATGCGGGCAGCATAAATCGTGCGAAACCCCAGGCTGATAGAAATCCCAGTGCCGCTGCAATGAACGAAGATACTGCTGCAACCAGGAGTGAGTTCATCAATGCTGAGGTCAGGCGCGCATCATTAATCACCGCGTAATACCACCGCAGTGATGGTCCGTTGAAAGGCGGAATGGGGAATTGGGTTGATTGCAGCGAGAATATGATCAGGACGATCACGGGCAGGAAGATGAAGAGATAAATCGCTCCTGCATAAGTGGCGGTGAAATATTTCAGCATGGGCTAAGCGCGCTCGATTTTCAGCCAGCGGGCGCAGGCTATGTAGGCGATAGTGACAACAGCCATGAGAATGAGTGCCAAGGCAGAGGCCAAGGGGAAATCGCCGCGCCGGCCGATTTGCATCATGATGAGCTGTGGCATAAGCAACTCATTGTTGCCGCCGAGGATTTGCGGCGTGATGTAGTCGCCAACGGCCAGGACAAATGTAAGGAATGCGCCCACCATGACGCCTGGTATGGTGAGGGGCAAGATGACGTGAATGAATGTTTGAAAGGGATTTGCACCGAGGTCTGCCGCAGCCTTCCTGTAGCTTGGGCTGAGTTGTTTCAGGTTGGCGAAAATTGTCAGCGTGAGCAGCATCACAAAGAAATGCACAAAGCCGATCACTGTGGCAGTGCGGGTGTTTGCGAGCTGCAGAGGCTCGGTGAACAATCCAGACCCCATCAACAGGGAATTCACGACGCCCTTTTGGGCCAGCACCAGCAACCAGCTATAAGACCTGACAACGTATGATGTCCAGAAGGGGAGAACTGCCAGAAGCAGCGCCAATCGTTGCCATTTTTCTGGAACCTGTTCAGCCAAAATCCATGCGAAGGGATAGGCCAGAACTACCGAGATTATGGTGACCAGCCCCGTCACTTCCAGCGAATTTGTCATGGCGCGGAAGTAGCTCGGGTTGGTGAAAAACTGGGTGTAATTTGCAATGCTTGCTGTGCCATCCTGCAAGGTGAGGCTGAGCACGCCCATGGCCAGGAAAGGAGCTGCAAAAAACAAAAGAGTCCAGGCGAGCGCCGGGGTCACCAGCGCCCACTTGAGGGATATGTTGCTTGCTGCGTTTGCGTTCACCGACCCAGACTATTGTGCTTGCAGCATTTCCGTCCAGAGGTCTTGCATCTTCTTGTCGAGATCGGCATTGGGCGCCGGATAGGGTTGGGCGCGCTTCAGGAACTCGGCTTGCTCATCAAAACGGAGGGTTTTCTTCTGGGCATCGTCGAGCGCTGCCATCTTGTTGGCGGGCATGCCCCAATAGCATGACGATGTTGCAAGGCGGGCTTGTCCTTCCGGGCTCATTACGTATTGGATGAACTTCAATGCCATATCCTTATTCTTGCTGGCCGAGAACATCGCAAGCGATTGCGACCAGAGAATTGCGCCTTCCTTGGGGATCGAGAAATCCAGCGCGGGATTTTCCTTGGCGAGACCTGCGGTTACCCACTCGCCGCCGCCAATGAGAATATCAGCCTCGCCGGTTGCGATTGCGGTTTGGCTTTGGACCACATCGCCAACCAGCTTCGAGTTGGCTTTCATCTTGAGCAGGATTTCCTTGATGGCTGGAAGATCAGCTTCGGTCAACTCGGTGGTTTTCTTGCCGATGGCAAGCGCTGCCATGCCTATCACCGGAAGGTAATAATCATAGAGCGCAATGCGGCCTTTGTATTTTTCGCCAAGCAGTGCGTCCATGGATTGCATGTCGGCAGGATCAACTTTGCTGTTGTTGTAGCTGATGGTGTTGTAACCGAATTTTTCGGTGATGCCATAGCGCTTGCCATCAACCTTGGTGGAGCCATCCATTGTCACCTCGGCAAAGAGATCGCCAAGCGGCAACTGGTCTTCTGGCAAGGCTTCGAACAAGCCCTTCTCGACGCCACGTGGAATATCGATTGAGTCGATGACCATAACATCCCAGTCGCCGGGTTGTGATTGATCAACGATGGCGAGGCCAGCACCGGTTCCTTCAAATTCCTTCACATTGACCTTGATGCCATTGGCATCCTCAAAGGGTTTGAGCAGGGCGGGGTCGGCGTGATCACACCAGATCAGGGCGTTAAGGTCGGCGGCACTTGCCGACGTTGTTGTGGCCACAGCGGCCAGAACAATGGCACTTGCATGGCGCTTCAGGGATACGATCAGGGACTTGGTCAATGTTTCCTCCGGCTATTTTTTGTTTCCTTGCCAAAAAAATGAACCAATTCTAAAACTGAGTCAATTCATATTGTTAGATCGAATTTTGCAGCATGACGGGCCTCAGAGCCAAACATCGAATTGACCGCGATTTGCGCATTGTGGAGGCAGCCACAAGGCTGTTTAGAGGCGTTGGCTATGGAGGTGCCCGCATTGAAGAAATTGCGGCCAAGGCGGATGTTTCGATAGGCACAATCTATAATTACTATCGCAACAAGGGCGACATTCTTGTTGCTGTTGTCGCGAAGGAAGTGAATGAGGTCCTAGCGGCGGGGCAGGGGATTGTCGAGAAGCCGCCCAGGAATGTTCATCGTGCAGTTGACAAGCTCATTGCAACCTATGTTGACCATTCGCTCGTCTATCTCAACAAGGAAATGTGGCGCCAGGCTTTTGCAACGTCTACCCAGCAGCCCAAGAGTCCGTTTGGAAAAACTTTTTCGACGTTGGACCAGGCACTTGTCGATCAGACTTGCGCGTTGATTGCGAAGTTACAGAAAATGCAACTTGTGCATAGTGATGTTGACGTGCGTGGTGTTGGCGAGTTGATATTCAATAACATGAACATGATGTTTATCGAGTTCGTGAAGCGCGAGGATCGAACTGTCAAACAATTGCGGGTTGCAGTTCGCAAACAGAACCGGACTTTATTGACTGCGATCTCTTGCTGATATCCACTGTTGCGTTCATAATATTGCCACTTCAGCTTGATACGCATCAAGCTAATGGCAGTTTGTTTGCGTTAAAATAGACTTTGCATCATCAAAAAAATCATAAGAAATTGAGGAAACGCCCATGAGTACTGTTATATCAAGTGCATCCAGCGACGTTGCTGAAAATTGCTTTTCTTTTTTGTATCAATGGAATGCAGAACTTGCTTCCCTTTACGGGAAACGGTTGCAGGAACTGTCAACAGTTCCTTTAGGCCTGATGCTGTGCACATCGCCTGACGATCTGGTTGATTTGCAAGAGGATTTTTCCCGCACCCTGACGCGTGATTACCGCGAAGCCTGGGACAGGCTTGGCCGGGCATTCATTTGCATAAACAAGGCAAGCTCTGAGACCTATGCCGCCACAATCCTGAAAGCACAGGAAGATGCCGGAAAGATATTGGAATTGGCGCGGGCGCAAGCTGAGCGGATTGTGGCACAGGCGCATTTCAGCGAGCCTGTACAACAGGTTGACGGCGAGCAGGTTCAAGCAGCTTGACGGACTAGATAAGTTTGGTCATTTGTCTCCGAGGCGGATAATTTTTGCCTTGGAGTAAATATATTTGGCTAAACGCATCATCGTAATTGGGGCTGGAATTATCGGAAGTTCCATTGCTTGGCATTTGGCGAAGGCGGGTGCCGAGGTGACTGTGCTTGACGGGTCCGAGGCCGGTGGCGTGGCCACGCGCAATTCATGGGCCTGGATCAATGCGAGTTGGGGAAATCCGGAACCCTATTTCCGCTTGCGGGCTCGCTCCATGCAGGAATGGGGGCAACTTGACCGGGAGGTGCCGGGTTTGGCGGTTGATTGGTGTGGCGGATTGTTGTGGGATTTGCCGCCTGACAAGTTAGAGGACTATGCGGTTCAACATAATTCATGGGGTTACGGCGTACGGCGCGTTAAGCGGGCTGAAATATTGCGCATTGAACCCAACATCAAAACCCCTCCGGACGATGCGGTTCATGTGGCGGAAGAGGGTAAGGTCGAACCGCTTGCCGCCAGCCTGGCAATTTTGAATGGCGCCAAGGATTTAGGCGTCCAAGTTCTACCGAACTGTCATGTCAAATGGCTGGTGGAAAAGGATAACCGCGTTGTAGGTGTAGCGATTGACGATGGGGTTCTGCATGCCGATGAAGTTGTTGTTGCTGCCGGTGCGGGAGCGACGGCACTGCTTTCCAGCATTGGTATTTCCACCGAACTGAACACACCGCCGGGGTTGCTGGTTTCATCAAAGCCAATGGGTGAGGCTTTGAAAGGCCTCATCATGACACCGCAATTGCATGTGCGGCAGACCAGCGAGGGGCGGCTTATCGCGGGCACGGATTTTTCAGGCGCTACCAACATCGACGACATTGAAGGCTCGGCGGCTGCCCTTTATGGCCATGTGCAGGGGCTGGTTGCGGGTTCGGAAAATGTCGGGATGGATTTTCATACTGTGGGCTACAGACCGACACCGGCTGATGGGTTTCCAATGATTGGGCGGCCATTCAATCGCGAAGGCTTGTACCTGGCCGTGATGCATTCGGGAATTACGCTGGCGCCTGCTGTTGGGCTTTTTGCTTGCGACGAATTGTTGGGTGGCAAGCGCCATGAATTGCTATCGCCATATCATCCTGACCGACTGATCAAAGCGTTGTCTTGAATGATCAACGTTGTCCGCGCACTGGCTATTGGAGCGGCGGGGGGAGCGCTATGCCATTTTGTTGGCGTTCCAGCTCCGTGGCTGGCTGGCAGCCTAATTGCAACGATTGCCGCAGTCTATGTAAAGCAGAAACTTGATTTGCCCGATGGCTTGCGGGCGTTGGCGTTTGTTTTTCTGGGTGTTCAAACGGGCACAGCCGTCAACGAAGACACCCTTGAGCGGGCAGCGCGCTGGCCCCTCAGCATTCTGTGCCTTGCCGTTACTGTTGCTCTCATCATTTGGGCCTGTGCGGTCTATTATGAACGTTTCAGAAAATGGGACCGGCCCACGGCCTTGTTTGCAAGCCTTCCGGGCGCCTTGTCACTGGTGATATTATTGGCCAGCACGACCAATGCCGATATGCGGCGTGTTACGATTGCCCAATGTGTGCGTTTGTTTTTTCTCATTGCGGCACTTCCTGCAATCATTTCCATAATGTCGCCTGATCATGGCGCCGGGGCTCCGGTTGTCATGATGGGGAGCATTTATGAAATTGTTTTGCTGGTGATTGCTTCGGGTGCCGCTGGCCTTTTGTTCGAATGGCTCAAGATACCGGCCGGGCTTATTCTTGGTGCTTCAGTGATCAGCGCCGCGCTGGTGTTGACTGGTGTTGTTCACGGGGCAGCGCCAAACTCCATTCTTATCCCTGCCAATATTGTGTTGGGCGTAATGATCGGCCTCCGCTTCAAAGGCATCTCATTTCCGCAGTTGCGCGCGGCCTTCAATGATGGATTTGCGGGATTTGTCATTGCGATGGGCATAGCTGTCGTGGGCGCTGCTGTTACAAGCAAGGTTGCTGATTTGCCTATTGCGCTCACGCTGCTGGCGTTTGCGCCGGGCGGGCTTGAAGCCATGACGATCATGGCTTTCGCGCTTAATCTTGATCCGGCCTATGTGGCGGCCCATCAGGTTGCGCGTTACATTGGCTTGGTTTTGGTCATGCCAGGTGTTACAGCCTTTCTGCTTAATCGCCCGGTGGCAGGCATCGACAAGACTGATGTGGAAGAGGACTGATGGAACTCAAAGGTGCGATTGTTTTGGGATTTCTCGCCCTCCTGCTGGTGGCGGGCCGGATCTATCCGTTCGCTCCGGGCACTGGCGGCAACTGGCGGGTGGCCAAAAACTTTTCACTGGCAGCACTCAATGCGGTGCTCTCGGCTTTCATTGTCATTCCGGTTTCGGTCTTTGCCGCGCAATGGGCTTTGGACTGGCGGCCAGCCCTGATTGGCGGGTGGGCCGGGTTGGTGATTGACATCGTTGTGCTTGATTTGTGGATTTATTGGTGGCACCGGGCCAATCATGAAATTCCATTTCTCTGGCGATTTCATGAGGTGCACCATCTGGATGAAACCTTGGATGCCAGTTCGGCGGTGCGGTTTCATTTCGGCGAAGTGTTCATTTCTTCGTTGGTGCGGGCTGTGGTGATATTTATTTTGGGCGTGCCACTGGCCAGCGTGGTGGTGTTTGAGACACTGATCGCGCTGGTCACTATTTTTCACCACTCGAATGTGCGCATTCCAGCCATGGCTGAAAAGGCGATGTCACTCTTTATCGTCACTCCCTCCATTCATTGGGTGCATCATCATGCCAAACGCAGCGATACGGATTCCAGCTATGCCACTTTTTTTTCGCTCTGGGACCGCCTGTTTGGAAGCCGCAGCAAAACAGTGCGGACGGCTGAAATGCCCATTGGCGTTGAAGGATTGCGCGATAGCGGGCTCATTGGCCTGATCCTGCGACCGTTTCGGTGGGCTGGGAAATAGAACCCTGGGCGAGAATTCCGGACGGGCCAGCAGGCTGGCATCCTTCCTGCATCTGGCTAATTAGACTACTATGTTGTTAAGGTTGTGTTCGATTTTGAAACAGTTTGTATGAGTAAAGGGCAGTTACGTGGCAGAGCATGACGATCTGAGCGGCGCATTGCGCAAGGCTCGTTTGGCAGAAGCGGCCCATCTTGAGGCAGTGCTTGGAATTAAGGATTCCAAGTCGTTGCGCCTGCGAGTCCTTCTGGATGAAGTCTCGCCCCTCATTGCAAATACACCCGGGGCCGCAGAACTCTTTGATTTGGTGATTGCTCCGGGTGAGTCACCTCGGCTGTGGATTGATCTTATCTCTTCGGTGGTCATGGAACCGGATTTCCGTACGTATCGCCTGGAGCAGGATAACCAGGGCGGGCGTGAAGTGCTTCTGCAAACATCTGATCGTGTTGAAATGGTAAATTACCTCAAGACCTATCTTGCGCACCGAATGATTACGCGTGAACGGAATATTGCGCGGGCCTTGCCGCTGGCCCAGTCAATCAAGGGCTTTTCGACCGGGGCCCTGATTTACGCCTGGTTGACCGGTTTTCTGCTTGGGCTTCTGGTTCTTTTGATAGCTGCTATCCTATTGGGAAAATTGCATTTTTAGGCCGCAGCCCAATCGTTACAAATTGCAACACCATTTGATTTCACCTCCAGCTATGGCCTTGATACTCAAGGGGCGGGGTGAAACGATTCTTTATTGTTTGTAGGGCTAACAGCAATCTAAGACATTTAAGGTGCGGTTAATGAGTGTTCGGGCTACCAAGCAAGACGTTGAAACAGCTGTGAGTGAACGGGTTCGGACACCGCGGGCAAACCGTGATCTGGAGCAGCGGCTTGGCGGCTTCAAGACAATTGCTGAAGGCCTCGATTACGCAGCGCAGGGTGTTACCGGCTTTAACTATTATTCAGCCAAAGGCGCTCTGCAGCAGGTCCAAACTTACAGTGAACTGCGGCGCCAAGCGCTTTCGACAGCGCGCAAATTAATTTCTGCCGGCTTGAAGCGGGGCGACAGGGTTGCTGTCATTGCGGAAACTGGTTCGGAATTCATGGCGGTGTTTTTTGGCTGCCAATATGCCGGCCTGATTCCTTGCCCGATGCCATACACGATGTATATCGGCGGCAAGGAAGCTTATATCGAGCGTGTTACAGGAATGCTCAGAGCGGCAGCGGCATGTGCCGTCGTTACATCAACTGATCTTGCAGGGCACATCCGGGCTGGCGCTGAAGGCGCTGGTGTTGACAAGGTATTGACCCATGAGGCGCTGCAGGCGCTGCCAGAGTCACTCGCCAGGCTGAAAGCGTTTGGTCCCGATGAGGTGGCTTACATTCAATACTCGTCGGGCTCTACTTCTGACCCCAAAGGTGTTTTGATTTCGCAAGCGGCGATTATGGCAAACACGCAGGGCATATTGCGCGATGGCTTGCGGGTTACGAAGAAGGACCGGGCGTTTTCCTGGCTGCCGCTTTATCATGACATGGGGCTGGTTGGTTTTTGTCTTTCGCCCATGATGGGGCAGGTGACTGTTGACTATATTTCCACGCCGTCATTTGCGCGGAGACCGGCGCTGTGGTTGCGGTTGATGTCAGAGAATAAGTCCACCGTATCCTATTCACCGAGCTTTGGTTACGATTTGGCGGCACGGCGCATCAATGGCGAGGCCGTAACGCTTGACCTCAGCAATTGGCGGGCGGCGGGCATAGGCGGCGATATGGTTCGCGCCGATATCCTGAAATATTTTGGCGAGGCGCTCGCTGTTGCAGGTTTCGATCAAAAGGCATTCATGCCGAGTTATGGCATGGCAGAGTCGACGCTGGCTGTTTCGTTTAGCGATGTTTCAAATCCCATCAGGATTGATACAATAGACAAGGCGGCTTACAAGGGAACCGGCCGTGCTGTGCCTGCCGAACCATCGCAGTCACCTGATACGGTTCGGAGTTTTGTTGTTTGCGGCAGGATATTGCCGGGCCATGAAATGGCTGTTCGGGATGATCGTGGACAGGTGTTGAAGGACCGTGAGATCGGCCATGTTTTTGTGAAAGGGCCCAGCCTGATGTCTGGCTATTATCACAACACTGAAGCTACCGATGCGGTGATTTCTGCCGATGGGTATCTGGACACCGGTGACATGGGCTACATGCTGGACGGCGAAATTGTGATCACTGGTCGCGCCAAGGATTTGATCCTGCACAATGGCCGCAATATTTGGCCACAGGATATTGAATGGGCGGCCGAGCAGGTTGAACCTCTGAAATCGGGCGATGTTGCAGCCTTTGCCGTTGAAGGTGACGATGGCGACGATGAGGTGGTTGTGCTGGTGCAATGCCGGGCAGCTTCTGCAGTGGAAATCGAGAAATTGCGCCGTGAGGTTTCGGCGGTGGTGCATCACAGTGCGGGCGTTGAATGCGAAATTGTTCTGGTGCCGCCGAAGAGCCTGCCGTTCACCTCATCGGGAAAGCTTTCGCGCGCGGGGGCAAAGCAAAAATATCTATCCGGTGAATTGCTCGCTATTGGTGCTGCGGAATCTTTTCCAAACGCTGCCGAATTTTTGGCTGCTGCCCAATAGACGTTGCATGAGGATTGCCCTTACTGGCGCCACGGGTTTTGTTGGCCGTGCAGTTGTATCCGAATTTATGGGTGATGATCACAGCCTGACTGCGCTGGTACGCAATGCTGCCAATACGAAATTACCAATTGATGTGCGGCTGGTGACCGGAGCATTTGAGAACGCGAAATCGCTTGACGAGCTTATGCATGGCGCCGACGTTGTTATTCATATTGCCGGTGCGATCACTGCGATCAGCAGGGACCAGTACTTTATGGCAAACCAGCTGGGGACGCGCCAAGTTGCCGAGGCGGCGGCGCGCAACGGTGTCAGGCGTTTTGTGCATATTTCTTCGTTGAGCGCACGCGAGCCGCAGCTTTCGGCTTATGGCGCAAGCAAGAGCGCGGGCGAGAAGGTTCTGGAAGAGTTTTCGAACGGAATATCCATTGTCATTTTGCGCCCGCCGGCTGTCTACGGGCCAGGTGACAAGGCGACGCTGCCGTTGTTGAAGGCGCTTACTCAAAAATATGCATTTCTGCCAGGGGTTGCTCCGGCTCGCTTTTCGCTCATCTATGTGGCTGATCTGGCACGCATAATTGTTGAAGCTGCCGGGAGCGCCAAAACTGGGACATTTGAATTGGACGACGGCAAGCCCGCGGGATATGACTGGAAAGAGCTGGCCCAGATGGCTTCACGGCATGAACAGAAAATTATTGTGCCCATTTTTTTTCCAAAGGTGGTCTTGCTGGCGTTAGCCTGTGTTGTCGAGCTTGCGGCCAAATTGAGCCGGCGGGCTGCAATGATTTCGCGCGATAAAATTCGTGAGCTCTACCACCCTGATTGGGTTGCGAGCGGTGCTGGCTGGCCGCTGAAAAATCCAGTTGGGTTTGCCCAAGGCTTTGCTACAACGGTTCAGTGGTATCGGCAAAATGGCTGGTTGCCCAACAAGAGAGCGTGATGACCCAAACAACTGTTGAACAGATTTGCAAGTTGCTGGAGCCCTTCAATTCGGACGGAATGGCGTTGTCGGTTGACACTGATATTTCTGCTGACCTCAACATTGACTCTGTCGCAGTCATGGATTTCGTCATGGAAGTTGAGGATCATTTTGACATTGAAATCCCGTTGAATGTTGTTTCTGAAACCCGCAGCATTGGCGATCTTGCCGCTGTTGTCGATGCTCGCAAGAAGAAGGCCTGAATTGCATGATTGACCTGTTTGACAAACACAAGGGTATCGCTGATCGCTTTAGCCGCATGATGACGTTGGGCGTGAACGCGCTTGGCCTCACCAATGACCAGGTCATTTCTCCGACGCGCGCCATGATCGATGGCCGGGAAACAATTCTGGCTGGCACCAACAACTATATGGGCATTACGCTCGATGCGGATTGCATCAAGGCTGGCCAGGATGCGATGGCGAATTTTGGCACCGGCACCACAGGTTCCCGCATTGCAAACGGGAGCTACGGCCTTCATGTGCAGCTTGAAGCGGAATTGGCGAAATTTCTCAACCGGAAGCATTGCATTGTGTTCACGACCGGCTATCAGGCAAATCTAGGCATGATGTCCGGGCTTGCCGGGCCAAAGGACACAATCTTTTTGGACTCGGATTCACATTCCTCAATCTATGATGGCTGCACACTTTCGGGAGCAAAGCTGGTGCGGTTTCGGCACAATGATGCCGCGGACCTCGAAAAACGCATGCTGCGATCAGAGGGCGAAGACGGTGGAAAACTCGTTGTGGTGGAAGGCATCTACTCGATGCTTGGTGACCGCGCACCGCTCAAGGACTTCGTAGACCTTAAAAAGAGACATGGCTTTCAACTCCTGGCGGATGAGGCCCATTCATTTGGCGTGCTGGGCCCCCATGGGCGTGGGCTTGCAGATGAAGCCGGCCTCGAGGATGACGTGGATTTTGTTGTCGGGACGTTCTCAAAAAGCGTCGGGGCTATTGGCGGGTTCGGCGCTGGCAATCACCCGATGTTTGAAACGCTGCGTTATGCCATGCGACCTTACATGTTCACGGCATCGTCTTCGCCTGCATCAATTGCAACATCGCTCGCGGCGGTTCGGAAACTCGCGGCAGAACCGGAACGTCGCGACAAACTACGGGCGAACTCGGCGCGGCTTTTTGAAGGCTTCAGGGCTCTTGGCCTGGATATGGGTTGCGATGTCGTGAGCCCGGTGATCGCTGTCAAATGTGCTGACGAAATTTCAACAATCACAATGTGGAATGCGTTGATCGAGTCTGGCGTTTATGTGAACATTGCCTTGCCGCCCGGCACGCCCAACAAGCTGTGCCTGTTGCGGTGCTCGGTTTCTGCCGCGCACAGCTTTGATGATATTGACAAGATTATTGCGCTCTTCGGCAAAGTTGTGAAAACCAAAGCTGCGGCTTAACGCACTGCTCCTTTCCGGAGCAGGGCAGGCAGCAACATCAGCCCGGATACAATCGGGTGGCGCTTCTGCCAGTCTGTGAGAATTATTTTTTCGCCGGAATGGCGCTCGATTTTCCAGGCAATGTATTCTGCTCCACCTTGGAAGGTAAAAGCTGCTTTTGTCAGGCGAGCCATTGACAAGAGTTTTCCGGTCAACCGACGTGCTGTGCGGTTGGTGTGGATTGGAGGTTCGGCCGCCAAAAAACTGGCTGCCTGCCTGTAGTATTCTCGGTTGGTGGAAACGATATGGGCAGCTCTGTCCAGTTTTTCCGGGCGAAATTCGGTCTTGTAGGTTTCAGTAAATCCCGCCGTCCAAATGGCCAATGGGTCTGGGTCTGACGTCAGTGCTTTGGCATTGGCAAACGTGGTTCTCAATGCTTGCGAAATCGCAACCGTTAAATCGTCGATGACTGTCTTATCGCGGGCATACACGAGTGCTGATGGTTGGGAAAACCGCGCCCAAAAATAGGGGTTTCTGATATGGCGTTTCATCCGATTGCAAAAAACTGACAGCGGCAGGCAGGCGTATTTTGTGCGCAATTGCTGGCCTGAAATCCTGGCTTCCGCGTAGTAGACATTGGGCGGAACCAGGGCGCACCCCAATCGGCCTATAAAGCTATCGCTGACGCCGTTCAGGTTTTCAGTGAGGACATAGTAGTCAATCAATGTATCACTGATTTTTTCACCGCGGAGGCATGATCCATAGGCGAGGATTGCAACTGTGCCGGGATGCTTTGAATGCAAAGCATCTGCCATTGCGATGATCTCATCAGGCACATTGCGGGCAAGTGAGCGGCGGGAAAATTTCTCGATGGTTTCGGGGGAGGGCTGCATCTAGCCGCAGATATAGTTGAAGACGTGGCCAGTTTCCACTCTCAGGGGCTCATCGGATCTGGCCGCGAAAAACTCGCCGTCGATTACGAAGCTGGTTGAACTCGTGACCTCAAGGCTATTGCTCGAGAAACTCAGCGCGCCTTTGGGCGTGCTTCGATTTTCACCACCGTACATGATTGGCAGCAGCCAGCGTGGAATGCTTGGTACGGGATATGGCAAGATCGAAGTGCGGATAGCGGCGGTTTTCCCCGCCCAAAAGGGTCTGGAACCGAGGATGAGTTTGTCGAGTGTTGTTGAAAACATCAGGAGTTGCATTCCAGAGCAGCGCTGTGTTCCTTCGCTAACCACTTCAATCGGATAGGCGCGATCAATGCGGGATTTGTCGGCGGGATTTGGCTTGGTCAATAGCGCACGACCGAGTGTCGTCACCAGTGTGGCAAATGTTGCCCAATCGCCTTTTACATTCCTGGCATTGTAGACCCGCTGGCAGTAAAGAATTGCTTCTGCTGCAGCACCGGTGCCCAAAAACATGCCATGCCGAGGCTTGCTGTCGCCCGGGTTGGTGATGCGCAGCGTCGGTCGTTGGCGAAGGTCGGTGATTTCCAGACTTTTTATGAACTCGGCTTGAGCCTGCACGCTGCGGCGACGCAGCCCCAAATCGGCAGCCGTCATATTCGTCGTTCCGTGGGGCAACAGAGCCAATCGAGGTGCCGTCTTGAAGAGGCGTCTTTCTGCGAGTTCAGTTTGAACTGCCTGGATCGTGCCATCGCCTGAACTGATAAAGAGATCGGTAACGCCGTCTGCAGAAAATTTATTGAGAACATCTGGCAGTTGCTCGAACCTATCGATCAAGCAGGTTGAAACAGCAGGGACAGCTTGCAGCATTTCATGCAATGCCAGTCCTTTTCCGCTGGACTTTCCGGACGAGGGATTGACCAGGAGTCCGGCTCGTTTCATGGCTTTGTCAGCCATGAGGTTATGGCGCCAGACTTTTGTTTTGCAGCCAGCGCCTGGGCCAACTGAACAGAGTGCAGCCCCAAACAAACAACCGTCCAAAGTGCTACAGCTATCAGGCCCAAATCCGGCCGCGCCAAGATTGTGAAAGCAGTCAGAATGATGAGGTTAGGATTTCGCCGGGCCGTGATTTGGCGAAACAGGGTATCAATCGGACGCCAAATATGGATTTCAAGACCCAGCCATTTGATGGCGATGCCTTCAAGCAGGCGCTGCAAGACATAGCCAGCCAAGACTGCGACGATGACGAGGGTGAGAAATTTCTGGCTCCATTGCGTTCCGGCCGCAGTCAGGCCGAGAGCCCAGGCAATATACCAAAAAGGCGGATGAACAAGGTCTATGCCATGGTCGAAAACATCGCCCCATTTACTGGAGCTCAGCGTTGTGCGTGCGAGCTTGCCATCTACTGTGTCGAGAAAAGTCATGACCCATGCGGCGAGCAAGCCGGGCCAGAATTGGCCCACCAGAAAGCAATAAAACGCCAGCACTGTCATAATGGCTCCGAGTGTCGTCACCATGTTTGGCGTGACACCCCGTGGCGCCAAAAATCGCGTTACATGGAACGCGGGCACCGGCCAGAGGTGTTTGGTGACAATATCTGTGGCGCCCTTGTAGGTGCCCATAAACATGCGCCATTCAACGGCAGATTTGTTGCTGGGCATTACCACCGTCGCATAGGGCGTTTCGCGCTTACGCAAGGCTTGCCAAAAATCCATGTCGAGTTGAGACGGCGAACGCGCCAGAAAATTGGTATCCTTTGGTGACTTGCTCGCGTCAAGCAATTGCAAGCCAAGGGGTACGTCGACACCCCGCAGACTGACGGCTATTGGCTGCGCGTTGGCATCGTCGCTAAGGAGCAGAAAATGGGGCCGTTTCAGCAGAACCGAAATCAATGGTTGATCGATTACGACGTCGCCCCGAACGAGTATGATTGGCCCATTGCGACGGGCGGCTGTGGTTTCATCCACAACTTCTGTCAGTCCGGCTTTGGCAAATTGCTTGACCAGTCTTTCGGTCAATGTCAGCGACCAGAGTTTTTGCTCCGGCACCTTCACAATGCACAGTGCCGGGCCGAATTGTATTTCGGAGGCCAGCACCTCGGTTATTTGGGGAGCACTCGTTTTGGTTTTTTTTGAAGTCGGTTTGCCGGTCGATTTTGTTTTTGTTTTTATCGTCATTCTATACCCGGTCCATGCGGAGTCCCAAGGCAGTGGCCAGGGCTCCAAAACTCAAAATGGGCATCCATGCTGCCATCCAAGGCTGGACGAATCCCACCTCTCCCATCGTTACAGCGATACCATCAGCCACGAAAAACAGAAACCCCAGACCTACGCCTGCAGCAAACAGCATTCCTATTCCTCCTCCGCGGCGAAACCTGGTGGCCAGCGGAATACAGAGCGCTATCATCACCAAGGGCGTGAAGAACAGCGAAATGCGTTTTTGCAGCCAGGTCTCGTAAACCCAAGTGGGCCTTATTCCGAAGCCGGAATTGGCGATAAAATAATTGAGATCGCTGAAATTCATTTCCTCGGGATCGCCCGAACGGGCGCCGGCGGCCGCCGGTTTCATGGCGCCTGAATAAACAAGACTGTCAAGGCGGTTGGGCGGGAGGTTTTCACGGTAGTAGACAATTACGCCCTTTAGGTTCCAACGGTCTCCGTCAAGGGTTGCTTCTTTCGCAACAATTTGTTCGCGCAGGATGCCGTTTGGGTCCCTGCGAAATATGATGACGTCCTCGAGGTAAGTTGATTCAGGATTTGAGGATGCGGCGCGCAAGATATCGGGTCCGGAACGCATCCAGATCGGGTCTTTCTCACCCAACTTCAGCTTCTTTTCTCCGTAATCTGCAATGCCCCACTCTTTAAGCTGCGGGGCTGCTGCGGGGATTGCCTGATCGGTTAACAGGAAATGCAGTCCGCCGGCGATGAACGCCACAGGCAACAGCATCGTGACCAAGCGGAAAGGCGAGGCCCCGGCTGACCAAATTGGGGTTACTTCGTTGCGATAGCTGAGTTCGGTCAGTGACAGAAGAATTGCCAGCAACATGCTCATTGGCAAAAATGTCGCAAATGTCGCGGGCGAGCGGAACAGCATATACTTGAGCAGGACAATTTCGTTGCCACGATCAAGCGCCAATATTTCTTTGGAATAGGACACGATTTCCAGCGTCAGAACAAAGATTGTTATGCTGATGACGATGGCGAGAAAACGCACAATGATCATGCGCGAGAGCATCCAGGCGATGATTTTCATGGCCGCGCCCCCAGTCCAAACCGGCGGACAAGCGGCTGCCACAACCTGGTAATGTTCGAGCCGATTGCATCAATGATATCGCCGACGCG
>JANNXN010000130.1:0-25206 GCA_031409595.1 Rhodobiaceae bacterium
TGATAAATTGGCATTTCCCTTAACTCCGGCTCCATTCGCCCGTGCACTCGGCGAGCGTAAATATGAAGACCCTACACCCGTTCAGTTAGCCGTTCTGGAAGCCAAGGCCGAAGGTCGCGACCTTGTGGTTTCAGCCCAAACCGGCTCCGGTAAAACCGTGGCCTATGGCTTGGCAATTGCCACAACGCTCCTCGGCGAAGCCGGGCGATTTTCCCAGGAAGCATCTCCCGTAGCCCTCATCGTGGCCCCAACGCGCGAACTCGCCATGCAGGTCGAGCGTGAGTTGGAATGGCTATATCACTATACGGGGGCTCGCATCCTCTCCTGCGTAGGTGGCATGGACCCCAAGCGCGAACGCCGCAGGCTTGCCGATGGCGCCCATATTGTTGTGGGAACACCAGGCCGTCTCCGCGATCATCTCGAGCGTGGCGTCCTCAACATCGCCGACCTCAAGGCCGTCGTTCTCGATGAAGCCGACGAGATGCTCGATCTGGGTTTTCGTGAAGACCTCGAGTTCATCCTCGAAGCAACGCCTGCCACAAGACGCACGCTCCTGTTTTCAGCCACCATGCCAAAACCCATCGCCATGCTGGCCAAGCGCTATCAGCGGAATTCCCTGCGCATTGAAGCAACGGGCCCCACACGCGCCCACGCCGACATCGAATACCGCGCCATCCGCGTTGCCCCCAATGAAATTGAACACGCGGTTGTTAACGTGCTGAGATTTGTTGACAGCCCCAGCACCATTGTTTTCTGCAATACCCGCGATCACGTCCGCCATTTGCACGCAACACTTTCCGAACGTGGTTTTTCAGCAGTCAATCTTTCCGGCGAACTGAGCCAGGGCGAACGCAATCACGCCATGCAGGCACTGCGTGATGGCAGAGCCCGCGTCTGCGTCGCAACCGACGTGGCAGCGCGCGGCATAGATTTGCCAAATCTCGGTCTTGTCATCCATGCGGACTTGCCAAATGACGCAGAAACGCTGCAACACCGCAGCGGGCGCACCGGACGCGCCGGCAAGAAAGGCGTGAGCGTTGTTCTCATTCCGCTGTCTCGCCGCAGAAAAGCCGAACAGATGCTCGCCGCCGCTGGCGTCAATCCCGTATGGAGCGGCCCGCCCCAGGCCGAAGACATTCGCAAGCTTGATCAGCAGCGCATGTTGCAAGACCCTATCCTCACGCAAGTGAGCAGTGAAGAGGATTTGGAAATGGCGCGTTCGGTTTTGGCATCGCGCAGCCCGGAAGAAATTGCCGCGGCGCTTGTTCGCATTTACCGTTCAAAACTGCCGGCCGCTGAAGATGTGTTCGATCCAGGCCCCGGCCGTGATTTTCGCGAGGCAAAGCCATCGCGCAAGGAGCCCCGCGCCTCAACTTCAGACGCCCGTGACTACACCTGGTTCCGCCTTGATATTGGCCGCAAGAACAATGCGGACCCCAAATGGCTGCTGCCGATGATTTGCCGACGCGGCAAGGTAACCAAGGTTGATATCGGCGCCATTCGCATTACCGACAACGAAACCCGCTTTGAAATTGCCAATGCCGTGGTGGAACGTTTTTCACTCGCCAGCATTGTGGCCGACGACGAAGATGTTAAAATCGAAATGGTGGGAAGTGCGCCAGAAGCTGCGCGGCCATCACGCAACCCTGATCGCAAACCAAATTTCAAACCAGCACCGGAAGGCGAAAGAGTCCGCTACGAAGACCGGAAGCCTCACGCGGAAGGCGAACGGCCAAAATTTCAGGGCGCAGGCAAGCCCAAAGGTGAAGGCTACAAAGGCAAAAAGCCATTTGTGGGCGGCGGCAAACCAAAATTTGAAGGCGCCGCTAAACCACGAGCCGAAGGTGACAAGCCCGTATTCAAAGAAAAGAAAGCCGCCTGGAAAAAGAAGAAACGGTCGTGACGGCCTAGCTTCCGATGGGCTTGGGCAAATTTCGCTTGGCCGCCAGTATAATCTGTTTTTGCCGTTCGCGCGCTGAGGCTCGGGATTTTTCACTCAAACTCGCAAAACACTTGGGGCAGCTCACGCCTTCTTCATAGAGAGGGGACAGTTTATCGTCGGCAGCCAATGGCATCCGGCACCCGTGGCACATTTCAAGTTCGGTGGGCACAAGTCCTTGACCCACCGCAACCCGGTGATCGAAAACAAAACACTCGCCCTGCCACTTGCTGTTCTCTTTGGGCACCTCTTCAAGATATTTCAGAATGCCGCCCTTCAGATGATAGACCTCGCGAAACCCGAGGCCCCGCATGTGGGCCGATGCCTTCTCGCAGCGAATGCCGCCTGTGCAGAACATCGCAATCTTCTGATGCTTGTGGGGGTCCAGGTTTTTTTCCACAAACTTTGGAAATTCCCCAAAACTTTCAGTCCTGGGATCAACAGCGCCTTCAAAGGTGCCAAGCGCCACTTCATAATCATTGCGCGTGTCAATGAGCAGGATGTCAGGATCCGAAATCAACGTGTTCCAATCCTTGGCCTCCACATAGGCGCCAGCCAGGTTATTTGGATCAACACCCTCAACCCCGATGGTGACAATTTCCTTTTTCAGTTTCACCTTGCTGCGATAAAAAGGGTTTTCTGCGCAAGTGGATTCCTTGTGGTCGATATCGGCAAACCGCTTGTCCGCTTTCAAAATTGCGAGAAAACCGTCGATCGCTTCCCGGCTGCCGCTGATGGTGCCGTTGATGCCTTCTTTGGCCAGCAGCAAAGTTCCCTTGACGCCACAATCCTTCATCGCCGTGAGCAGCGGCCCCTTGAGCTCCGCATAATCGTTCAGCGTGACAAATTTATAGAGAGCGGCAACAATGATTGCTTGGTACATAGGCCAAGCTTCTATTAGCCCTATGATTCTTTTTCAATTGCGCTCGCTGCGTTCAAACCCGAAAATGACGATAGTTCCAGAGGAAAAATGCCCGATTTCATAATGAACATGGGTCCGGAAGTGCCCCTACTTGTTATACTTTTGGCGTTTTTGAGCCTCCGGAGCAAAGTTACGCCACGCGCCTCCGTCTTGGTTAACGCTTCCCTTCAAAAAGTATTTGACGTGGTCGACCTCTATGACGGCAAGGTCAACACCTGGACCCGGACAACAGTTACATCAGACCTCATTGATCCCGTGCGAAACGTCTATCGCATGTCGTACATAACAAATCTTTCCAACGGCCTGCAGCAGAAGACCCATGCCGACTTTCGTGTTCATGAGCGACGGGCGCCAAATTACCTCGAATTGCACCGCGATGGCTTGGAGGGAAAATCCCACAAGAATGAGCTGATGAAGATTGTCTACAATGTCGACGAGAAACCGCCGGGAAGTCAGCTTAGCCTTGCCTATCATTGGGGTTCGCGCCCACTCATGGCCCAGCTATTGGCGCGCACTGACTTATGGGGCGGCATCTATCGCCTGAAGGGACTGGCGGAAACTGGCATGCCCGATGAGCGAACCCACCTGATGATCACAATTGCCGTGGCGATCGTGACAGGCGGCCTTAGCCTTATAACCTTTGGGCTGCTGGCAGGCTGGATATTGGCCTTGGTATTGGTCGTCGCTCTCACCATTCATGAATTCGGCCACCTGATAGCATTCCGGCTGATCGGTCAGCCTTGGGGAAAACTCGTATTCCTGCCTTTCTTTGGCGCCCTGGCAGTTCCCCGGTTGGCATACCAGACACAGGGACAGGCGGTTTTTTCGGCCCTCATGGGCCCAGGTTTCAGCGCATTGTTTGCCACCGCAATTTCGGCTGCGTTATCGTTTGGATTCGAAATTCCAGATTGGCTAGTGGGGTCGGGAATAATTATTGCTGCCCTCAATTTGTTCAATTTGCTGCCGGTCGAACCACTGGACGGCGGTGTAGCGCTGCGTTCAGTCCTGACCAGGTTCATGGGCGGTTATGCGCGCTTTGGCCTCATGTTCATCGGGGCAACAACCATTGCCGCAAGTTTTTTCTTTCAGAATATTCTATTGCTGGTATTTGGCAGCATTTCCATTTTGGCGAATATCAAGCCGCGGGTCATTGACCATGGTTTGAAACCGCTCTCAATCCTGCAAGTCGTGTTCTCTGCGACCGCCTTCGGCGCCATCATTTCTTCATACGTGATTGTCTTGCGGGTTTTGATAGACCATTTGAAATAAGGCTTCGAAGTCATGCCGCAAGCAATCTACACGGAAAAAATCAAAAATGGCGAATTGCAGATAGACGCAGCCCAGGCCGCCGTGATGGTTGACCTCAGCCACTTGGCAAGAGCAATTGAGCGACTGGAGCAGCAAAGCTTCCTCCGAAAATTTCTGCCAAAACAAACTGTAGTCAAAGGGCTGTATATTCACGGTGACGTTGGCCGTGGCAAAACCATGCTGATGGATTTGTTTTATGACTCGCTCAATTCCAAGGCCAAAAAGCGCATCCATTTTCATGCCTTCATGCAGGACATTCACCGGCGCCGGAAAAACATGAAGTCCGCTGACGTCATCGGAGCGATTGCCAAAGACGTAAGCGCGCAAACAAAAGTGCTGTGCCTTGATGAAATGCAAATTTCAGACATCGCCGACGCCACCATTATTGGCAGGTTGTTTGAGGCCTTGATGTCAAATGGCGCGATCATCGTCACAACTTCAAATCAACCACCTGAGCAACTCTATAAGGATGGCTTCAATCGACGTCTGTTCTTGCCAGCGATCAAGATGCTGCAAACCCGGCTCAGGGTCATTTCGCTGAACGGCCCGACAGACTATCGCCTGGGCCGCATAAAAGGCATGCCGTGCTTTGTAACGCCGCTTGGCCCCCGAGCCGATGCACATATACAAAAATTCTGGGAGCTTTTGACCGAAATGCCACAGGGAGAGCCAAGAGATATTGAAGTCCTGGGCCGCACGCTCCATGTGCCGCAAGCTGCCCATGGGTGCGCCCGCTTTACATTTGATGATCTCTGCGAAGCGCCCCTTGGGCCAGCTGACTATCTGGCGCTTGCGGCAAATTTCAGAACCATTTTTATTGAACGCATTCCAGCTCTCGCCAGCGAGCAAAACAACGCAACGAAACGCTTTATTGCCCTGGTGGACACGCTTTACGATGCTAGGCTCCGATTAGCCGCCTCTTCAGCGCAGCCTCCGGAGAAGATCTATAAACAGGGCAAGCACAAAGCGGAGTTCGCCCGCACGGTTTCAAGGCTGCAAGAAATGCAATCGGCCAGCTATTGGGATCAAAAAATCGTTGAAACATGAGTTTTGGCGACGGAAGTTCTTGATGCTGCAGAAGATCGGGCCTAGAAACGCCTCGTTTGTGCGCCGCAATAGAAACTCAGGGATCCTGCGTTAAGGGGAAAAAAAGCAAATATGGCTCGTAACAAAATTGCAATGATCGGTGGCGGCATGATTGGTGGCACCTTGGCCCACCTCGCAGCCCTGAAAGAACTGGGTGATGTTGTGGTCTTTGACATTGCCGAAGGCATTCCCCAAGGCAAGTCCCTTGATCTATCTCAATCCGGCGGGGTCGAGGGCTTCAACGCCAATATTTCTGGCACCAACAGATATGAAGGCATTTCAGGCGCCGATGTTTGCATCGTGACAGCCGGTGTTCCAAGAAAACCCGGCATGAGCCGCGACGATCTTCTCGAAATCAACCTGAAGGTCATGGCGCAGGTGGGTGCCGGCATCGCGAAATACGCGCCCAATGCCTTCGTCATTTGCATCACCAATCCTCTCGATGTGATGGTCTGGGCCCTGCAGAAATATTCACGTCTTCCGCCTGCAAAAGTCGTCGGCATGGCAGGCGTGCTCGACAGCGCCCGGTTTCGCCATTTTCTGGCCGAAGAATTCAAGGTGTCCGTCGAAGATGTAACGGCGTTTGTGCTCGGCGGGCACGGCGATACCATGGTGCCACTGGCCCGTTATTCAACAGTTGCAGGCATACCCGTGCCTGATCTGATCGCGATGAAATGGACCAGCCAGCAGCGCATTGACGAAATCGTCCAGCGCACCAGGGATGGCGGCGCTGAAATTGTCGGCCTCTTGAAAACCGGTTCCGCCTACTACGCCCCGGCTTCCGCTGGCATTGCCATGGCCGAAAGCTATTTGAAGGATCAAAAACGCGTGTTGCCGTGTGCGGCCCACCTCACCGGACAATATGGCGTGAACAACACCTATGTGGGCGTGCCTGTCGTGATAGGTGCAGGCGGCGTGGAGCGCATTGTCGAAATCAGGCTCGAGGGCGACGAGCGGGCCGGATTCAAGAAATCCGTGGCAGCCGTTGAAACCTTGATGGAAGCCGCCAGGAAAATCGCACCCGATCTAGTTTAGAGGCCCAAACCTATGAACATTCACGAATACCAGGCCAAGGAAGTTCTCCGGAGCTTCGGGGTGCCCACCGGCAAAGGCATTGCCGCATTCACGATCGAAGAAGCGGTGAAAGCTGCCGAAAGCCAGCCCGGCCCCATCTGGGTGGTGAAAGCCCAGATCCATGCGGGCGGACGCGGCAAAGGCGGCGGCGTCAAGGTCGTGAAATCCGTGGCCGATGTCAAAGCCGAAGCCACCCGCATGCTGGGCATGACTTTGGTCACCCACCAAACCGGCCCCGAAGGCAAATTGGTCCAGCGCCTCTACATCGAGGAAGGCACGGCGATTGCCAAGGAATTCTATCTGTCCTGTTTGGTGGACCGCGAAACCTCAACCGTCACCTTCATCGCCTCAACCGAAGGTGGGGTAAACATCGAAGACGTGGCAGCCAAGACGCCAGAAAAAATTGCCACCATCCATGTTGACCCAGCGACGGGCTACTCACCCTTCATCGGCCGTAAAATCGCAACGGCCCTGAAACTCGAAGGCGACCTCGTCAAGCAATGTGTTAAGATGATGGGCCAGCTCTACAGCGCCTTCACCGAAAAGGACATGAGCCTGCTTGAAATCAATCCGCTGGTTGTCACCAACGATAATCAGCTCGTGTGCCTTGATGCCAAAATAAATTTTGACGGCAACGCGCTTGATCGCCACCCGGATATCAAGGCCTATCGCGATTTGACCGAAGAAGACCCCAAAGAAATCGAAGCCTCGAAATATGACCTCTCCTATGTGGCCCTTGATGGCTCCATCGGCTGCATGGTGAACGGTGCGGGCCTTGCCATGGCAACCATGGACATCATTAAACTCTATGGCTCCGAGCCCGCAAACTTCCTTGACGTGGGCGGCGGCGCCACCAAGGAAAAAGTCACCGCAGCTTTCAAAATTATCACCGCCGACGCCAAAGTCAAAGGCATCCTGGTCAACATTTTCGGCGGCATCATGAAATGCGATGTCATCGCCGAAGGTGTCATCGCCGCGGTGAAGGAAGTCGGACTGCAAGTTCCCCTCGTGGTGCGCCTCGAAGGCACCAACGTGGATTTGGGCAAAAAAATCATCACCGACTCCGGCCTCAACGTCATCACCGCCGACAACCTCGACGACGCTGCAAAGAAGATAGTTAAGGCAGTGAAGGAAGCGGCTTGAAAATTAACACAGTTACACGTATACTGTGTTAAAGGAGCTATTAAATGAGCAACATAACCTTGAACATTCCTGACGAGATTCTGGATGATGTCCGGGTCGTCGCCGCTGAGAAAAAAACGACGGTTAACGCCATGGTAAGAGACTATCTCGCCAGCATAAGCCGACAGAAGCACCGTGCCAAAGCTGCGATGGCAGAGCTGCGTAAAATGAGTGAAACATCCACTTCCGACCTGGGGCCAGATTTCAAGTTTGACCGCGCGAGCCTTTATGAGCGTTGATGCTTTTGTCGATACCAATGTCTTGCTCTATGCGGCATCCGGGGCACTCCGGTACCCCGACAAACACAAACGCGCATGGGACATTATGCATGATGCGGATATCGCGCTGTCTGGGCAGGTGCTCGCCGAGTTCTATGTGAACGCCATGAAGTCCAAGAACGGTCAAACACCACTGACGCAACAGGAAGCCGCAAATTGGATTGATACGCTCTCACTTCTGCCTGTTGTGCCTATAGACCACCTGATCGTCCAACAAGCGATCAGTCATTCGAAGCACTACCAGATCAGCTATTGGGATGCCGCCTTGGTTGCTGCCGCTGAAGTCGTCGAAGCAAGAACTCTGTACACGGAAGACCTCAATCACGGCCAAAAATACGGTTCCGTGACAGCCATCAACCCTTTCAAGGCAAGCTGATAAATGTCCATTCTCGTCAACAAAAAAACCCGCGTCATCTGCCAGGGCATCACTGGCAACACCGGCACGTTTCACACTGGGCAGGCGATTGCCTATGGAACCCTGATGGTGGCAGGTGTGACACCCGGCAAAGGCGGCACAAAACACATTGGCCTTCCCGTTTATGACACCGTGTGGGAAGCGCGCGAGAAAACTGGCGCTGATGCCTCCGTGGTTTATGTGCCGCCACCCTTTGCGGCCGACGCCATTCTCGAAGCCATTGATGCTGAAATTCCATTAGTGGTCTGCATCACCGAGGGCATCCCCGTGCTCGACATGGTGCGCGTAAAACGCGCCCTGGTCGGATCAAAAACCCGCCTCATCGGGCCAAACTGCCCCGGCGTTTTGACGCCAGGGGAATGCAAAATCGGCATCATGCCCGGAAATATTTTCAAAAAAGGCTCCGTCGGCATTGTCTCGCGCTCCGGCACGTTAACTTATGAGGCGGTCTTCCAGACAACCCAGGAAGGATTGGGCCAAACCACTGCCGTTGGCATCGGCGGCGACCCGGTCAAGGGCACTGAATTCATCGACATGCTGGAAATGTTTTTGGCTGATCCCAAGACCCAATCCATTATAATGATTGGAGAAATTGGCGGCTCAGCCGAAGAGGACGCGGCCGAATTCATCCGCAAGTCAAAGGTTAAGAAGCCCATGGCGGGCTTCATCGCGGGCCGCACCGCCCCGCCAGGCCGCCGCATGGGCCATGCGGGTGCCATAATTTCAGGCGGTAAAGGTGGCGCTGAGTCCAAAATAGAGGCCATGAAGCGGGCCGGTATCGCAGTTTCTGATTCACCGGCACTGCTGGGTAAAACATTGATAAAGAAATTGCGGCGTACATAGGAAATACACAGGTTGAATGCATATATATCGTTAGGCCGGACAGAGTTACCGGCTTGGTGGAAATGGCGGCGATGAACAAGACAGATTTGATAACGGCGTTTGAACAAACCTCGTTTCTCTATGGTGGCAATGCCCAGTTCATTGAGGGGCTCTATGCCAAATATCTCGAAAACCCAACCAGCGTGGATATCCATTGGCGGCAATTTTTTGCAAGCCTTGATGCAGCGCCTGAAAAGCAGGTTTCCGGCCCCTCCTGGGCCCGCAAAGATTGGCCGCCAACGCCAACTGGAGATCTCGTTTCAGCCTTTGATGGCAACTGGCCCGCAATAGAAAAAACTGTCGGCGGCAAGATCGAGGCAAAATCGCCCAGCCTTTCCGTTGACGATGTGCGCAAGGCCACCATGGATTCAGTCCGCGCATTGATGATGATCCGCGCCTTCCGCATGCGTGGCCATTTGGCGGCCGATCTCGATCCCCTGAAACTTGCTGAGCGTCCGGCACAACCTGAACTCGATCCAGCCTCCTACGGCTTTGCCGAAGCCGATCTCGACCGCCCGATTTTCCTCGATAAGGTGCTGGGGCTTGAACAGGCGACCATCCGGCAGATCGTTGACATTCTCAAACGCACCTATTGCAACACGCTGGGTGTGGAGTTCATGCACATCTCTGACCCCGCGCAGAAGGCGTGGCTGCAAAAGCGCATTGAAGGGGCCGACAAGGCAATTTCCTTTACGCCGCTCGGCAAGAAAGCCATTCTGCGGAAACTCATCGAGGCCGAAGGTTTCGAGAATTTTCTCAATGTGAAATACACCGGCACCAAACGCTTTGGCCTTGATGGCGGCGAAAGCATGATTCCAGCCCTTGAACAGATCATCAAGCGCGGCGGCAAGCTTGGCGTCAAGGAAATCGTTCTTGGCATGGCCCACCGTGGGCGGCTGAACGTGTTGGCCAATGTGATGTCAAAACCCTTCTCCGCCATTTTCCATGAATTCAAGGGCGGCTCCACGACGCCTGAAGAAGTGGAAGGTTCAGGCGATGTGAAGTATCACCTGGGTTCATCTTCAGACCGCATGTTTGACAACAACACGGTTCACCTCTCACTCACCGCCAATCCCTCCCATCTTGAAATTGTGGATCCCGTGGTGCTGGGAAAGGCCCGCGCCAAGCAGGACCAGCGCGGCGACAAGGATCGCACCAGCGTCCTGCCGCTTCTCATTCACGGCGATGCGGCCTTTGCGGGCCAGGGTGTTGTGGCAGAGTGTTTTGGTCTTTCAGGCCTTCGCGGTCACCGATCAGGCGGCTCCATCCATTTCATCGTCAACAACCAGATTGGCTTCACCACCAGCCCGCATTTCGCCAGATCCTCGCCCTATCCATCCGACGTTGCCAAGATGATCGAGGCCCCGATTTTCCACGTCAATGGCGATGATCCCGAGGCCGTGGTCTTTGCGGCAAAGATTGCCACCGAATTCCGCCAGAAGTTCAAGAAGCCCGTCGTCATCGATATGTTCTGCTATCGCCGTTTCGGCCACAATGAGGTGGACGAGCCATTCTTTACGCAGCCTTTGATGTACCGCGCCATTTCCACCCATCAGACAATCGTCAATCTCTATTCCAAACGTTTGATTGATGAAGGTGTCATCACCGCTGATGAATTTGAAGCCATGAAGGCCAACTACCGCAAGAGCCTTGATGAGGATTTCAGCGTCTCTGAAGCCTACAAGGCCAACAAGGCCGATTGGCTGGATGGTCGCTGGGCCGGATTGAAGTCAGCCAAGGATTTGGACGATCCCCGCAAAGGCCAAACCGGTGTCGAACTGGAAAAACTCAAAGACCTTGGCCGCAAGATCACCAAGGTGCCGAAGACTTTTGCCGTTCACAAAACCATGCAGCGCGTTCTGGATGCCCGCCTCAAGATGATTGAAGATGGCAAAGGCGTTGATTGGTCCATGGGCGAGCACCTGGCGCTCGCAACACTGCTTGACGAAGGCCTCAGCGTGAGATTGTCGGGTCAGGACGTGCAGCGCGGCACCTTCTCCCAACGCCATGCGGTGCTTTCCGATCAGGTGACTGGCAAGGTCTACACGCCACTCAATCATATGGCGAAAGACCAGCAGGTCAAAATTGAAATCATCAATTCCATGTTGTCGGAAGAAGCCGTTCTGGCATTCGAGTATGGCTACTCGCTGGCCGAACCCAACACGCTGACAATTTGGGAAGCCCAGTTCGGTGATTTCGCCAATGGCGCCCAGGTTGTCTTCGATCAATTCATTTCATCGGGCGAGCGCAAATGGCTGCGCATGTCCGGTCTTGTGGTGCTGTTGCCCCACGGTTACGAAGGCCAGGGGCCCGAGCATTCATCAGCCCGCCTCGAGCGCTTTCTGCAGATGTGCGCCGAAGACAACATGCAAATTGCCAATTGCACAACACCTGCCAATTATTTCCACATTCTCAGGCGGCAGCTCAAGCGGGATATCCGCAAACCCCTTGTCCTGATGACGCCTAAATCAATGCTGCGAAACAAGCGGGCGACATCAAGCCTGACTGAATTTGCCGCCGACACCTCCTTCCACCGCATTCTCTGGGATGACGCCGAAATTCTGCAAGACCAGGCCATCAAGCTGGCGCCAGACGACAAGATTCGCCGCATCGTTATCTGTTCCGGCAAGGTCTATTTCGATCTCTATGAGGAACGCGAGAGCCGAAACATCAATGACGTTTATCTGCTGCGCGTGGAGCAACTCTATCCCTGGCCTCACAAAGCCCTGATCCAGGAATTGACGCGGTTCAAGAAAGCCGAGGTCATGTGGTGTCAGGAAGAACCCATGAACATGGGCGCCTGGACCTATGCCCAGCCCAACATTGAACGCGCCCTGGAATTCACCAAGGCAAAAAATACCAGGCCCCGTTATGCGGGCAGGCCGCCATCAGCATCGACCGCAACAGGATTGATGAGCCGCCATCTCAAGGAATTGAAGGCCTTCCTGAATGACGCGTTAGGTTCATAGAGTTTAAAGGACACCAAGAATGACCAGAGAAATTCGCGTACCCGCCCTCGGTGAATCCGTCACCGAAGCAACAATTGCAAAGTGGTTCAAGAGTGTGGGCGATGCAATCAAGGCTGACGAGCCCATGGTTGAGCTTGAAACTGACAAGGTGACTGTCGAGGTCCCCGCACCTGCGTCTGGCAAGCTGTTGTTTATCGACGCTGCCCCCGGCAGCACCGTCAAAGTTGGCGCACTCCTGGGCTCGATTGAAGAAGGTGCAGCCGGTGCGGTTTCCAAGCCTGCGCCAATCGCACCCGCTCCCGCAAAGCCAGCAGTGGCCCCGCTCTCGCCCGCCGTGAGAAAAATTGTGACGGAAAACAAACTCGAACCCGCGAGCATTGTTGCAACCGGTAGAGATGGCCGACTGACCAAGGGCGATGTCATTGAGCATCTGGAAAAACCCTCGCCAATTCTTCCACCCTCGCCACCCGCAACACCTTTGGTTTCCGGCCAGGAAGAGCGGGTAAAAATGTCCCGCCTCCGCCTCACGATTGCCAGGCGTTTGAAGGAAGCGCAAAATAACGCCGCCATGCTTACGACCTTTAACGAGGTGGACATGACCGCGATCATGGCGCTTCGCACCCAGTTCAAGGATATATTCGAAAAAAAGCACGGGGTGAAACTCGGCTTCATGAGCTTTTTCGTCAGGGCTATAATCCAGGCCCTCAAGGACGTGCCCGCCGTGAACGCCGAAATCGACGGGGAAGATATCGTCTACAAAAACTACTATAATATCGGCGTTGCGGTTGGCACAGACAAGGGCCTCGTTGTGCCAGTGGTGCGCAATGCGGATCGCCTGTCATTTGCTGAAATTGAAAAGACCATCGCTGACTACGGCAAGAAGGCGAGAGATGGCCATCTTCAAATTGCCGATATGCAAGGCGGCACCTTCACCATTTCAAACGGCGGCGTCTATGGCTCGCTGATGTCGATGCCCATCCTCAATGCGCCACAATCCGGCATCCTGGGCATGCACAAAATTCAGGAACGCCCCGTGGCGGTGAATGGGCAAGTGGTGATCCGCTCAATGATGTATCTCGCACTCTCCTATGATCACCGGATTGTCGATGGCAAGGAAGCCGTGACTTTCCTGGTGCGTGTCAAGGAAGGCCTCGAAGACCCCCAGCGCGCGCTGCTGGATTTGTGATGGATGCCGCAAATGGCTGAACAATTTGATTTGGCGGTAATTGGCACCGGACCCGGCGGTTACGTCTGCGCCATTCGCGCCGCCCAGCTCGGACTCAAGGTTTGCGTTATCGAAAGACGGAGCACCCATGGCGGAACCTGCCTGAATGTTGGGTGCATTCCGTCCAAGGCGCTGCTGCACGCCTCGGAAATGTATGCAGAAGCTGGCCACTCCTTTGCCAGGATGGGCATCAATGTGGCGCCTACATTTGACCTCGCCAAGATGATGGGATTCAAGCAGGAAGCCATCGACGGCAACACCAAGGGCGTTGATTTTCTGTTGAAGAAAAACAAGGTGACGGTGGTGCGTGGTCATGGCAAAATTTTGGCCAGCGGAAAAGTCGACGTCGCGGGCCAAATCATGGAGGCCAAGAACATCGTCGTGGCGACCGGCTCCGATGTGGCGACACTCAAAGGCATTGAGATCGACGAAAAGCAAATTGTCTCCTCGACTGGCGCACTCGAACTCGACAAGGCTCCCACCCACCTGGCCATTATTGGCGCTGGCGTGATTGGCCTTGAACTGGGTTCCGTCTATGCGAGATTGGGATCAAAAATAACCGTGATCGAATATCTCGACCGCATTCTGCCCGGCATGGATTTGGATGTGGCCAAGAATTTCCAGCGCCTGCTGCAGAAACAGGGCTTCACATTCAAGCTGTCCAGCAAAGTCACGCAAGCCACGAAGTCCAAGTCGGGCGTGACACTGAGTTTTGAGCCAGCCGCTGGCGGAGCGGGAGAAACTCTCAGCGCCGATGTGGTTTTGGTGGCCGTCGGCCGCACGCCCTTCACCGAAGGCTTGGGATGTGACGAAGCAGGCATCAAGCGCGATGCCAAGGGCCGGATCGAAGTTGGAGACCATTTCGAAACCAGCGTCAAAAATATCTATGCGATTGGCGATGTCATTCGCGGACCCATGCTGGCCCACAAGGCGGAAGACGAAGGTGTGGCTCTCGCTGAAATGCTGAGCGGCCAAGCGGGCCACGTCAACTATGATGTCATCCCAGGCGTCGTTTACACGTCTCCCGAAGTGGCAAGTGTTGGCAAAACCGAAGAAGACCTCAAAGCTTCAGGGATCGACTACAGGAGTGGAAAGTTCCTGTTTCTAGCCAACGGCCGCGCCAAGGCCAACCAGACAACCGATGGCTTTGTTAAGATCCTGGCCGACGCCCGCACCGACAGAGTTCTGGGGGCCCATATTATTGGCCCCATGGCTGGCGAACTCATCCATGAAATTGCTGTCTTGATGGAATTTGGCGGTTCCGCTGAGGACCTCGCCCGAACCTGCCACGCCCATCCAACCTTGTCCGAAGCTGTCAAGGAAGCCGCCATGGCGGTCGCCGTACGGGCAATTCACAGTTGATGTTTAGCAATTGGTAAATCTTCTGGCGCATAATTAAGTTTTTGATTGTTCCTTGAAGGCGAAGTGATGACTAACAGCAGTAAGCATGTCGATGTTCTTATCCTCGACGATGATCTTGATCTTCTCACCACCACGGCCGAACTGCTTGCTGAAATGGGTTACAAAGTTAAAGGTTTTGCCGATCCGGAATCCGCCCTCGAATTCGCCATGGGCCAGACCTTCTCGGTGGGCCTCATAGATTTCAGGCTCGGCAGCGTAAAAAATGGCCTGGATGTG
Organism: Rhodobiaceae bacterium; assembly: GCA_031409595.1. Taxonomy (GTDB): domain Bacteria; phylum Pseudomonadota; class Alphaproteobacteria; order Rhizobiales; family Aestuariivirgaceae; genus Aestuariivirga. Next base: position 14,919 of record JANNXN010000130.1, read on the forward strand.
GTCGAAACCATGCAAGCCCTGGGCTGCAAGTCCGTTTATGTGATGGTATCGGCCGATGTTGAGAGCTCCACGCAAGTGCGCGCCCTTGATCTCAAACTGTTTGAATTCATGCGAAAACCCGTGGCCCCTGAATCATTGCTGGCAACTGTTGAGCGTGCCATGGCCCACTCCCAGCAAATGGCCGCCTGATCAAAGTCCAGTTGAAGGCTTGGGATTGCTGCCGTCAAAATAGCGCCCATAACGAAATGGCGTGGGATCAACACTGGGTTTTTCTCCAACAACCAACTGCGCCATAAGCCTGCCAGCACCTGGCCCCAGGCCAAATCCATGCCCGGAAAAACCCGAGGCCAGAAATAGCCCTTGGGCTTTCTCAATGGCCGAAATGACCGGCACTGCATCAGGTGTGGCATCAATCACGCCTGCCCACCGCTCAATAATCTGCATGGGCGAAAATGCCGGATAGTAGAGTTTCAGGCTTTCCGCCGCCTCATCAAGAATGTCATGCACCGGCTCGGGATCAAGCATCCGGACCTCTTCGAAGGGCGAGCGCTCATCCAGCTGCCAGCGCCGCTTCAACCTTGCCTCATCGATAAACCGTTTGCCCAATCGCAAGCGCAACCCCTGCCAGTCCAGTTTCAATGCGGGCAGAAACCTTCCAAACAACCGAAAACTGTCAGGCACAATATCAGCAACCGACCTGTGGCGATGGGTGATTGTGTAGCCGCCATCAAGGCGCTTGCGAAATGCAAACTTGCCGCCTGAACAGGATTTCTCCAGGCCTGTATCAATCGTAGCCGTTCGCATCACCGAGTTCACCACCGAAAGCTGAGGGAACTCAATGCCAAGATTGTGAAGAAACCGCCGCGACCATGCGCCCCCCGCCAGCACGGCGCGGTCACAAGCAATGGCGCCACTTTCCGTGACAATTGATTTGACCTTGCCTGCAGCCGTTTCGATGCCCCGCACCGCGCAATTCTGCAGAATTGTCACGCCAAGTTTTTGCGCATAGCGCGCCATGGCGGGAACTGCGATGAAAGGTTCAGCCCGTCCATCGGCTGATGTGTAGAGCGCACCCTTCCATGTCCGCGTTGAACCCGGCTGCAGTTTTTCAGCCTCAGCTCCAGTGACCAGTCTCGTATCGAGACCAAACGCCTTGGCATTGTCCGCATGCCATTTTTCCTTCGCCGCAAACTCGGCATCAGTTTCAGCCAGATAGACGATGCCGCATTGGCGATAGCCCGTTTCAGCGCCAACCCTCGCATTCATGCCGCGCCAAAGCTTGAGCGATTCCAGAATGAGCGGAATTTCACGAGGGTCGCGCCCCATCTGGCGGCACCATCCCCAATTGCGTCTCGATTGCTCGCCGGCAATGATCCCCTTCTCCAGCAACACCACGGACAAGCCGCGTTCCGCAAGTTCGATTGCCACGGAAACACCAATGATGCCACCGCCGATAACGGCAACCTCAGCTGTTCTGGGCATTTCCAAATTTGATCGGACAGGCGCAATGGCGGGCATGGACCAAGCCTATGAAAAACCCGGAGCGCCCGCAAGCCTCAACTCTGCGCGTGAGCTTTGCGATATTGTTCGAGCAAATGGGTGCGGTCAACTTCCGTATAGATTTGCGTCGATGACAGGCTGGCATGGCCCAGAAGCTCCTGGATCACCCGGAGATCAGCCCCGTTGCCCAGAAGATGGGTTGCAAAGGAATGCCGCAAGGCATGCGGCGTTGCCGTGTCGGGAAGATTCAAGGTGCCCCGCATCCGCTCGATCACCAGTTGAATGTTGCGGGCATTGAGCGGTTTGCCACGTACACCCCGGAACATCGGCTCATCCGGTTTCAACGAAAATGGGCACAGCGAAATGTAAGAATCCAAAACTTCCCGCACGCGTGGAAGCATGGGCGCAATGCGAACTTTCCCGCCCTTGCCTTTGATCACCAGCGGATTGGAGTGTGATTGATTGAGTGTCAGCTCAAGGGCTTCCGAAATGCGCAAGCCGCAGGCATAGAGCAGCGTGAGCACAGCGCGGTCCCGCGCCTCAACCCACTTCGGCGTTTCATCGGTTGAAAGCACATCGCAATCGGCAACTTTTCTGGCCGCGGAAACGCTCAAGGGCTTTGGCACGGAATGCGAGAGCTTCGGCGATTGCAGTGCGGCCAGCGCTGCATTCTTGAAATGATCGCTTCGCTCGGCAAAGCGGAAAAACGAGCGAATGGCGGAAAGCTGCCGCGCCAGTGTGCGACTCTCAACGCCACCCGTGCGGCGGCGTGCCATGAAGGCCCTGAAGTCACCCGTCGTTAAGGAAGCCAGATCAGCGATGCCCGCGGGTTGGCCTAAATGATCTCTTAAGAACTGCCCAAACTGGTTAACGTCACGTGCGTAGGCTTCCAGGGTTTTTCCCGCCATGCGCCGTTCTGATTTCAAGGATTTCAGCCATGCAACGGCAATGCCTGCCGCATCACTGGCCAGTCCAAATTGCAACAGATCGCGAGCTTCTCTCATGGCGCCAAACTACGCCCCCAATGGTTGAGAACTCCTAACTCCGCACGACAGGCTCGCCGAAATGTTCCACCAAAGGCAACGGATTGTAAAAGTGATGCAGTAAAATTCGCCATTCTTGATAACGATCGGATTGCCTGAAGCCTGTCGTATGGTCCTCCAGCGAGCGCCATTCCACCAGCAGGAGATAGCGTCCCGGCTGTTCCAGGCAGGGCCTCACTTCAAGCCTGATGAACCCAGGCGTGGCGGCAATGAGCGGCAACGCCTTCGTTAACGCTGTCTCGTATGCGGCAGTTTCCTCCGGCTTAACATCCAGAATTGCGTGTTCAAGGATCACAATATGGTCTGTCCGGTTTTCTTCCAGTCCGCCATGAACATTTCAATGCCCTTGTCGGTGAGTGGATGCTTGGCCAATGCCTTGAGAACAGCAGCTGGAGCGGTAACCACATCGGCCCCAATAAGTGCGGCCTGTTTCACATGATTGGCGTTCCGCACGGAGGCCACCAGTATCTCCGTATCAAAGGCGTAATTGTCGTAGATCTGGCGAATTTCCGAAATGAGCTCCATGCCATCCAGATGAATGTCATCAAGACGCCCTACAAATGGTGAGATGAAGGTGGCTCCTGCCTTGGCAGCCAGCAAAGCCTGATTGGCACTGAAGCACAAGGTGACATTAACCATCGCCCCATCACCGCTGAGCGCCTTGCACGCCTTGAGGCCATCAATGGTGAGCGGCACTTTAACAGTTACATTTTTGGCAATTCGGCGAAGCTCATTGCCCTCCTTAACCATGCCGGCATAATCCAGTGCTGTGACCTCAGCGCTCACCGGACCCTCAACGAGCTTGCAAATCTCGGCGACGACCTCCTTGAAGGCCCGCCCCGACTTCGCAATGAGCGAAGGGTTGGTGGTAACGCCATCGAGCAACCCCACATCAACCAGTTCCTTGATCTCCGCCACGTCAGCCGTATCAACAAAAAATTTCATCGTTCAGTCCTTTCATTAAGTCTGCCATTGAATTTGTCGCCAATGTCACGTCATTCACTTTCACAACTGGCTTCACGAGCCGCAGGCTATTGCAAATGAACACGCCATCAGCATGATAGAGTTCCTCCAGCGAGACGACCCGTTCAACCGGAAAAAGTGAAATGCTGGCCGCAGCGTCCAGCAAAACCCGCCTGATCGTGCCGGGCAAAATTCCTTGATCCAATCCCGGCGTAATCAATTCTTCTCCGCGCAGCATGAATATATTGGCAACGGTGGTTGACGCCACATTGCCTGCTGTATTGAGCATCAAGGCATCATCGGCCTCAGCCGCCACTTCGCGGGCCGCCACGATGCCATCAATGTAGGAAGTTGTTTTCATCCGCGAGGAAGGCGCATGTTCATTGCGCCGGACTGCCGAGACTTTGAGACGATAGGTTTCCGGTTGGCTGCCCGCAGTGAAGTCATCAAGTGTAATCAGCAGGCTGGGTGACACACAGGGGCTGGCAAGACCACGAGCCGTGGCTCCCCGACTGAGCGTAATCCGTAACACTTCCGCGGCGGTTCGGCTTTTTGCCATCACCGCAGCAATTCCGCCACGAACCAGTGTCGCATCGAAAATAATCCCGACTTCAGTCGCAGCCTTGGCCAGGCGGTTCAAATGCGCAGTCAGCAATATCGCTTTATGGTCGCGCACCAACAGTGTTTCAAAAACGCCGTCTCCCAGCAAAAATCCACGATCTCTTGGATCAAGCGCTATGGCGCCATTTGCAAAACTGCCATTGAACCACACAATGCTCAACTCACCACCTCCAGAAAATTCCGCAACATGCCATAGCCATGTTCGGTGAGGATGGATTCAGGATGAAATTGCACCCCATAGGTTGGGTGGAAGCGATGCTGAAGTCCCATGATTTCGCCGTCATCGCTGCGCGCCGTAATTTCCAGTTCCGGATTTTCTGTTGCCGTTTCCACAATCAGCGAATGATACCGCCCGGCATTCAGCCGATTGGGCAATCCCTTGAAAATGCCTTGGCCCCCATGAATGATTTCGGAAGCATCCCCATGCATCGGCCGTTTGGCGCGGACAACCGTGCCGCCAAAAACTTCCCCGATGCATTGATGCCCGAGGCACACGCCAAGAATTGGCAACCTGCCGGAATATTTGGCAACAAGAGTGAGCGAGGCCCCAGCCTCCTTTGGCGTGCAGGGTCCAGGCGAAATCACAATTGCTCCCACGTCAGGTGAAATGTCACCAACTTCATCATTGCGTTTCACCGCTACGCTCTGGCCCAACTCCTCGAAATAGCGGGCGATGTTGTAGACAAAGCTGTCATAATTATCGACAATCAGGATCATGGCGCGAAGGCCTCCATGATGCGATTGATCTTCGCGAGTGTCTCCTCGTATTCCGCCGCGGGTTCCGAGCGCGCCGTAATGCCGCCACCACCCTGAAACCTCGCAACACCTTGGCTGAACATGGCGGTGCGAATGGCGATATTCAGGTCAACCTGGCCGTTGAAGCCGAAATAGCCGATCGAGCCACAATAAACGCCCCGCGGGCTCCGCTCAATTTCGGCGATAATCTCCATGGCGCGAATTTTGGGAGCGCCCGTGATCGAACCACCGGGGAAAAGTGCCGCAATCAAATCGCCAACTGATTTTCCAGCTTTCAATTCTCCGGTGACAACCGAGGTCAAATGATGCACCGACGCATAGCTCTCAAGCCCGCACAAAACCGGCACCCGCACGCCAGAGCAAACCCGGCTCAGGTCATTGCGCAACAAGTCGACAATCATGACGTTCTCGGCCCGGTCCTTGCGGCTGGCAACAAGCTCGGCGATCAGGGCCGCATCACGGGCCGGATCAGCATCGCGCCGCCGCGTGCCCTTGATGGGTCGTGCCTCCACGGTTTTTCCATCAAAACTCAACAGCCGCTCCGGCGAGCTCGATGCAATCTGCACCTGGCCATAATCCAGATAGGCGGAGAATGTGGCGGGGTTCAGCGCCCGTAGTTTCCCATAAAATCCCAACGCATCAAACCCGTTGGGAATGGCGGCGCTGAAACATTGGGAAATATTCGCCTGAAAGATATCGCCATCAAGGATGTATTCAATCACCCGGGCAACAGCCGCCTCATAGCCGGGCCGCGTGAAATTCGAAGACCATTTCTCAATGGCTGATGGTCCCAAGGCCTGCACCTTATGCTTCAGCAGATCTTCCAGCTCGTCAGCGCGCGCCTCTTCAGTCGTTGAAATGATCCACGCCCTTTCCTGCAAATGATCAAACGCAATGCCGACATCATAAACATGCAGCATGAGATCAGGGCAGACAGGCGGAAAATTCGGCACGCGTGAGTTGGGTTCGAGGCTGCGGCCAAAATCATAAGAAATGAATCCGGCCAACCCTCCCTGAAACGGTGGCAACCCGGCCATCATCGGTCTGCGATTGGTTTCCAGAATACGGTCAAGAACCTTGAGTGCGGACTCTTCCTGCAGAACGCCATCCAGCAGAACCTGGCCACCTTCCACACTGACAGTTGATAATGGGTTACACGCCAGAAACGAATAGCGTCCCAGTTTTTCCTGCCGCATGGTGCTTTCGAACAGCGTCAAATGGGCCTGACCCCGCAGGCGCTGGGCCAGCTGGATAGGTTCCCAATAGACGATCTCGCGGGCACGTGCCGAGGGCTGCTGAACCGTGGAATGTTTCATTTGCGAGCGTGATATAAGACTGGCGGGCCTTTCAGTCCAAGACTATTCCAAGACCATGAACCCCGATTCCCCACGCCTTGCCGATGTGCTGTTGCCCTTGGCCCTGGAAGGCCCCTATTCCTACCGCATTCCGGCAGGAATGATGCTCGCCGTGGGTGACTATGTGGGGGTGCCCTTGGGCCCCAGAACGCTCATCGGTGTTGTCTGGTCGCTCCACGCAAATGTTCCCGGGAAGGCAAAGCTCCGCGAGATCACCAGCCGTTTTGAAATGCCCGCTTTAAGCGAAACCCACCGCAAATTTGTGGATTGGCTGGCCGATTACTATGTGGAGCCCAAAGGCAATGTGCTGCGCATGGTGCTGCGCTCTCCATCCGCTTTTGAAGAACCAAAGGAGCAATTGGCCTACCGGGCATCGGGCCAGGCAATCCGCCGCATGACGCCCCAGCGCCAGCGTGTTTTGGAAGTGGCCTCCGAAGGTTTCGCCATGCGGCTCTCGGAATTGGCCACGGCTGCAGGTGTCGGCACATCAGTTGTCAAATCGCTGGCAAAAGAAGGTGCGCTGGAAACCGTGACCCTGCCAAGTCTTAAGCCATTTCAAACCCCGGATTTGAATGCCGGTGGAGTGAAGCTGTCAAAACAACAGGAAGCCGCCGCCCAGGAGCTTCGCGCCACCGTTACCTCGCGCAGCGCCAAAGTGACATTGTTTGATGGCGTGACCGGTTCGGGAAAAACCGAGGTCTATTTCGAAGCCATGGCGGCAGCTTTGGCAGGTGGTGCGCAAGTTCTGCTGCTGCTGCCTGAAATCGCCCTCACTGCCAGTTTTATTGCCCGCGTTGAAACCCGCTTTGCCGCAGAACCCGCCCAATGGCATTCCGATATGCGTCCCAGAGAGCGCGAGCGCGTCTGGCGGGGCGTTGCCAATGGCACAGCAAGAATTGTCGTCGGCGCCCGCTCGGCACTTTTCCTGCCGTGGAAAAAACTCGGCCTCATCGTCGTCGATGAAGAACATGAAAGTGCCTACAAGCAGGATGAGGGCGTGCCCTACCATGCCCGCGACATGGCAGTGCTCTATGGCGCAATCGGAAAATTTCCGGTGATCCTGTCCTCGGCAACGCCATCACTTGAATCTCTGGTGAACGCTGATCGCGGCCGTTACGGCCATGTCAAATTGCTGGACCGCCATGGCCGCCCCGAACTGCCGGAAATCGGTTTGATCGACATGCGCACCACGCCCCTTGAAACCGGCGCCTGGCTGTCAGCTCCCCTTGTCGATAACATTGCGGCAGCTCTGGCGGCCGGTGACCAGGCGCTGTTGTTTCTCAATCGCCGGGGTTACGCGCCCCTCACCCTGTGCCGCGCCTGCGGCCACCGGATGGATTGCCCCAACTGCGCGGCTTCGCTTGTTGAGCACCGGTTTCGCCGTCAGCTCATGTGCCACCACTGCGGCCACATGGAACCCACGCCCAAGTCCTGCCCCAAATGCAATGCTGAAAACAAGTTGGTCCCCTGCGGACCCGGCATCGAGCGCCTGGCCGAAGAAGCAGCCCGCCGCTTTCCCGAAGCCCGCATGGCCATTCTCTCCAGCGACCTGGCGCGTGGAATTTACCTCCGTGACGTGATCCGGGATGTGGCCCGCGGCGATTATAATCTTGTGATCGGAACCCAGCTGGTGGCGAAAGGCCATCACTTCCCCCATCTCACATTTGTGGGCGTGGTGGATGCCGACCTCGCCCTCGAATCATCCGATCCGCGAGGCGGTGAACGAACCTGGGCCCTGATGGCGCAAGTTGCAGGCAGATCAGGTCGCGGTGAAAAACCCGGGCGCGCCCTCGTCCAAACCCATGTCCCCGAACACCCCCTGATGCAGGCGTTGAAACACGCCGACCGCGAGGGTTATCTCTCTCAGGAAAAACTCATTCGCGAAAATGCCGGCTTGCCACCCTTCGGCCGCTTGGCTGCAGTCATTGTGTCAGGGACCGACGCTGTCGAAGCCGAGCGCTTCGTTCGCCAGATTGCAGCGACCAGCCCCATTGGCGAAGCAGTTACAATTCTGGGCCCGGCCCCGGCCCCAATACACATCGTCAGGGGCCGCCATCGCTGGCGCTTTCTCATCAAGGCCGCCCGCGAAGTCAATCTTCAGGCCTTCATTCGTCAGTGGTTGAAAGATGTGAAACCCAAAGGTTCCGTTCAACTCCACATCGATGTGGACCCCTATAATTTTCTCTGAACCCAAATCTGTTTACGGTTAATGAGACGTTAACGGTTGCGCCGCCAAAGTTATCCCAAACCGAATCGATGGGAAGCCATTTTTTTCATGGGCCGTGATGAACTGCGACAACCGCTAAGGAAGCGAAGCTTGGGTCAACGCCTGTGGGCGAGAAGACCCTCGGCGTTATTTGCTGCGTCTATGTTGGCAGGAGCAGGCCTTGTGAGCCTCAGCCTGTGGGCAGTCACCACACCCAACCCTTTCGCGGGCGAACCCATTGTCATTGCGGCAATCCCCCCACCGGAAGAAATCAAAACCGCCTCAACAACGCCGGCAGCCGAGGACGTCGCATCCGAGGAAACCGAGGTTGCCGTCAAAGAAGAAGAGCCGGAAGCTGAGTCCGATTCACCTCTTCAATCCGAAGTGTATCAAACTGAGGTCGGCATTGAAGTAGCACCTCGCCAACGTTTGCGCCCTGCTCCCATGGCTGATCTCATTGAAACCGGAAGCATGGGCAATCTGCCCCGCATTGGTCCCGGAAACAGAAAACCTTCTGAAGTCTATGCCCGCCTGACGCCCATGGGCGTTCTGCATTCCGACCGCCCCAAGATTGCTATTTTGCTGGGCGGCATGGGCCTCAATCCAAAACTCACACAGCGCGCCACAAGGGATTTGCCCGGTGATGTGACCTTCGCCTTTGCGCCCTATGGTGACAATCTGCAGGAACAAGTGAACAAGGCCCGTGCCAGCGGTCACGAAGTGTTGCTCCAGCTTCCCATGGAACCCATGGGATTTCCTGCCAACAATCCCGGCCCCAAAACCCTGCTCTCTGACGCTGATGATGTCACCAATCTGGAAGCCCTGCATTGGCACATGAGCCGTTTTGCCGGCTACACTGGCATCACCAATTATATGGGTGGCAAGCTCCTGAATTCACCCAAGGCCTTGAAGCCCGTCATGCAGGAACTGAAAAAGCGCGGCCTCATCTATCTCGAAGATGCCTCAACGGCAGTCACCGTTTCAGAAGATGTGGCGCTGAAGGCCAATGTTCCCCATCGCAGCTCCGAAATCGTCATCGACAGCGTTCCAACACCTGAAGGCATAGCCACCGCACTTGAGCTTCTTGAGGCCGAAGCCAAGTCCAACGGTTTTGCCGTGGGTACCGGTTCAGGCCTTGAAGTCACCCAGGAAGCCGTTAAAGAATGGGCCAAGAGCTTGCGCGAAAAGGGCATCATTCTGGTGCCCGTCAGCGCATTGTACAAAGGCCGCTTGAGCTAATGACCGGGAAAAGTTTGATTACGGCCTATAGGCCGTGCGTGGGCGTGATGTTGCTCAACGCTGAGGGCCTCGTCTGGATCGGCCGCCGTTTCGACAAGCAGAATGACGAGGGCAAAGGCCACTGGTGGCAGATGCCGCAGGGCGGCATTGATGGTGGCGAAGACCCGGCAATTGCCGCCGCCCGCGAACTTGCCGAAGAAACCGCCATCACATCCGCCAAAATCATCGCCGAAGCACCGGACTGGTATCAGTATGACCTTCCCGAACACCTCATCGGAAAATCCTGGAAGGGAAAATATCGCGGCCAAACCCAGAAATGGTATGCCATGCGTTTCCTTGGCAATGACAGCGAAGTAAATCTGGCCCCTCCCGGCCACAAGCAGGAATTTGATGAGTGGCGTTGGGCCCCCATGGATGAAATGCTGGCTCTGATCGTGCCCTTCAAGAAGCCCGTTTACGAACAAGTGATCAAAGCCTTCCGGCATCTCGGCGCAAAATGATCTCCCATGTGATCTTTGATTGCGATGGCGTGCTCATCGACAGCGAAGTCATTTCCATGGATGTGGACGTGGCCCTGCTGGCGCAAAACGGCATTCACCTCTCGT